>NZ_JADGHH010000001.1 GCF_019689535.1 Pigmentiphaga sp.
ATTCATTGTTGCGTAGACCCCTGGCGCACCGGGGGCGGGGCCGTTTCCGAGCCAGGTGCGACGCAGCAGTGACGCTTTCCGCCTCGCTTTTCGAGCGTCCTAGGTGAGGGCGCGCCGCAGCTCCGGCGCGCCGGGCAGGTTGGGGGCCGGACTGTCGGTCTCCAGGCTTTCGAGCAGGCGCTGCAGGTGGCCGATGTGGGGCAGCATCGGGCCATAGAAGAGGGTCTGGTGCCCGGTTTGGATCAGCAGGGTGGGGAAGTCTTCGATGTCCTGATCGTCCAGCAGGTCGGGGTGTTCCTCGACGTCCACCCAGAGGAACACGTGATCGGTGAACTGCTCGGACAGTTCCTCGAACTTGGGCTGGTATTCGCGGCAAGTGCCACACCAAGCCGCGCAGAGGCACGCGACCAGCAAGGTTTGCGGATCATCGAGGCGCCGCGCGAGCTCACCGGCGCCGGTGTCGGGAAAGTAGACGGCCATGATGTGAGTGACGTAAGGGTTTTGGTAGCCATTATGCCTGCGCCTTGCGTCATACTTGCAACCGTGACTGAAATCACGGAGATCGAATGGCTTCCTCTTCCGATGAACGCACTGCGGCCAGCGCGGGGTTGCAGGGGGTCGGCCTGGCCTTTGGCCGGGCCGTCGTATCGCAGTTCCGCGGGCCCATGCTGCTTGCGTTGCTGCTGCCTTTCCTGGTCGCCTTGGCCGCGGCGATCGCCCTGATTTGGTTCTTCTGGACACCGCTTACCGAATGGCTGCAAGGCACGCTGTTCGGGATTCCGTTCGTGAGCGATCTGGACGGCGTGCTGGTCGCCGTGGGGATCGCCTCGCTCAAGCTGTGGCTGATTCCCGTCGTGGCCACGCTGATCCTGCTGCCGCTATCGGGCATCCTGGGGCTCGTGGTCGCGGCGGTGCTCATCATGCCGCTGGTGCTGCGCAATCTGGAGAAGAACGACTACCCCGAGCTGGAGCGGCGTGGCCGCAATGCGACGGTCGCGAGCGTCTGGAATGCCGTGTGGGTCACGACGCTGTTCGTGTTCGGCTGGCTGTTCACCATGCCGCTCTGGCTGCTTCCTCCACTGGCCGTGCTGCTGCCCATCGCCTGGTGGGCTTTTGCCTTTACTCGCATGCTCCGGCTCGACGCGATGATCGAGCATGCTTCGCCCGAAGAGCGGCGCCTGCTGCTCGCGCGGCACAATCGGGGATTCTGGGCGTTAGGGCTGATCTGTTCCCTGTTGAACCTCTTGCCTCCCGCCTGGTTCATACTGCCGGTGTTTTCGGCGCTCCTGTTTTCGCATTTTGCACTCGAGGCGCTGCGCCGCCTGCGTAGCGAGACCACGTCATGAACGCATCGCTTGCTTCTCGCCGTATCGGCTTGTTCATCATCGGAGACGAGATTCTTTCCGGGCGCCGCCAAGACCGGCATTTCGCCAAGGTCGTGGAGCTGTTGGGCGCGCGCGGCCTGCGGCTCGCCTGGGCCCAGTTCCTGGGCGACGACCGCGAGGCGCTCACCGACGCGCTGCGTCGCAGTTTTGCCAGTGGCGACATTGTGTTTTCGTGCGGCGGCATTGGCGCCACGCCCGACGATCACACGCGCCAAGCCGCGGCGGCTGCCTTGGGCGTACCGCTGGTATTGCACGAGGAAGCGCGGATTCTGATCACCGAGCGCTGCGCGGAGACGGCCGCCGAGGGCTCGGGCAGCGCCGACATGACGACGCCGGAAAACCAGCGGCGCCTGAAAATGGGCGAGTTTCCGGAAGGCAGCGAGATCGTGCCCAATCCCTACAACAAAATTCCGGGATTTTTCATACGAGACCACACCTTCGTGCCGGGCTTTCCGGTGATGGCCTGGCCGATGATCGAATGGACGCTCGACAACCGTTATGCCGGCTTGCACCATGCGGTGCCGCACGTCGAGCATTCATTCATGGTGTTCGAGCTGCCAGAGTCGCGCATCGCGCCGGTGATGGAGGCCATCGAGCGGCGTTGGCCCGACGTCAAGGCGTTCAGCCTGCCCAGCGTGGGAGGCGACGGGAAGCGCCGCCACATCGAGTTGGGTGTCAAAGGCGAGCCGGCCGCGGCGGCCGAGGCGCTGGCCTGCATGCGCGAAGAGGTGCGCCGGCTCGGCGGCCTGTTCAACGCCGCCGAGTAATCGGGTCTTGCGTGCAGGGCTTAGGCCGCGGCGGCCTTGCGGCTGCGCGCTGCGCGGCCGTCGGCGGCGGCCTTGAACGTGGCATTCGTGGCCGCGTTCAGGTTGGACTCGGCCAGTTCCGCCGCTTGCTTGGCCGCTTTGCTCACCGACTCGTATGCCGACGTGAGCGTGGCGAGCGAGGACTTGACCAGCGCGATGGCGCTTTCCGAGCCGGCCGGCGCGTTCTTGGCCAGCTGGTCGACGGCTTCGGCAAGTTGGCGGTGCTGTTCGGCCAGCTGCGCTTCGCCCAGGCGCGTGAATTCGGTCTGCACGCCAGATACGATGTCATAAACGTGCTTGCCGTAGGCGACCGCCTTCTCGGCGCTCGGTTGGACCAGCGAGGAGACGAAGGCGAACACTTCTTGGCCGTCTTTCAGGCCAAAGGCTTCTTGTGCCTTCAGCGACGCTTCTTCGAACGTGGCCTTGGTAACCTTCAGGTGCAGGTCGACCAGTTTTTCGAAACCTTCGAACGCGGTGTTCTGGGCGGTGAGTAGGGTTTCAAAGGCCGCTTTTTGCGAGGCCAGTGCGCGTTCAGGGGTAGCGAACATAGTTGGGCTCCTTGTGGACTGTCTAGGACGAGGCGACCGGGAAACCAGGGAAGTACGCCCCCAAACAGCCCGATCCGTCAATGCGCATCGATGTCGATTGCTGCATCGCACAAAAACTATTGTAGGTGTACTGTGGGGAAAGTCAAGTTTTTTCCCCTGTGGATTGTTGCGATGCGTCAGGCGCCTTCCCCGCCAGCGGAAGGGGGCCCAAAGGGCTCTGCACATAGCGCGCGTGGGCGGTGTCCCGCTACACTTCGGCGTCCCATACCGAAGGCCGCGCCGTGGGTTCTCCGCTCCTGTCCCGCTTGATCGCACCCTTTTTCGTCATTATCTGGAGCACGGGCTTCGTCGTCGCCCGCTTTGGGCTGCCGTATGCCGAGCCCATGACCTTCCTGGCCGCGCGGTTCGCGGGCGTGCTCGCCGTCATGGTGCCGCTGTCGTTTCTGTTGTCCATCCAGTGGCCAGGGCGTCGAGAAAGCCTGCATGTCGCCGTGGCCGGCGTACTGCTCCAGGCCGGATATCTCGGCGGCGTCTGGACGGCGATCCACCAGGGCATGGGGGCAGGGTTGGCCGCGCTGGTCGTGGGCCTGCAGCCCCTGCTGACGGGCGTGGCCGGCCGCTGGATGGGCGAGGCGCCCAGCATGCGCCAATGGATCGGGCTGGCACTGGGGTTCCTGGGCGTGGCGTTGGTGGTGGAGAACCGCCTCGGTGGCGACGGGCTCACCTGGCGGGCGCTGGCGTTTGCCGTGGGGGCATTGGTCTCCATCACCGCCGGCACGATTTACCAGAGGCGGTTCTGTCCCGGGGTGGACTTGCGCGCCGGCCTGGTGCTGCAGTTTGCCGCATCGCTGGCCGTCGTTGCGCCGGCCGCCTGGGTGTTCGAAACGATGCAGGTCGAGTGGACCTGGTCCTTCGTGGGCGCGTGGGCCTGGTCGGTGTTTGCGCTGTCCATCGGCGCGATCTGCCTGTTGTTCCTGCTGATTCGGCGCGGTGCCGCCACCCGGGTGGCGAGCCTCATGTATCTGACGCCGACCGTGACCGCGCTCATGGCCTGGGCGGCGTTCGACGAGCCACTCACCCTGACCATGCTGGCCGGCATGGCGATCTCGGCGTTCGCTGTGGCGTGGACTCAGGGGAAACGATAGGGAGATTCGTTCTCGCGCGCAGATTGCGATCCCTTACACTCTTTTCACTGTCGCGGGAGTCGTCTCCCGCGGCACCCTTTCACGAGCAGGAGACAAAAATGGGCCTTCAAAAAAATGCAGCGCCCGCGGCGATCGCGGCCGCAGTCCTGGCCGGCGTGGCCGGCCTCGCGCCTGCGCACGCGGCGGAGCAGAACTATCCCACCCGTCCGGTGACGATGATCGTTCCCTTCGCGGCCGGTGGTCCCACCGACGTGGTGGCGCGCTCGCTGGCCGAAGCCATGCGCAAGTCGCTCGGCCAAACGGTGGTGGTCGAGAACGTCGGCGGTGCCGGCGGCACGATCGGCACCGCAAGGGTGGCCAAGGCGCCGAACGACGGCTATACCGTGCTTCTCATGCACATCGGCTTCTCCACTGCGCCGGCGCTCTATCGCAAGCTGAGCTACGACCAGGCCAACGATTTCCAACCGATCGGGCTCACGGTCGACGTGCCCATGACGATAGTCGCGCGCGATAACTTCCCCGCGAATAACATCAAGGAGTTCCTCGACTACGTCAAGGCCAACGCCAGCAAGCTCTCCATGGCCAACGCGGGGATCGGCTCGGCCTCGCACCTGTGCGGCCTGATGTTCATGAGCTCCATCGGCACGGAGTTCCAGACCATCCCTTATAAAGGCACCGCGCCGGCCATGAACGACCTGCTGGGCAAGCAGGTGGACTTCATGTGCGACCAAACTACCAACACCACCGGGCAAATCAAGGCCGGCAAGGTCAAGGCCTATGCCGTGACGAGCACGAGCCGGGTGCCGAGCCTGCCCGACCTGCCCACGCTGGACGAATCCGGCCTGAAGGGGTTCTCGGTCGGCATCTGGCACGGCTTGTGGGCACCCAAGGGGACTTCGCCCGCCGTGGTCGCCAAGCTGCAGAGCGCACTGAAGGCTGGCTTGGACGATCCCGCGTTCCAGAAGCGCATGAGCGAGCTCGGCGCCATCGTCTTGGCTGACAAGGCCACGCCTGCCGCCCTCGACACGCTGGTGAAGTCCGAGACCGCCAAGTGGGGCGCCGTGATCAAGAAGGCGGGTGTCTACGCAGATTGACGCCGAGCACCGCCCAGGCGCGACGCCTCCGGTAGCCCGGCAGCTACCCTGCCAAGGCGTGTTTCGGAGCGTCGCCCATGGGCTCCTGGAAAGCCAAGGCCCGGCCTGTGCCGGGCTTTGCAATATTTGCAGTCGGTTTTTAAGTAGAAGCTTAAAAAAAGCGAGCTAAGTCGTTCATTTAATAGAGATTTCCGCGGAAAAATCTGATAAGCTGCCACCCCTGGGCCGAGTCGTTACCGGAGGAAACATGGCGCGCATCAGGAACCGCATTTTATCGATCTCGCTGCTCTGCGCCCTCACAGCCACGTTTATCCTTCCCGCCGCCGTCCCGGTGGCCCACGCCGCTACCTCGTCCGCGTCGCAAGCCAAGCAGGCCAAGAAGGCGGCATCGGGGAAGGCCCGTTCCTCCAAGAAGCCGGCCAAGGTCGCCAAGTCTTCCAAGACTGCCCCTGCCAAGTCCTCCAAGGTTGCCTCCGCCAAGAAGGCCAAACCGGTCGCGGCGGGGAAAAAGCGCGCTGCCAAGCCGGTTGCGCACAAGGAAGCCGCGGCCGGCATACAGCGCGCTTCGTACGGTCCTGCTTCCTCGCTCGAGCTCGACGACGGCCATCTGGCAGTTCGCTCCAGCGTGGCCTTCGTCCAAGACCTAGCCTCGTCGGACGTGCTGTTTGCCAAGAACGAGAATACCGTGGCGCCCATTGCTTCGATCACCAAGCTGATGACAGCCCTGGTCGTGATCGAGGCGGGGCAACCGCTGGATGAAGAACTCGAGATTACGTCCGAAGATATCGACACCCACAAGTTCACGCATTCGCGCCTGGCGGTCGGCACCCGGCTCTCGCGGGCCGACATGCTGCACCTGGCCTTGATGTCGTCGGAGAATCGGGCGGCCAATGCGCTGGGCCGCCATTATCCCGGCGGCCTGCCGGCCTTCGTGCAAGCCATGAATGCCAAGGCCGCCGCGCTGGGCATGCAAGACACGCGCTACGTCGAACCCACGGGGCTGTCCAGCGAAAACGTCTCGAGCCCGCGCGACCTGGCCGTCCTGGTGCGCGAAGCGGCCCGGCATCCGCTGATCCGGCACTACACGACAGACACTGAATATGTGGTCGAGGTGAAGGGTAGGCCCCAGACCTTCCGCAATACCAACCGCCTGGTGGCACGCCCGGATTGGGATATCAGCGTATCGAAAACCGGTTTCATCAACGAGGCCGGCCGCTGCCTCGTCATGCTGGCGACCATAGGAGGCCGCGACTTGGCCATCGTGCTGCTTGATTCCGTCGGCTCGCTGACCCGCACGGCTGACGCCCAGCGCATTCGCCAGTGGGTGCAGCGCGAAATCGGCGCGATGTAAGCTTCGCGGGGGCGGCTGGCGGCACGGCCAGCCGCGGCCCGGTGCCGCCGGGCGTAGCGGGCGCCGGTCAGGGCTCGTAGCCCAGGGCGTCCGAAATCTGGCTGGCAGTTTCCACCAGCGTATCGATCCAGCTGTCCTGCATGCGGTCCGCCGGCGCGGAAATGGAGAGGCCGGCGATGAGCTTGCCGGTGTCATCGCGTATGCCCGCGGCGATGCAGCGCACGCCCATTTCGAGTTCTTCGTTGTCCCGCGCGTAGCCCTTGGCGCGCACTTCTTCGAGTTCGCGCTCGAGGTCCTCGAGCGTGGTCAGGCTGTTGGCCGTGTGTCCGTGCAGGCCGGTGCGCGCTGCGTATGCGCGCACCTGCAGGGGATCGTCGGCGGACAAGAACAGCTTGCCCGTGGACGTAAGGTGCAGGGGAGCCCGGCCGCCGATGGCGCGCACGACCTGCATGCCGGAGCGTTCGCTGTATGCGCGGTCGATGTAGACGATTTCGTCTCCCTGCCGGACCGACAGGTTGACCGTTTGCCCGGTGAGGCGGTGTAGCGTGCGCATCGGCGTGATGGCTGCGTCGCGGACGTTGAGCCGGCCCTTCACCAGGTGGCCGAGCTCGAGCAGGCGCATGCCCAGGCTATACATGCCGCTTTCCACGCGGTCGACGTAGCGTCCTGCGACCAGGTCGTTCAGGATGCGGTGGGCGGTGGAGGGGTGCAGGCCGGTTGCTTGGGCGAGTTCCTTGAGGCTAACCGGATCGGGGTGCTGGGCGAGGGCATCGAGCAGACGCATGGTGCGTTCGAGCACTTGGATGGCGATCTGCGGCGCGGGAGCCGCGGAGGAAGGCGCTAAAGCCGCCTCCTCGGAAGTCATGGCTCTGGGCATTGTTATTTGAGTCTCTACGCGATGATGCTAGTTTATCCCATATGGTGAAATGTCGTAAACGCGACCTCACCTTGATGGGGTGGGCTTGCCGCGATGCAGCAGCCCATTTTTTGTTCCCGGAGTATACCGCCGCCCGGTCAGGTTTATTGCATCGCACCATTCGTCGGAGCGCGCTGGCCGGCTGCGCGGCTCAGCGTCCAGGCGCCAGCGCGGCAACGCAATCGTTGACTAGGGCGGGGCCGCGGTAGACGAGGCCGGTGTAGAGCTGGACCGCATCGGCGCCGGCCGCGATTTTGTCGGCGGCGTGCCGACCCTCCGTGATGCCGCCTACGCCGATGATGGCAAGGGAGGAGCCTGCGCTGCGCCGCAGCCTCTCGATCACGCGCAGCGACATCTCTCGCACCGGCGGCCCCGACAAGCCGCCCGCTTGGTCGGCATTGCGCAAGCCCCGGACGGCGTCCCGCGAGAGGGTGGTGTTGGTGGCGATCACCCCGTCGATGCCGTATCGCGGCAGCAGTTCGGCAATGGCGTCGATCTGGCTTTCGTCCAGGTCGGGCGCGATCTTGACGGCAAGCGGCACGCGCCGGCCATGCCGCGAGGCGAGTTCGTCGCGCGCTTCGCCGAGCCGGCACAGCAATTGCGACAGTTCGTCTGCCCCTTGGAGGCTGCGGAGATTTTTCGTATTGGGCGACGAGATGTTGATGGTGACGTAGTCGGCGTGCGGATATACGGCCGAGAGTCCGGCCAGGTAGTCATCCGCGGCCTTTTCCATGGGCGTGTCGGCATTCTTGCCAATGTTCAGGCCGAGGATCCCGCCATGGGCCTGGTAACGGCTGCGGCGGACGTTCGCGAGGAAGGCGTCCAGTCCGTCATTGTTGAAGCCCATGCGGTTGATCAGGGCTTCAGCCGGGGACAGGCGGAATAGCCGCGGCAGCGGATTACCGGCCTGCGGCCGGGGCGTGACGGTGCCGATTTCCATGAAGCCGAAGCCCAGGCCAGCAAGCGCGTCAATGTGCGCTCCGTTCTTGTCCAGGCCGGCTGCCAGGCCTACCCCATTGGCTAATTTCAATCCCATGAGCTCGACCGGGCGGCCGGGGGTAGGGGCGCGCCGGGTCAGCCCCAGGTCATGAAGCCGTTGCAGCGCGGTGAGCGTCAGGGCATGGGCGGTTTCGGGCTCAAGGGCGAACAGGGCGGGCCGCAGTAGCGGGTAGGCACGGAAAAACGCGGACATGGGTGGAATCGAGTCAGTTGGGGGAAGACGGCACATCGTTGAGATGGCCGTCCCGGTCGGGAGTCTTTAGGCGGGAAGTGTCGACGAGGGCGACGGAAGCCTTGCCGGGCGGTGGGCCTGCGTAGTCCCGCCATTCGCCGTTGACGAGCATTTCTATGGGGCGGAAATTGACCTTGTAGGCCATTTTCGGGCTTTGTTCTATCCAGTAACCCAGGTAGAGATAAGGGAGCTCCAGCAGCCGGCATTGCTCCAGCTGCCAAAGGATGTTCCAGGTGCCGAGGCTGCCTTTCAGGTCCGGGTCGAAGAAGGTGTAGACCGAGGACAGTCCGTCGGACAGGATGTCCATGATGGAGACCATGCGCAGGCTTCCCTGCGGGTCCCGGAATTCGACCAACCGCGTGTTGACACGGCTTTGCAGCAGGAACTGGGCGTATTGCTCACGGCTGTCCTGATCCATGCCGCCGCCGCGGTGGCGAGTCGACTGATAGCGCTGGTAGAGCGCATAGTGCTCGGCGGAATAGGCGAGCTCGGCGATGAATACCTGGAGATCTGAATGGCGTTTCCAGGTGCGGGCCTGGGTGCGGTTGGGCCGGAAGCGGGTGACTGGTATGCGCACGGGGATGCATGCGCGGCAGCTGTCGCAGTGCGGGCGGTAGGTAAACACGCCGCTGCGGCGGAATCCCAGGCGCACCAGCTCGGAATAGACGTCCGCGTTGATGAGGTGGCTCGGGGTGGCGACTTGCGACCTCGCCATGCGGTCCCCCAGATAACTGCACGGGTAGGGGGCTGTCGCATAGAACTGCAGCGCGGCGAAGGGTAGTTCTCGAAGGTGCGTCATGCGCGTTCAGCCGGAGAGGCCGCGGCGGGAGGGGTATCCAGGTCGACGATTTCGCCGTTCGGAAGCAGCCTGCCGGGTCGCCACGGAAGAGGGGGCAGGCGGACGGATTTTACAATCAGCCGCTCGAACTCTGCGCGTGCAATGACGGTCCCCCCGAGCGAGGCGAGGTGCCGCGTATCCTGCTGGCAATCGATGACGTCGGCCCCGTGGCGCCGCAAGAACCGCACCAGATACGCGAGCGCGATTTTCGAGGCATCGGAAACCCGGGCGAACATCGATTCGCCGTAGAACACCCTGCCCAGCGAGACGCCGTACAGTCCCCCCGCGAGTTTGCCGTCCACCCAGGTTTCCACCGAATGGACCTCGCCCAGTTCATGCCAGGCGCGATAGGCGCGTTGCATGGGCGCAGTGATCCAGGTCGCCGGCCGTTCTTCGCTGCGCGGCGCCGCGCAGGCCAGCAGCACCTCGTCGAACGCGGTGTCCACGCGGACCTCGACCGACGCACGGCGCTCGATCTGCCTGAGCTTCTTGCGCAGGGAGTGGGACGGCGCGAAGCGATCGGTGAATAGCACCATGCGCGGATCCGGGCTCCACCACAGGATGGGTTCGCCCGGCAGGTACCACGGGAAGATCCCGCGCGCGTAGGCGTCCCTGAGTCGCTCGACGGACAGGTCGGCCCCGACCGCCAGCAGTCCTGGAGGATCTTCCAGGGCCTGGTCGAGCGGAGGAAAAGGCGTATCGGGCCCCAGCAGGGCCGGCATGCGGTAGCGAGACGGTGACGGGCTCAAGGGGCGGGCGCAGAAGACGCGTAAACGGGTTCCGGACCGCGCAGCAGCGTATCGCTGTGGACCTGGAACGCCCCGCGCGCGCGATCCGCGAAGAACAGCTTCAGGGCGGTGGAGACCGATCGGAACGCGAGTTCGTCCCAGGGGATCTCCTCTTCATTGAAGAGGCGAGCCTCCAGGCTTTCGGGCCCGGGTTCGAACTGGGGGTCGGTGAGCCGGGCCAGGTAGAAAATGTGGACCTGGTCGACGTGGGGGATGTCCAGTACGGCGAACAGGGGCCCCATTTCGATGCGGGCGCCGGCTTCTTCCTGGGTTTCGCGCGCGGCGCCCTGGGCCGTGGTTTCCCCGAGCTCCATGAACCCGGCCGGGAGGGTCCAATAGCCGTGGCGGGGTTCGATCGCGCGGCGGCAGAGCAGGACCTGCTTCTCCCACACGGGGATGGTGCCGAGCACCATGCGCGGATTCTGGTAGTGGATCGCCCCGCACTGGTCGCAAATGTCTCGTACGCGGTTGTCGTCCTCGGGAATGCGGCGCGTCAGCAGGTTGCCGCACTGGGAACAGTAGCGTTGAGAGCGCGGGGCCGGGAAGTAGGTAATGGCGCGTGGAGAAGCGGTCATGGCGTGTCCAGAGGGCCGAGGCGGCGCAGCGCTCCGGCAATTGCGGGAAATCGTGAGATCTCCTACCTCAAGTATACGTAACCTGTTCGGCGTCGATGCGAGACCTGGGGTATGCCCGCAGGGCCCGGGAGCGGGCCTGCGTCGAGGTTCCCGCGCAGCGCACCGTGCGCATTATAGGAGTTGCTGGGCGCGTGGGTGCCGGCGGCAGGATGAGCCATCGGGAACGTTCGTTGCTGCAATCGCCACTGCTAACAAAAGGAGGCATGATGCGAGCAACTCGTTATTTCCTATGTGCGGCCTTGGTGCTGGCTCCGCCGCTGGCACTGGCCGGCGAACGCTCTTCCGGTGACGCACTCGATGCCGCCAAGCCCACGCAAGGCCGCGGCAAGACGCATGACACGGGGGCGGAGCAAAAAGGCGCGCAAGAGCTCCCGTCCGGGGCGCAGACTGGTGGCATGCGCACCGGCATTCCTGAAGGAGCGGGAAAAGGCGGTAAGGATCCGACCGCGAACAAACCGAGCACGACTGGCCCCGATGAACCAGCCCGTCCCGACAATCGACGCGGCGCGGGCACGCAGGACAGTCGCACGCCAGCCAGTCGTTGACCAGCTCAACCGTCGTGATCAGCGATGATCGCGACGATACAGTTCCCATTCTTCGATCGTCGTCCCATCCGCGAACAAGCACATTCCGGCCTGCCCGGTTGGGGTGTCGACGATGCGCAGCGTGCCGCCTTGCTCGCGACAGTAAACGGACGCCGGATTGGCCATGCCGATCGGTCCTCGTTCGCCGGGCGACGTGCATGCGGCAAGGAGCGTGCATAGGGCAGCGGCGAGCGGTTTCATGAACGTTCTTCCTGGGGGGCTCGGGCAAGGCGCATGGAGTGCGCTTGGAAAAGAAAACGGCCTCGATGCTTGGGCAATCGAGGCCGTTCGAATTTGGTTGCGGGGACAGGATTTGAACCTGTGACCTTCGGGTTATGAGCCCGACGAGCTGCCAGACTGCTCCACCCCGCGTCTGCATGAAGAAATTATATATCGGTCTTCCTGGCAATGCAAACCGCAGCCGTCGAGCGCATCATGCGCGCTCCTGGGATGTGACAGGGTTTGATGGCGGCACCGGCGCGACGCCCATGGGGCGCCCAGTTCGATCGCGCCCCGCAGCGAGCGCGCGCGCCGCGTAGAAGGACAGGTGCGCAGCGGTGTCCTGGAAGTGGCGCGCCGGTGCGGACGCGCCGTGCGCGGCATGGGTGCGCGATTCGCCAGCGTAGCGTTGCAGCGTATCGATGATTTCGCAAGCAGTGGCCTGCGGCTTGCCCATCACATGCAGCGCATCGCGCAAGCACGTGGCTTCCGCAGCGCCGGGCGATCGGCGGAGCAGGGCGCCCGCGCGCATCACTGCCTGGCCGAGCGTCAATGAAGCGATGGCGCCATCGATGGCGGCCGCGTCCCGCTCGCGCGTCATGCCCAAGATCAAGAAGCGCAGCCGGGCGAGGTGGCGGGCCGCCCGTTGTGGCGCATCGATGTGGCGTGCAATGGCGGCAATCTCGGCACGCATCGCGCGCTGTTGAAGTAGGCGGCGATGTCCTCTCGTGATTGGAGTCAAGTACAGGTAGGCGCAATACGTCGCCGCAAAACCCATCAGTATCCATGTCTCGGTGCCCGCTCCGCCGGCCAGGATGCGTGGGCATTGCACCAGTGCCGCGAACAGCATGTTGAACGAGAGGCCGGCGCACGCGGTGCGCCGGTCCGCCTGGATGGCTGCAGCGGCGAAGGTGATCGGGACGAGCCATGCGATCGGCTGCCAGGCTTCGTGGAGTTTGGGCGCGATGCCGATCAGCCAACCCAGGGCGGACGCCGCGGCGATGCCGGCGAGTGGCCACTGGGCAAGTGATGTTTGCCGGTCGCACGCTCCGGCCGCGGCGACAAAGAGGCTGGCGCCCAGCAGGATGAGTTGCGCAGTGTGTTCCCCCCAGGCGATCCATCCGGCTGCAACCAAGGCGCATACCGCCATCGCGCGCAAAGCCGCCTGGCGCACATTCACGCTTGCCGGCCCCAGCGGCGGGGCGAGGGGCGTGGCCGA
This sequence comes from Pigmentiphaga sp., assembly GCF_019689535.1. GTDB lineage: Bacteria > Pseudomonadota > Gammaproteobacteria > Burkholderiales > Burkholderiaceae_B > Pigmentiphaga. Next base: position 12,760 of record NZ_JADGHH010000001.1, read on the forward strand.
CGGAGTGTCTTGCAATGAGGCCGTCATGGCGCGATGACTCGTCGCGATGGCTGCCAGCGTGCGCTCCAAGTCTTCCAGGCAGGCGTCGCATAGCGGGTCGGCTCCCCGCAATTGCCGCGTTGCGGTGCGCACGACGGCAAGGGGCATGCCGCGCCCTGCCTCGAGGGTCTCCGCCAGGTCGTACAGGCTGGCCTCCAGCTGCTGCAAATCTTCATTGCGTTCGTTGCGCAGCGTCGCAGCTCGATGGTGCAGGGCGGGCGCCAAAGCGATGAGGTCCAGCAGCGCGCTGAGCAGTTCGCGCAAAGGCTTGAGGCGACGTCGAAGAAACAGCGATCCCGCCATGCCATCTTCTGCCGCAGCCTCGAGCTCGGCCAGGGAGGCGGCGAAAGCGCGGTCCGGCGCCGGGGTGTCGTGCTGCGCAGGCATCGCAATCGTGGCGGCCGTGCGAAGCAGTGCTTCGCGCACCAGCGCATCGGCTTTCTCGATCGCGGCGGTGGCGCAGGAAGAAGGATTCCACGCCGTGACCAGGAGCAGCGAAGCAGAGATGGCGATGCCCGTGTCCAGCATGCGCGCCAGCCCAAAAAGGGCGACGGCGGTCGGCGTGCCATCCGTCAGGACAGCCGCCATCGTCGCCATGAGGCCACCCAATGCGGCAGCATGGGCGCGTTGGTCACGCAGTAGGCTACTGGTGCCGCAGCACACGGCGGTCCATGCGGCAAGCGCGGGCAATAGCAGGGCGGGTGCTTCTCGCGTGCTTACAGTCAATGCTATGGCGGCGAGGCCGCCGGCCGCGACGCCGAACAATTGGGCGACCGCACGTTCGATGGCCCGGCCGCGCGTCGGCTGGCCGAGCATCCATACTGCCATGGCGGTCCACCAAGGGTTCGCATAAGGCGCTGCATGGGCGAGCGCCATTGCCGACAGCACGGCGACCGCCAGGCGCAGCGCATAGCTGCGAGGCGAAGGAAAGCGTAATGCAGGGAATAAGCGGAAAAGCTGGCGGTGCATCGATGGCCCATCGAAACTGAGCCTCCTCCAGCTCTGCCGGATCGTGGCGCCCGGCTATGCAGACCCGTCAAGCAGGTCGTGGTGACGATTATAGAGGGTACGGCGTGCAGGCGCGGTGCTTGCCTGCATCCGGTCAGTCGGGGGAGATCACCACGCAATCCCGACCGCGGCGCTTGGCCTCGAGCAGCGCCGCGTCTGCGCGTTCGACGGTCTCGGAATAGTGCTCGCCTGGGCGGTGGGTGCTGACCCCCACGCTGGCGCTGACGGTCCTGGGGTTATCGGGGGCCCATGCGTGACTGCGTATCCGTTGGCAAACGCGATCGACCAGGGCCTGGGCTGCGTCCGGAGATGCATCGGGCAGCACCAGCATGAATTCCTCGCCTCCCCAGCGGCCGCACAAGTCGTTCTCCCGCAGCGAGGATTCGAGAATGCGGCTGACGCCTGCCAGGACGCGATCCCCGGCCGCGTGCCCCAGGGTATCGTTGATTTGCTTGAAGTGATCGATGTCCAGCATCGCTACCGAGAAAGGACGGCCGGAACGTGCCGAGCGTTCGCTTTCCTCTTTCAGCTTTTGCAAGAGGTGCCGGCGGTTGGGCAATCCGGTCAGCACGTCGCGCTTGGACGCATCGCTGAGCGCCGCGTTCAGGTCTTGCATCATCCGTTGGTAATGGTCGGAGATGCGGGCCAGTTTTTCCAGCTTGCGCAACTGTTTGCGAAAACGTTCGTCGAGATCGTTTTCCCGCTCCTTGGCCAGCGCTTGGTAGCGGTCGGAAATGTGCGTGACTCGTTCGAGCCGCGCAGACTGGTCGACATAAGCCTGCCAGAGTTGGCCCAGGGCCTCGTGGAGCGGGTGCCCCTGGTACTCCGGCATGGCGAGCAGACGCTCGATGCGCTGGCAAAGGTCGGTGTCGCGTTTCATGATGGCGGGCGGTTCAATCGTGGGGGATGATGGAAAAAGGGAAGCTGCAGTCTTCCAGGAATTCTTCCGCCAATTCCGCGACGCGCTCGTTGCGTCGGTCGTAGTGCCAATTGACAGCCACTTCGTGTCCGGCCTGGTGCGCTTCTTCCAGGAGGTCAAAGACGTCCATGACCGCCCGGACGCTGCTCGTATTCAAGTAGAGCAAATGCAATTCGAGCGTCAGCGGCTTCCGGGTTTGCGCCAAAAAGCGCTCGACCCAGTCAATGACCTGGTTGAACAGGTCGAACGAGTTTTCCGGATAGGAGTCTCCCGACATGGTCAGGACGCCTGTCTCCCAATCTCCATTGATGGCGGGAGTGGACTGGCTACCAGGGATCGTCAAATTACTCATGCACGTGCTCTTTACTCAAATGACGGCCCGCAGGCTGAAAAAACCCCGTCCGGAACTGGTTTCGCGCAACGAGGCGACGAGCGGCTCGCTGGCCTTGCGGGCAATGTCGATCAGCCCTAACCCGGCGCCAGTGCTGGCGTTGGCGTCGCGGGGCTTGCGCAGCTGTTCCTTGTAGGTTGCCTTGAGCTGCGCTTTGTCGAGCTTGGCCAGTGCGTTGATGCGTTCGACCAGGGCGCGCCCGTCCGCCAGTTCGACCACGTTGCCGGCAGAAACCACGTGGCGGCCGTCTTCTTTGTGGGCGACCACCACCGTGGCGGTGGCTTCATGCTCGGCGTAGCCATGCGAGAGCGCGTAATGGCGGATGTTCTGGGTCATCTCGATATAGGCGCCGAAGACGTCCATGGCCGCGGAGGGCTGGACGTGTTCCGCCTCGAGGTAATTGCGCAAGGCGTTGCCGATCTCCTCGATCAGGCTACGCGAGATCGGCCCGTTGAAGCAAAGCATGATGCGGTCGCGGTTGAACGCCTCGCGCATTGCGAACAAATCGGTCGAATCCATTCGTGACTCCGCGCAAAGGTGGCTACTCAAACTTGAATGACAAAATGGTGATGTCGTCGCGCTGCGGTTGGCTGCCCTGGTAGTCTACCAAGGCTTGGCCGATAGCCCGGGATTGGGCGTCGAGCGGCAGGCCGCCCACTTTCCTGAGCAGATCCATCAGGCGACGGTTGCCGAACGAGAACCCATGTTCCCCGCCCGATTGGTCCAGGAGTCCATCGGTGACGAAGTAGAAGGTGCGTCCGGCCAGCGGCACCGTGGTATTCGCGTATTGGCCCACGCGCCGTTCGCCCAGGGAACGGCGGCCGCCCTTGTATTCCTCCACTTCATCGCCGCGGCTCGCATACAGGGACATGCGCGCGCCGGCGAAATACAGCACCCCCTCCTGGCGATCAACATAGGCGAGTCCCGCATCCATGTTCGTGGCCGGCGCGCGCGGCAGCTCGGCATTCTGGAGCATGGACCGCATCGTGGCGTCCGTGCGCGCCAGGATCTCGGCTGGGTCACGGGGGCCGGCCTCCGAGATGGCATGGTCGATGGCGGCCCGCGCGAGCATGGTCATGAGGGCACCGGGAACCCCGTGGCCGGCGCAATCCACGACCCCCAGCAGGCAGTTCTGCCCATCGGCGCGGAACACGTAAAAATCGCCGCCGACGATGTCGCGCGGTTTCCAAATGACGAAGTGGCGTGATCCCAGCGATTGCACCAGCTGGCGATCGGGCAGGATGGCGCGCTGGATCAGGCTCGCGTAGTCGATGGAGTCATCGATGGTCTTATGGGTGGCGATGATGCGGCGGTTGGCTTCTTCCAGGGCCTGCGTGCGTTCTTGCACCCGCATTTCCAGCTCCGCCGTGTGCGACCGAACTTTTTCCGCCATGATGCCGAAGGCGCGGCTCAGCTCGCCGATCTCGTCGCTTCCCTGTTGCGGCAGCTTGACGTCATAGCGGCCTGCCGCCATGGCCTGGGCGGTTTGCTGCAGCCGGCGCAGCGGCGTCAGCACCAGCCGGTCGACGGCATAGCCGAAGCCCAGGACCAGCAGCGCGATGACTGCCGCGAGGGACGAGACGGCCGGCACCAGCCATTGGGAGCCGATCAGGTTGGCGACGTTCAGCTCCACGGCGGTCAGCACGTACCAACGCAGCTCCGGCAGGTAGGTCAAGGCGACGACGGATTTGGCGCCGTTCTGGCGGCCGAAGAGGGTAACCGTCTCGCCTGGTGCGGTCGCGGCGTCGGAGATGGCCTTTTGGAGTGCCTCCCGCCCCGGTCCAGGGTCGAGCAGGCTCAGGACGGAGCGGCGGGAGGCCTCTTCGGCCGACATGGACTTGAAGGCGATGCGCTCGCGATCCCGATGCGCAACGATGTTGCCCTCGCGGTCGAATATCACCGGCGTCACGCCCGGGCCGTCCCCCTCGAGGAATCGGTCCAGGAAGGTCGTGAGGTCCAGGCCCGTGCCGACCATGCCCAGTTTGCGGTCGCCGTCCCGCACCTGGACGTTGAACCAGACCTTCGTGAGGCCGAGTTTCCAATTGAGATCCACCTGGATGTCGTAAGGGGAGGGATCCTCCATCGTCGAGAAAAACCAGGCGTCTTTGGCCTCTTCGCGCCGCAGCCTATAGTGCGGTGTCTCGAGGGTGGGCTGGCCTGCAGCGTTGTAGTAATACGCCGGGGTGCCGTCGACGACGAAATAGGAATGGTCGGCGAAGTCGCGCAGGTAGCCTTCCGCTTCTTGGAAAAAACGGTGGCGCTTGGCGGGATCGGCCGGATCCCGGAGCCACTCGAGGGTCAGTGTCGAGCCTGCCATGCGCTGGGCGAGGACCAGTTCGCGCATGACCGGCGCGAGCAGTCTCTGCAGGCTGAGCAGGGTATGGTTTCGGGCGTACGCAAGGCCGAAGTGTTCCCTGACCGTATTGATGCCCTGCCAGGCGAGCAGTGCTGCGGGGAGCAATGCGAGGGCGCAGGCCAAAAGCAGTGCCAGCAATGACTTTCCCCTCAGCCCCAGCGCGCTCATGACGAATTTCCCCGGACGATTGCAACGCGACGTTGCCGCAAAAGCCGCGATTGTGCCGGGTACGCACGGCACATGCAACGAAACGTTGCGAGTGGCGGTGCCTGCGCTAAGTTTCCGGTTATACGTCCCGTTACGCCCCGGTGGGTGGACGGGCGGCGCTGAACGGCCTAGAGTCGAAGATCGCGACGTGCGAATGACAGACTCACGCTTACCGGAGACAAGGCTATGACGACGGAGCTTGCAAAAGAGGTCCGGCCGGTCGTACTCGGCGGCGCTGTTCGCTTCACCGCCCGGCTCGAGGGCCGGAAATGCCAGGAGTTCGAGATTTCCGCAGACGTGCTGCGGGAGCACTTCGGCGCTGCCGACTCTTCCCCGGAGGCGTTGCTGGCGGCGTTCCACCGGGGGCGGCAGGAGATTCTGTCGGTAGCCAGCGAGACGGCGCGCCTTCCGACCAGCGGCATCGTGCAGCTCGGAACCGGCGACTTCCGCAACTGATTCCCCTGGACGGCTTCGTTCACGAGGCCTTGGCCGCGGTGCGCCGCTTGGCGGCCGTGGCCAGCCCTATGCCCACCGCGATCAGCAGTGCGCCAGCCAAATGGAAAGCATGGACGCGCTCGCCGAGGAAGATCACCGCGAGCAGCGTGCCGAAAAGCGGCATCAGGTGCGTGAACAAGCTGGCGGTGCCGGGGCCCACCAGTTCCACGCCGCGATTGAAGAAGAAGTTGGCGACGATGCCAGGAAATACGATGACGTAGCCGATCGCCAGGATGCCGGGCAGCCCCGCGGCGATGCGCGCGCCCTGCAGGTATTCGCGCACGTAGAGCGGCAGCAGCATCAGCGCACCCAAGGTGAAGGTGACGGTCAGCAGGCTGAGCGGATGAATGGCCGGGCGCCGCGTCAACAGGGTGGTATAGAGGCCCCAGACGATGACGGCGGCGATGATCCATGCATCGCCCGGGTTCAGCGCCAGCGCCATGACGTCCTGCGGCTGCCCGCGCGTGGCGATGGTGGCCACGCCGGCGAGCGAGGCGACCACGCCCGCGATTTGCAACAGGGTGGTTTTTTGTCCCAGCAGCAGGAAGGAGAGCAACAGCGTAACCATGGGCACCGCTGACTGCATCAGCAAGGCGTTGACGGCCGCGGTGTCCTGCAATCCGATATAGACGAGCGTGTTGAATCCTGCGATGCCGAGCAGCGCGAGTAATAGCAGCAGGGGGAGGTGGCGTTTGATGACGGGCAAGTCGGCCCGCACGTGGTGGCGAAATAGCACGAATAGGATCGCCGTTCCACCCGCCCAGCGCCAGAACGCGAGAGCAATGGGCGGGACGATGCCGTCGACCGCGCGTCCGACGATGAAGTTTCCCGACCAGAGCAGGGCCGTGGCGGTGAGTAGAAAATAAGCAGAGTTCCAGAGTCGGGAAAACAGCATGGGCGAATTCAGGCAATGGCGGAGGTCCGCCGGCTGTCCGGCGCACGGCGGCCGGAAAGTCCTTGGCTCTCCTGGGGATTTTCGAAAGCTTGTGACAACCGCGGCCAGGCGCTACACTAGAACCGCTGCAAGAGCGGCCGCTCTCGCCAACGAGCGGGGCAGCCAATGCCGGCGGCCATCACAAGCCGGTGCCGAGATCGCTCTTGCATCATCACAGGCCGGTTCAGCATAACGTAGAACTCAGCCCGCTCGCCCAGAAGGTCGGTCGAGCCGGCCGTCCAGGCCGCATTGCTCTAAAGAATCAGAACCCGTATTGGGAATCATACGGATTACGCCCGTTTGATCACACGCTCATGAACACCAGCGAGGCAAGACTCGTGCTGGAGACTGCGCTCTTGTGCGCGCAGGAACCGTTGCAGTTGTCGGAATTGCGCAAGCTGTTTGCCGATGAAGTCGGCAACGACACGATCCGTGGCCTCCTGCAAGATATTCGCGAGGCGTGGAGCGATCGGGGCATAGAACTGGTTGCGCTGGCGGGCGGCTGGCGATTCCAGAGCCGTCCGTCGATGCGGCCTTATCTCGAAAGGCTGAATCCGGAGAAGCCGCCCAAGTATTCCCGGGCGGTCATGGAAACGTTGGCCATCGTGGCTTACAGGCAGCCCGTGACGCGGGGCGACATCGAAGAGATCCGTGGCGTGACGGTATCTTCGCAAGTCATCAAGACCCTCGAAGACCGCGGCTGGATCGAGGTCATCGGGCATCGGGATGCGCCTGGCCGGCCGGCGTTGTTTGGCACCACGCGCCAGTTCCTGGACGATTTGGGGCTGAAGGCCTTGGACGAGCTGCCTCCGCTCGAGTCAGCCGAGTCTGTGGCGGCATTGAGTGGCCTGGATGGCTCGGGCGATCTGTCGCTGGCCGTGGACGCCGCTGACCCGGGCGCTGCGGCAGCCGCGAACGAAGAGGCGCAGCCCCAGGACGAAGTCGGGGAGGAACAGGCCGCGGCTTCCGGTTTGCCCGGGCCCGAGGCAGAAATGTCCGCAGCCCCTGCGCATGAGGATGCACCGGGCGCGAACCCGGGGGCTGCAGTCGAGGAAGCCGGCCCTGACAGTACGAACATGCAGTCGCCCGACGCCGAGCCGGCGTCCGGCGCCGAGGACGGTGCGTCCTCCGATACGAAGACAAGCGACGAAGACTATAGATGAACGACACAACGCAAGAAATGCCCGCTGCCGAAAGCGTGGAGGCGCCCGTGGTTCCGCTGGAGACAGGCGCTCCCACGCAGGAAAAGGCGCGGGGGCGGCGGAATTTGCGCACGCCATTCCGCCGCCGCCGGCCCGCCGAAGAGGCGCAGCCCGCAACGGAGGCGGCCCCCACCGCCGAAGGCGATCTTCCCTCCTCGCCAGGCGGGGAAGCCAAGGCTCCCCGCCGCAAATCCCGCAACGGGAAAAAAACCAAGTCGAACCGTGGTGAATTGCCCCCGCAGGGCGTTGCCGAGGCGATGCAGCCGGCGTTGCCCGAGTTGAGTCCGGAAGAGCAGAAGGCAGCGGAAAAGGAAGCCGAGCAGGCGTTGTCCTACCTAGACAAGGCGCCGGACCTGAAGCGCCGCCTGAGCAAGTATCTCGCGAGCGAGGCGGTCATGCCCAAGCTGCACAAGGTGCTGGCCGATGCAGGCATAGGCTCGCGGCGCGAAATGGAAGAGCTGATCATCGCCGGCCGCGTCTCGGTCAACGGCGAGCCCGCGCATATCGGTCAGCGCGTCGGGCCGAACGACCAAGTGCGCGTCAACGGCAAGTTGGTGCAGCGGCGCAATGCCTCGCGGCCTCCGCGTGTGCTGCTGTATCACAAGCCCGCCGGGGAAATCGTCACGCAGGACGACCCGGAAGGCCGCTCGACGGTGTTCTCCCGCCTGCCCAAGATCAAGAACGGCAAGTGGATTTCCGTGGGGCGCCTCGACCTCAATACGGAAGGTTTGCTGATCTTCACCACCTCCGGCGACCTCGCCAACCGCCTGATGCATCCTCGCTACGGATTGGAGCGCGAATACGCGGTCCGCGTGCTGGGCGAGGTGACCGAGGAGCAGCGCAATGCCCTCCTGCAGGGCGTGCAGCTCGACGATGGCGTGGCGTCGTTCGGCTCCATGGAGTATCTGGGCGGCGAAGGCGCCAACCGCTGGTACCGCGTCACGCTCCAGGAGGGGCGCAATCGCGAAGTGCGGCGCATGTTCGAATCGCAGGGCGTGGTCGTGAGCCGCCTGCTGCGCACCCGCTTCGGCGACATTTCCCTTCCGCGCGGCCTGCGCCGCGGGCGATGGGAAGAGCTCGATCCGGCGCTGGTCACCGCCCTGCAGGTGCAGTTGGGGCTGATCCGGGCCGATGACGAAGGCGGTCGGCGCGGCCGCCGGGGCGCCCAGCCTGTTTCCCACGAAGCGGCGCTGCCGCCCGGCTTTGGCACGCTCACCCAGAACGGCATGCATGGCGCGCGCATCGGGCGCAAAGGACGGCTCCAGGGCGGCAAGGCCGGAGTGGTCGCCCTGAACCAAACCTTTCCTTCCGACCCCTTCGGCACGGGCTTGAGCTTCGCCGGCGGGTTGCCCAACGGGCATCCTTATGTCGCGCCGGAGCGCGGGCCCGGCCGCAAGCGCGGCAAGAAGGCTGCCCGCCCGGGGCAGCCGGGCGTCAAGCCGGAGGGCGACGTTTCCGCCAACGGCCGAGCGCAGCGCGGCCGCAAGTCCGGCAACCGGGGCAAGTCGGGCAAGGGTGGGGCACGCGGCGCGGACGAGCGCCAACCCCGCAGCCCGTCGGCCCACGAGTCGCACCTGGGCTTCCTAGGGGGCGTTGCCGGGCGCGCCCGGCGTGGACGCTGAGCGGCATCTATTGGCGAAATGGCGGTGTTGGCTTGAAAAAAAGGCCAATTTAGCTTAACATTTACAGGCTAGACACCGCGTTTAGGGTCCAGTGCACGAATAGCCGCTTTCCAAGCCGGTTTCAGTGATTCCACCTTGCGCGATGGTGGCGGCCTGCAATGCCCTGGCGTTTGTTGGGCGACGGGCCACCAGTGTGTGTATGGCGGGAGGGTTCTCCGGCTGTGGCGGCTTTCGGCATCCGTGCCCAAGGCTGGTCTTCGGTTGAGTCCTCCGACAACAGAACAGGCGAGCGTTCGGTACTTTGCAGCGCAGCTGCGCTCGGTCCGGGCGATGTCGCAAAATGGGCTGGGCCGTGCAGCCCATTTTTTTTTGGTTTTCCGGTTCGCGTCCGTCGGGCCGTCGGCATCTGCCGGACGATGGACTGCGGCGGGTACGCGGCATGCGATGCGTGCCGGTTACGAACGAGGGCGCATAACGAGGCATGGCAGATCTTTTTCAGCTTACCGAACAATCCCTGGCTGGGATGGGGATTGAACTGGTCGACGTGGAACGCGCCGGGCAGGGGCTGCTGCGTGTCACGATAGATAAGGAAGGCGGAGTGCGCATAGAAGATTGCGAGGCGGTGTCTAGGCAACTGTCGCGCGTCTACGAGGTCGAAAACATTGATTACGCGCGGCTGGAAGTCGGCTCGCCCGGCATCGACCGGCCGTTGCGCACCGCCAGGGACTTCATGCGTTTTGCCGGCGAGCGTGCGCAAATCAAGCTGCGCCAGCCGTTCGAGGGCCGCAAGGTCTTCATTGGCACGCTGGTCGGTCCGGAATCCGATCCGGACGGCGACGCAGGTACGGGATCCGAACCGGCGACGTTCGGTATCGAATTCGAAGCAAAGGAAGGGGAGATCCAGGTTTTGCGGTTTACGCTCGACGAGGTCGAGCGCGCCAAGCTGGATCCGGTTCTGAATTTCAGGGGCAAAAAGCGATGAGCCGCGAGATTCTATTGTTGGTGGATGCGCTGGCGCGCGAAAAGAATGTCACGCGCGACGTGGTGTTCGGCGCACTCGAGAGCGCGCTGGCTTCCGCCATGAAGAAGCTCTACAAAGAAGATGTCGATATCCGTGTCGCGATCAACCGCGACACGGGCTCTCACGAGGCGTTTCGCCGGTGGCTCGTCGTGCCTGACGAGGCTGGTCTGCAGATGCCGGACCAGCAGACGCTGCTGTCTGACGCGCGCGACGTGGATCCCGACATCGAAGTGGGGCAATACATTGAAGAGCCGCTCGAACCCATCGAGTTCGGGCGCATTGGCGCGCAGGCCGCCAAGCAGGTCATCCTGCAGAAAATCCGCGATGCCGAGCGGGAGCAACTGCTCAACGATTTCCTGGAGCGCGGCGAGTCCATCGTCTCCGGCACCATCAAGCGCATGGACAAGGGCGACGCCATCATCGAGATCGGCAAGATCGAAGCCCGCTTGCCGCGCTCGGAAATGATCCCGAAGGAAAACCTGCGCGTGGGCGACCGCGTGCGTGCGTACCTGAAGGGCATCGACCGCCAGGCACGCGGGCAGCAGATCATCCTGTCGCGCGCCGCGCCGCAGTTCATTGCGAAGCTGTTCGAAAACGAAGTGCCGGAGATCGAGCAGGGCCTGCTGGAGCTCAAGGGCGCGGCCCGCGATCCGGGCGTGCGCGCCAAGATCGCCGTCGTGGCGCACGACCGCCGCATCGACCCGATCGGCACGTGCGTCGGCATGCGCGGTTCGCGCGTGCAGGCTGTGCGCAACGAGCTCGGAGGCGAACAGGTCGATATCGTGCTATGGTCCGAGGATCCGGCGCAGTTCGTGATCGGCGCGCTGGCTCCGGCCAACGTCCAATCCATCGTGGTCGACGAGGATCGCCACGCGATGGACGTCGTGGTCGACGAGGACAACCTGGCGATTGCAATCGGCCGCAGCGGCCAAAACGTGCGCCTGGCTTCCGAGCTTACCGGCTGGCAGATCAACATCATGACGCCGGAAGAAAGCCAGGCCAAGCAGGAGCAGGAGCACAATGCCCTGCGCGAGACCTTCATGACCAAGCTGGACGTCGACCAAGAAGTGGCCGACATTCTGATCGAGGAAGGTTTCACCGGCCTGGAGGAAATCGCCTACGTGCCGATCCAGGAACTGCTGGAAATCGAAGCGTTCGACGAAGATACGATCAATGAACTGCGCAATCGCGCACGCAACGCACTGTTGACCGAAGCGATCGCGCAGGAAGAGCGGGTCGAGACGGCGCAGGACCTGCTGGGCCTGGAGGGCGTGACGCCGGAGCTGGCCGCCAAGCTGGCGGAAGGGCAGGTGTACACGCGCGACGACCTCGCGGACCTGTCCGTCGACGAGCTGACCGAATTGACAGGCATCGACGCAGAGGCAGCCAAGCAGCTCATCGTACGTGCCCGTGCGCACTGGTTTGAGCAGGCTTGAGCCAACCCATACCGTCGATCAGCCACACCGGGGAAGAGAAACGAATGTCGAGTAACACTGTCGCCCAGTTCGCAAATGAGCTGAAATTGCCCGCCAATGTACTGCTGGAACAGCTGCGCGCCGCGGGCGTAAGCATCAATTCGGTCGACGACACCGTCACCGAAAGCGACAAGGCACAACTGCTCGAATCGTTGCGCCGCGCCCACGGTGCGTCGGAAGACCGCAAGAAAATCACGGTGACCCGCAAGCAGACTTCCGAGATCAAGCAGGCCGACGCCACCGGCAAGGCCCGCACGATCCAGGTCGAGGTCCGCAAGAAGCGCGTGTTCATCAAGCGCGATATAGCCGACGGCGCCGAAGCCGAGTCGGGCACGCCGGTTCGTGCTGACGAGGAAACGCGCGCTACGGCCGACGCCGAAGCGGCCGCGCGCGAGCAGGAAGAAGCCCGTGCGCGCGCGGAGGCCGAGGAGCGCGAGCGTCGCGAAGCCGAGGCCCGCCTGCGCGAGGCGGAGGAAAAGGCCCGCCAGGAGGCCGAACGAGCGGCCAAGGAAGCCGAGCGAGCCGCGGCGGAAGCCGAACGAGCCAAACAGGCTGCCGCCGAGGCGGCAGCTGCCCAATCCACCCACCCTGCCGTGCCCGAGGGAGGGGCTGCAGTGAGCGATGTCGTAGCAAGCCAGGCTGCGTCGAGCGCCGAGGCGGCGCGCGTCAAGGCCGACGAGGCCCGTAAGAAAGCCGAAGAAATGCGTCAGGCCGATGCCAAGGCCGCAGAGGCGCGCGAGAGGGCGCGTCGCGCCGCCGAGGCGGAAGCCGCGGCCCTGCGCGAGATGCTGAACCGTCCGCGCAAGGTCCTGCACGCGCCGCAGCCGCCAGCCCAACCCGGGGCACCCATCGCCGGCACGCTGCACAAGCCTGCCGCGAAGGCGGGCGCCCAGGCCCAGGATGCCAATAAGGAAAGCGCTCCGGCCAAGAAGGACGACAAGCCCGCGGCCGGCAAGAAGGTTTTGAAGGCCGGTGCGGTCGCGTCCACGTGGTCGGAAGATGCCAATCGCAAGAAGGGCCTGAAGACCCGCGGCGACGCCTCGGCCGGCGCGAGCCGTGACGGATGGCGCGGCGGCGGCCGCGGTGGAAAGCACCGCCAGCAGGAACAGAAGCAGCACCAACAGGTCGTCGAGAACATCGTGCGCGAAGTGCACGTGCCCGAGACGATCTCGGTGGCCGACCTTGCCCACAAGATGGCGGTCAAGGCTGCCGAGGTGATCAAGGTGCTCATGAAGATGGGCCAGATGGTCACCATCAACCAGGTGCTGGACCAAGAAACCGCGATGATCGTGGTCGAAGAGCTCGGGCATACCGCGATCGCCGCGAAGCTGGACGATCCGGAGGCATTCCTCGACGAGGCGCCCGCCACCGACGCGGCCCAGCTGCCGCGCGCGCCGGTCGTCACCGTCATGGGCCACGTCGACCACGGCAAGACCTCGCTGCTGGACTACATCCGCCGTTCGAAGGTCGCTTCGGGCGAGGCCGGTGGCATTACCCAGCACATCGGCGCGTATCACGTGGAAACCGAACGCGGCGTGATCACCTTCCTCGACACCCCGGGCCACGAGGCGTTCACCGCGATGCGCGCGCGTGGCGCCCAGGCCACGGATATCGTGATCCTGGTGGTCGCTGCCGATGACGGCGTGATGCCCCAGACCAAGGAGGCGATCCATCACGCCAAGGCAGCGGGCGTGCCCATCGTCGTGGCGGTCAACAAGATCGACAAGCCCGAGGCCAACCCCGAGCGCGTCAAGCAGGAGCTGGTTGCCGAAGAGGTCGTGCCCGAAGAGTACGGTGGCGATTCGCCGTTCGTGCCTGTGTCCGCCAAGACCGGTGCCGGCATCGACGAGCTGCTCGAACAAGTGTTGCTGCAGGCCGAAATCCTGGAGCTGAAGGCGCCCGTGGATGCGCCGGCCAAGGGGCTGGTGATCGAGGCCAAGCTCGACAAGGGCCGCGGGCCGGTCGCCACCATCCTGGTCCAGAGCGGGACGCTCAAGCGCGGCGACGTCGTGTTGGCCGGCGCGAGCTTCGGCCGCGTGCGCGCCATGCTCAACGAGGTTGGCAAGCCGATCACCGAGGCGGGGCCGTCGATTCCCGTCGAGATCCAGGGCCTAACCGAGGTGCCAGCCGCCGGCGACGAGCTCATCGTGCTCAACGACGAGCGCAAGGCCCGCGAAATCGCGCTGTTCCGCCAAGGCAAGTTCCGCGACGTCAAGCTGGCCCGCCAGCAAGCGGCCAAGCTCGAGTCCTTGTTCGAGAACATGGGCGAAGGCGTGCAGACGCTCCCGCTCATCGTCAAGACCGACGTGCAGGGCTCGCAGGAGGCGTTGGTGCAGGCGCTCACGAAGCTCTCCACCGACGAGGTGCGCGTGCAGGTCGTGCACGCCGCGGTCGGGGGCGTTTCCGAGAGCGACATCAACCTGGCCATCGCTTCCAAGGCCGTGGTCATCGCGTTCAACGTGCGGGCCGATGCCAGCGCCAAGAAGCTGGCCGAAAACAACGGTGTCGACGTGCGCTACTACAACATCATCTATGACGCCGTAGATGACGTGAAGTCGGCCATGTCGGGCATGTTGGCTCCGGAAAAGCGCGAAGAGATCATAGGCCTGGTCGAGATCCGCGAGGTCTACCACGTCTCGCGCATCGGCAACATCGCCGGCTGCATGGTGCTCGACGGCGTGGTGCGCCGCAACTCGCAGGTCCGCCTGCTGCGCAACAACGTGGTCATGTGGACGGGCGAAGTCGATTCGCTGCGCCGGTTCAAGGACGACGTGCGCGAAGTCAAGGCTGGCTTCGACTGCGGCCTTACGCTGCGCAACTACAACGACATCGCGATCGGCGACCAGCTCGAGGTGTTCGAGGTGAAGGAAGTGGCACGCACGCTGTAAAGGGCGCGTCGTAGATACATGAGTCGTCATAGACAGAGAAAGGTGCCGGGCGGCCGCAACCAGCGGCTCGCCGACCAGATCCAGAAGGATCTGGCCGAGATGATCCAGCGCGAGGTCGACGTGAGCCGCGCGGGCTTGGTCACGCTCACGGGTGTGGATCTGTCCGCCGACTACGCCCATGCCAAGGTTTACTTCACCGTCATGGGGGCCGAGCCGGCCGATGCCGAAGCGGCCCTGAACGAGAAGGCGGGCTGGCTGCATTCGCTGCTCTTCAAGCGCTTGCACATCCACACAGTGCCCACGCTGCGTTTCGTGCACGACCGGCAGATGTCGCGCGGCATCGCCATGAGCCAGCTCATTACCCAGGCCAACACGCCGGGGGTCAAGGCCGACGCGATCGAGGCTTCCCGCTCGGCCGAGGACGGCCGCGAGGAAATCGAGCCGGCCGAACCGTCCGCGCCTGACGACGATCGCGCGTAAGCCGCGCTGCGTCTTTTTATTTCGACGATTGCGATGGCTTCCCGACGCGGACGTGCGCTGGACGGTGTGTTGTTGCTGGATAAACCCGAGGGCTTGTCCAGCAACCATGCGCTGCAGCGGGCGCGCCGCATTCTGGATGCGCGCAAGGCCGGACATACGGGAACGCTGGATCCGTTCGCGACGGGACTCATGGTGCTCTGCTTTGGCGAAGCGACCAAGTTCTCCGGCGCCATGTTCCATGCCGACAAGCGTTATACGGCCACGCTCGCGCTGGGCGAGGAAACGGATAGCGGCGATTGCACCGGCCTGCCGGTTGCTTTTCCGGGGCAAGAGCCCGGTCGCGTCGTGGACGAAGCTGAGCTGCGCGATGTGCTGCGCCGATTCGTCGGCAGGATCTCCCAGGTTCCGCCCATGTATTCGGCACTCAAGCGCGACGGCAAGCCGCTGTACGAGTACGCGCGCGAGGGCGTCACGCTCGAGCGCGAGCCGCGCGAGGTCCATATCTACGAACTGGAACTCGTGTCGATGCAGGGTCGCGCCGCGACGATAGACGTGCGTTGCAGCAAGGGGACTTACATCCGCACGCTTGCCCAAGACATCGGTCGGGCACTGGGCTGCGGCGCCCATCTCACGGCGTTGCGGCGCACGAGTACCGCCGGCTTTGGCTTGGAGCAGGCATGGACGTTGGAGGCCCTGGAGTCCTTGGACGATCCAGCGTCGGCCCTGCTTGCGGCGGACAAGATGCTGGAAGACCTGGACGCCGTGACGCTCGACGCGGCCGCGGCATCCCGCTTCATGCAGGGGCGCAAGCAAAGTGCGGCGGCGGTCGGTGCGTCGGGCTCGACCGACAAGGTTCGGGTATACGACCCGCAAGGAAAGTTTCTGGGAACGGCCCGTCGCGAGGACGGCTGGCTGCAGCCAGATAGATTGATTTCATTCAAGGAAACGACATGACACGCGCATTGCGCAACGTGGCGATCATCGCGCACGTGGACCATGGCAAGACCACTTTGGTGGACCAGCTGCTCCGGCAGGCGGGAACGTTCCGTGAGAACGAGCAGGTCGCCGAACGCGTCATGGATTCCAATGACATCGAAAAAGAGCGCGGCATCACGATTTTGGCCAAGAACTGTGCGGTCGAATACCAAGGCACGCACATCAACATCGTCGACACCCCGGGGCACGCGGACTTCGGTGGCGAAGTGGAGCGCGTGCTTTCCATGGTCGACGGCGTGCTGCTGTTGGTCGATGCCGTCGAAGGCCCCATGCCGCAAACGCGCTTCGTCACGCGCAAGGCGCTGGCCCTGGGGCTCAAGCCCATCGTGGTCATCAATAAGATCGACCGCCCCGGCGCCCGTCCAGATTGGGTCATCAACCAGACCTTCGATCTATTCGACAAGCTGGGCGCAACGGAAGAGCAGCTGGACTTTCCGGTCGTCTATGCTTCCGGCCTGAACGGCTACGCCGGCCTGAGCGCCGACGTGCGCGACGGCGACATGAAGCCCTTGTTCGACGTCATCCTGGACAAGGTGCCCGTGCGCGCCGACGATGCCGACGGCCCCCTGCAATTGCAGATCGTTTCGCTGGATTACTCGAGCTACGTGGGCAAGATCGGCATCGGCCGCATCAACCGCGGTCGCGTCCGCCCGTTGCAGGACGTGGTGGTTAAGTTCGGCCCGGAAGGCGAACCCATCAAGGGACGCGTCAACCAAGTGCTCAAGTTCCGCGGACTCGAGCGCGAAATCGTGCCCGAGGCGCAAGCCGGCGACATCGTGCTCATCAACGGCATCGACGAGTTGGGAATAGGCTGCACCGTCTGCGCGCCCGAGGCGCCTGAGGCGCTGCCGATGATCAAGGTAGACGAACCCACCCTGACCATGAACTTCTGCGTGAACACGTCGCCGCTGGCGGGCCGGGAAGGCAAGTTCGTCACCAGCCGGCAATTGCGCGAGCGCCTGGAGCGCGAGCTCAAGTCCAACGTAGCGCTGCGCGTGCGCGACACCGGAGACGATACGGTGTTCGAAGTGTCAGGCCGCGGCGAGCTGCACCTGACCATTCTGCTGGAGAATATGCGGCGTGAGGGTTACGAGCTGGCCGTCTCCCGCCCGCGCGTGGTGTACAAGGAAATCGACGGCGTCAAGTGCGAGCCCTACGAGCTCCTCACGGTGGACGTCGAAGACGGCCACCAGGGGGCCGTGATGGAGGAGCTGGGCCGCCGCAAGGGCGAGCTGCTCGACATGGCCTCGGACGGCAAGGGCCGCACCCGGCTGGAATACCGCATTCCTGCGCGCGGCCTGATCGGCTTCCAGGGTGAGTTCCTTACCCTGACGCGGGGCACGGGCCTGATGAGCCACGTGTTCGACGAATATGCGCCGGTTCGCGAGGGCACGTTGGGCGAACGCCGCAACGGCGTGCTCATCAGCCAGGAGGACGGCGACGCCGTGGCCTATGCATTATGGAAGCTGCAGGAGCGTGGCCGCATGTTCGTCTCGCCGGGCGAAGCACTGTACGAAGGCATGATCATCGGCATCCATAGCCGCGACAACGACTTGGTCGTCAATCCGATCAAGGGCAAGCAGCTCACGAACATTCGCGCGTCGGGCAGCGATGAAGCCGTGCGCCTGATTCCGCCTATCCAGCTTACGCTGGAGTACGCGGTGGAATTCATCGCGGACGACGAGCTGGTCGAAATCACGCCCAAGAGCATACGCCTGAGGAAAAAGCACCTGAAGGAGCACGAGCGCAAGCGCGCAAGCCGCGAAGCGGCCTGAGCCCGCGCAGGAGCGTGAGGAGAAAAGGGGGCGAGCAACCCCCTTTCTCTTTTGAGGCGAACCGTGTTTCGCCCATACAGATCCCGCCCGGCATGCCGTTAATGGTAGGCATGGTTTTTCGTTTCCGGGCCGGCGCGCATTGCACCGGCCTGTGCGAGCAAGGGGTCTCAATGAGTGCGGTAATGCATGATACAAGTCGCTATTCCGCCGGCGCGGGAGGCGACGTTTCGGCGTCCATCGTGAACCGGCTGTCCTTGCGGGGCAAGCTGTGGGCGCTGGTGGCCTTGGCGGTCATCCTGCTCCTGGTCGACCGCGGCTGGGCGCTCTACCACGACAGGCAAGTGCTATTGGATTCCAAGAAGGCCGAAATCCTGGCCGTGGCGCAAGGTGCCTGGAGCGTCGCCAACCATTACTACGAGCTGCAGCGGAAGGGGGTGATGAGCCGGGAGCAAGCGCAGGAGGCCGCCAAGACGGCGCTACTCGGGTTCCGGTACGGCGGGGGCAACGGCAAGGCGGAATATGTCTTCATCACCGACGCCGACGGCATCATGGTGATGAACGGCGGCAATCCTGCGCTCGTGGGCGCGGATTCGGTTGCCCTGACCGGGGACAAGCGCGACCGGGCGCTGGTGATGCAGGAGCGTTTCGCCGCCATGCGCGAAGGCGGCGGGCATGCGTTCCTGCCCGTCATGTTCGCGCGTCCCGGCGAAAGCAAGCTCATCCCCAAGCTGAACGTCTTCAAGAGCTTCGAGCCGTGGAACTGGGTGGTGGGCACCGGGGTGTACATCGATGATCTCGATGCTGCACTGTTCCGGCAACTCATGCTCGGCGCCGGCTCGACCGTGATCCTCGCAGTGGTACTGCTGCTGGGCGGCGGCTTCATTGCACGGGGAGTCATCCGGCAGATAGGCGGCGAGCCGCTGGCGGTGATCGAAATCATGCGCCGGGCCGCGCTCGGCGATTTCCGGCAGCGGCTGCCGAACGCCCCACCCGGCAGCCTGCTCGATGCGTTCGCCAGCATGTCGAACTCCGTGCGCGAACTGATAGCCTCGGTGCGGGACGAGGCCGGCGCCATGAAGCGCGACGCCCAGCGCATCGCTGATTCCGTGAGCCAAGTGACGACGGCCGCCGCGCAGCAGAGCGATGCCACCTCTTCGATGGCCGCGGCTGTCGAAGAGCTGACCGTTTCCGTGGCGCACATCTCCGATGCCGCCATGCAGACGCAGCAGAACTCGGAGGGTGTCGCCGAGCGTTGCCGCAACGGCGAAGCCGGCGTCATGAGTGCAGCCGAAAGCATGAAGCGCATCGCCGCCGCCGTAGGGGAAGCGTCCGAAAAAATCCGGGGCCTGGAGGCCCGCGCCTTGCAGATCAACTCGATTGCCGCATCGATCAAGGAAATCGCGGGGCAAACCAACCTGTTGGCGCTCAACGCCGCCATCGAGGCTGCCCGGGCAGGGGAGCAGGGCCGAGGTTTCAGCGTCGTGGCGGACGAGGTCCGCAAGCTGGCCGAGCGCACGTCCTCGGCGACCGTCGAGATCGAGGAAATGGTGAGCGCCGTCCAGCGGGAAACCGCTGAATCCGCCGCCACGATGGAGCACATCCTGCCCATGGTGGCCGAAGGCACGGACCTGGCCGACCAAGTCGCCATGTCCTTGCGCGAGATCAGCTCCAGTGCCGACACCTCGCTCGAGCGCGTGCGCGAAGTGGCCCATGCTACCCGAGAGCAGTCGTCGGCCAGCACGTCCATCGCCCAGCAGGTCGAAAGCATCGCTCAGATGGTGGAAGAAACCACGGCCGCGATGCGGGAGACGACCCGGTCGGCCCAGGAGATGCGTGACATGGCCGCGCGTTTGGACGCCATGGTCGGCCGGTTCAAAGTCTGACCAGGCTGCGCCGCCGCAGCATGGTGTGCGCGGCGGCGCCAGTTCAATCGCCGGCTGAGCCCAGGCGCGCGAGCGCGTCGCCCGTCACGCGCACAATGCGCCAGTCGGGCAGCACGTCGGCTCCCATTGCGCGATAAAAATCGATGGCAGGCTGGTTCCAGTCCAAAACGCTCCACTCGAAGCGGCCGCACCCGCGTTCGACGGCGATGGCGGCGAGCGTCTTGAGCATGCGCTTGCCGAGCCCGCGACCGCGGTGGTCGGGGCGTACGTAGAGATCTTCCAAGTACAAGCCGCGCCGCCCGAGGAAGGTGGAGTAGTTATGAAAGAACAGTGCGTAGCCCACCACGCCACTGTCGACCTCGGCGACCAGGCATTCAGCGGCGGGACGGGCGCCGAACAACGCATCGAAAAGATCTTCCTCGCGCGCCTTGAATAAATGCGTCAGGTGCTCGTACTCCGCGAGTCCACGCATCAGGGACAGAACCGGACCGACGTCCTCGGGCCGTGCGGGCCGGATCGAGGCCTCGCCAGGGTGGGGCGCGAATCCTTCGCTCATATGCCCCCCAGGCACACGTACTTCAGTTCCAGGTAATCGTCCATGCCGTAGACCGAACCTTCCCGGCCGAGACCGGATTGCTTGACGCCGCCGAAAGGCGCGACTTCGTTGGAGATCAAGCCGGTATTGACGCCCACCATGCCGTATTCCAGCGCCTCGGCCACGCGGAAAATGCGCCCCATGTCGCGGCTGTAGAAGTAGGAGGCGAGGCCGAACTGCGTGTCGTTGGCGAGCCGGATGACCTCGGCTTCATCCCGGAACCGCATGACGGGCGCCACCGGACCGAAGGTTTCCTCGCGCATGCACAGCATGTCCCGCGTGACGTCCGCCAGGACCGTCGGCTCGAAAAAGCGGCCCCCCAGCGCGTGGCGCTTGCCGCCCGCCAGGACGGCAGCCCCTTTGGCGACCGCGTCGTTGACGTGTTCTTCGACCTTGGCGACGGCCGCTTCGTCGATCAGCGGCCCCTGCACGACGCCGGGGTCGAAGCCGTTGCCGACCTTCAGCGAGCGGGATTTTTCGGCCAGCTTCTGGACGAATGCATCGTAAATGTCGTCATGCACGTAGAAGCGGTTGGTGCAGACGCAGGTTTGCCCGGTATTGCGGTACTTCGAGGCGACGGCCCCGTCTACCGCGGCGTCGAGGTCGGCATCCTCGAATACGATGAACGGCGCCAGCCCGCCCAACTCCAGTGAGAGCTTCTTGATGGTGGGCGCACTTTGCTGCATGAGGATGCGGCCCACCGGCGTAGAGCCCGTGAAGCTGAGCTTGCGCACGACCGGGCTGGCGCAGAGGGTCTTGCCGAGGGCGATGGAGCGCTCGCTGCCCGCGGTGACGATGTTGAGCACGCCGGGCGGCAGGCCGGCGCGGTGCGCCAGCTCGGCGAGCGCCAGGGCGGAAAGCGGCGTCTGTTCTGCCGGCTTGAGGACCATGGTGCAGCCTGCGGCCAAGGCAGGACCCGCCTTGCGGGTAATCATGGCGAGCGGAAAGTTCCAGGGCGTGATGGCGGCGCATACTCCTATCGGTTCGCGTAGCACCAGCATGCGCGTATTGGGTGCCACCGGCGAGAGGGTGTCGCCGGCGACCCGCTTGCCTTGCTCCGCGAACCATTCGATGAACGAGGCGGCGTAGGCCACTTCGCCCTTGGCTTCGGCAAGGGGCTTGCCTTGCTCCAAGGTCATGAGGGCCGCTAGGTCATCGGCGTGGGCGAGCATCAGCTCGAACCAGCGTCGCAGGAGCGCGGCGCGATCCTTGGCCGTGCGCGCACGCCAGGGGCCGAAGGCGGCCTGTGCCGCCGCGATGGCAGCCTCCGCCTGCGCAGGTTCGACGTCCGCGACACGTGCGACCAGGGTGCCGTCAGCAGGATTGTCGACCGCGAAGCTGGCGCCGTCGCTGGCGTCGACCCAGGCACCGTTTATGTACGCCTGGGTCTTGAAAAGAGTGGGGTCAGATAGTCGAGATGGGGCGGTTGCGCAGCTCATGGCTTATCTCAGGTCTTTTTGCAGGGGGCTCCGACCTGGAGCGACCGATCCATTCTAGCGGATCGAAGCGTGGCCCATTGAGGCGCCCCGTCCGGTCCGGGGGCGGGCGCGGACCGTTGACAAGCAGCGGCGCGTCGCGAGAAGATGCAGCCTGTAACAAGCGAGGCGTAGTCCTCGCCGCCTTACGGTCGCCGCGGTGCTTTATTGGCGCGACCTTCTTGCTCACAGCGCCCGCAGTGGTGAGCGATTGTCTCTAGCAGGAAGGGCATGGAAGCCTACATTCTTGATTGGGCCAATCTGTTGCTGCGCTGGCTGCATGTGATCACCGCCATCGCCTGGATTGGCTCTTCGTTCTACTTCGTCTGGCTCGACAACAGCCTTCTGAAACCCCAGGACCCGGAACTCCTCGAGAAAGGCGTGTCGGGCGAGCTCTGGGCGGTGCACGGGGGCGGTTTCTACAACCCGCAGAAGTATCTGGTAGCGCCGAAGCAGCTGCCCGAGCATCTCCACTGGTTCTATTGGGAGAGCTACTCCACCTGGATGTCCGGCTTCGCGCTGCTGGTGGTGCTGTACCTGTTCAACGCGCGCACCTACCTCATCGATCCGAACGTCTTCAATTGGGGCCCGGCTGCGGCCGTGGTCGCTGCGCTGTGCTTCCTGGTAGTGGGGTGGCTGGTGTATGACGCCATCTGCCGCATCGCGGGTACGGGGGAGCGGGCCGACCGCACCGTGGGCATTGCCGTTGCGGTTTTCGTGGCCGCCGCGGCATGGCTCGCGTGCCACCTGTTCGCGGGCCGCGCGGCTTTCCTGATCGTGGGCGCCATGATTGCCACCATCATGAGCGCCAACGTGCTGATGGTCATCATCCCCGGGCAGCGGAAAGTCGTCGCCGCCATGCGTGCCGGCGAGCCGGTCGATCCCATCCACGGCCAGCTGGGCAAGCAGCGCAGCGTGCACAATACGTATTTCACGCTGCCGGTCCTGTTCGCCATGCTGTCCAACCACTACAGCATGGTGTATTCGGCCAAGTACAACTGGCTGGTGTTGATCGCCATCATGCTGGCGGGGGCGCTGATCCGGCAGTTTTTCGTGCTGCGCCACAAGCAGGTCTACAACTTCTGGTATCCCGCCGCCGGCGTGGCGCTGCTGGCGGCCGTGGCATGGTCGCTTGCGCCATCCGGGGCGGGCACTGGGGCGGCGGCCTTTCACGAGCCCCTGGAGCCCCAGGACATCACGCAGGTCCAGCAAGTCGTGGCCCAGCGCTGCGTGGTGTGCCACAACGCACAACTTCCCAACAAGGGCATTCAGCTGCAGACGCCGGAGCTGCTCAAGTCGCATGCGCAGGTGGTGTATCAGCAGGCCGTCGTCCAGCGCACCATGCCGTTGAATAACGCGACGGCGATGACGGAGGAAGAGCGGGCGCTGCTGGGCAGGTGGTTCCAAGCCGGCGCACCACTCGCCGCAAGCCGGTAGCACAGCAGCGGTGGCCCGGGACCGGCTGCACCAGGCATCCCGGGCGGCGCCGCAGTGCGCCGCGCTTTTTGGGGGCTGCCAATGAAACGGCCCCGGGGCGCAGGCATCCGCGCGTCCGGGGCCAGGGGTAAGTCGGGCGCCAGGGGTCAGGCCAGCGGCTTGAATCCGTACAGCCGTTCCGGGTTTTCGACCAACAGCTTATGGCGCAGCGCCGGATCCGGGCAGAAATCCAGCATCAGGTTGACCAGCTCGCCATCGTTGGGCATGTCTTTGGAGATATTGGGGTGCGGCCAGTCGGTGCCCCACAGTACGCGGTCCGGCGCGGCTTCGATGAGCTTGGCCGCGAATGGGGCGGCATCGGCAAAGGGGCGCTTGCCGACCGACACGCGCTCTCCTCCGCACACCTTCACCCAGGCCAGGGGATTCTTCATCAACTCGAGTAGCGCGCGGAAGGGCTCCTGGTCCATGCCCAGGGCCGCCTGGACGCGTCCCATGTGATCGATCACGAATGGCACGTTGATGCGGTTGATGCGATCGCGGTAGGTGACGATGTCTTGCGCGTCCAGGTGCAGCACCACGTGCCAGCCGAGTTCGCTCAGCCGCCCGATGGTCTTGTCGAAAATCTCCAGGTCGGGGGCACCTCCCAGGTGCTGGACGAAGTTGAAGCGCACGCCGCGCACGCCGCCGGCGTGCAGGTCGGCCAGCTGTTCATCGGTTTCGTTGCCGTTGACGATGGCCACGCCGAGATAGCGGCCTTCGCTGCGCGCGATGGCGTCGAGCATGGCGGAGTTGTCGTCGCCATGGCAGCTCGCCTGCACGATGACGGCGCGGTCCAGGCCCAGCCAGTCATGGAGTTGCCGCAGGCGTTCGAACGGCGCGTCGGGCGGCGTGTAGCTTCGGTCTGGATGGTACGGGAAGCGGTCGGCGGGACCGAATACGTGGCAGTGGGCATCGCACGAACCGGGAGGCAAGGGTTCGCGCGGTTTGATGGGATTCGGATCAGGTGCAGCGCAAGTTTTCATGATTCAGCAATCGTGAGTGGAGGGGAGGCCGGGTCCGGGCCCGGCCCGAGGTAGACGGCCTGAGGCGCGGCGTCAGTCTTTCAGCCCGTCCAGCGAGTCGACATAGCGCAGCCCCGCCGCCTCCAGCTTGGGGCGCATCTGGTAGATGTCCAGGCCTAGTTCGCCGGCCGCCAGGCGGGCGCGCTTGCTTTCTTCTTCCTGGATGCGTTTGTCGGCCTTCTGGATGACGGCGCTGACCTGCGCATTGGGGACGATGGCTACGCCGTCGTCATCGGCGACGATGGCATCTCCGGGATGAACCAGCGCGCCGGCACAGACGATGGGGACGTTGACCGACCCGATGGTTGCCTTGACCGTGCCGCGGGCGTTGATGGCCTTGGACCAAACCGGGAAGCGCATCTCGGTGAGCGCGGCCACGTCCCGCACGCCGGCGTCGATGATGAGGCCGCGCACGCCGCGCGCCCTGAGCGAGGTCGCGAGCAGCTCGCCGAACATGCCGTCGGCGTTCTCGGTCGTGCAGCCAACCACCAGGATGTCGCCCGGCGAGCATTGTTCGACGGCCACGTGCAGCATCCAGTTGTCGCCGGGCTGGGCGAGCACGGTCACGGCCGGGCCGGCGATCGCCGCGCCGGGGTAAATGGGACGCATGTAAGGCTTCATAAGCCCCACGCTGCGGCCCTGCGCTTCATGCACGGTGGCCACGCCCTGCGCAGCCAGCTTTTCCGCCGCGCCTTCGGGCAGCGACGGCTTTTTCCTAACGACAACACCCAACATCATGGTTCTCCAATAAGCAGGCCCATCCCCGGCAGGTTGCGGCACATGGATGGGCCCGAAGCGGGACGGCAGCGCCGGCTGTGCCGCCTGTCCGGGGCATGCCGGCATGCCCCGGGCGATCCGGCGGCTGGCGCCCGTCGGCAAGCGGATTATTGTTTTTCAATCTTGGCCATTTCAATCACCTTGCTCCATTTCTGGATCTCGGCGGCCAGGAAGCTCTGGAACTCCTTGGGCGTATTGGTTTGCGGGATCATGCCCACGTCGATCAGCTTCTTGTTGATGGCCGGATCGGCGACCACTTCGCGCACCGCCGCGCTGAGCTTTTCGATGATGGCGGGCGGGGTGTCGGCCGGGGCGGCAAGGCCATTCCACGAAACGGCGACGTAGCCCGGTACCGTTTCGGCGATGGTGGGCGTGTCGGGGAACACCTGGCTCCGTTTCTCCGACGCGACGCCCAGCACGCGCAGGCTGCCGCCCTTGATGTTGCCGATCACGGCCGGCACGGTTTCGAACAAGACCTGCACGTTGTTGCCTTTGACGGCAGAGATCACTTCGCCGCTGGACTTGAACGGAATGGTGGGCACGGACAACCCGGCCATGGCCCGGAACATCTCGGCCGACAGGTGCTGGGTGCTACCCACGCCGATGGTGCCGAGGTTAAAGCCTTGGGGATTCTTCTTGGCGGCTTCAATGGCGTCGCCGACGGTCTTCAGCGGGCTGTTTTGGTCCACCGCCATGACGATGTCGAACGAGCCGACCATGGAAATCATCGCCAACTGCTTGACCGGGTCGTAAGGCAGCGACTTGAACAAGGAGGGGCTGACCGCCTGCTGGTTGCTGACCAGGAACAGCGTGTGGCCGTCGGGGGTGGCGCGGATGACGGTCGTCGCGCCGGTGATGCCGCCGGCGCTCGGCATGTTTTCGACGACTACCGGTTTGCCGAACTTGTCCGACAGGCCCTGGGCGACGATGCGGGCCGTGACGTCAGCCACGCCGCCAGGCCCGAAGGGCACGATCAGGCGCAGTTGCTTGGAAGGAAATTCCTGGGCATAGGCGCCTGCGGCGACCAAGGTGGCGGTAGCGCCGAGGCACAAGCGGGCGAGTAGTGTGCGGATCATTGTCTTCCTCGAGTCGTTGGTGTGGGGTGGCCCATCTTTTGATGCTGCTTGGCGCGCTGGGCGCCAAGCGGGCGAATTTGCATTGTGGACTGTAACTGGCGTTTGGAAAACGCAAATCGGGACTAGCTGTTATGCTTAAAAAACATGAATCGGGGTTTCCAAATGGACCTGAAACAGCTCGAATGCTTCGTGCGCGTGGTCGAGTTCGGCAGTGTGACGCGGGCGGCCGTCACGCTCAACCTGTCGCAGCCGGTGGTGAGCCGGCATGTGCGACAGCTCGAGATCGAGCTCAAGGAGCACCTGCTCGAGCGCAATGGCCGGGGGGTGGTGCCCACTGACGCCGGCAAGCGGCTGCTCGAGCGCGGCCGGGGCATCCTGCACCAGGTGCGCCTGGCCAAGCAGGAGATCGAAGAGCTCAGGGGCTCCCCGGCAGGCAAGGTGGTGGTCGGCATGCCGCCCAGCGTCGGCAAATCGATCACGGTGGACCTCGTCACCGATTTCCGGGCCGAGTTTCCCCGCGCGTCGCTGGGAGTGGTGGAGGCGCTGACGGTGTCCATGTACGAATGGCTGCTGCTGGGGCGCCTGGACTTTGCGCTGCTCTACAACCCGCCGGTCAGCCAGCAGGCCGTCTACGAACACGTGTGGTCCGAGGACTTGTATCTGATCGGCCGCAAAGGCCTGGGCGGCAAGGCCATGCCTGAGACTGTCAAGATGCGCGACCTGGCCCAGTACCCCTTGATCACCCCCGGGCAGCCGAATGCCATCCGCAACCTGCTGGACGTGCATTGCGCCCGGCTCGGCGTGCAGTTGTCCATCGCCCTGGAGGTGGACGCCATCGAGTCGCTGCTCGACCTCGTCGACCGGGGCATGGGGTATGCCGTACTTTCCCGCAACGCCATATACGGCCGCTCGCAGCGGCCGCACTTGCGGGCGGCGCGCATCGTCTCTCCGGGGCTGACCAGTCAGCTCGTGATCGCGACGGCCGCGCAGCGGCCGCTGACGCGCCTTGCCCAGGCCACCATGGACTTGATCAAGAAGCGCATCCAGGCGGGGGCATTGGATGGCCAGCCACCAGGGCCTGGCTCGGAGCAGCCCAGCGCCTGAGCGTGCGCTCCGCCGGCGGGAACGACTCATGCGCATTGTGGTCCGATGGCCCGAGGCCCCCTCCCCGGGGAGCGGTGCGTACGGCTTTGTTGCAGCGCGATAACCCCGCGTCCATAATCGACGCATGCTTCGGAGGTAGTCATGGACTTCCAGACGAACAGGCAAACGTCCCAGGCGGAACTGCCGCCTGCTCCACGTTGCACGTTGGTCATTTTCGGCGCGACCGGCGACCTGACGGGCCGGCTCCTGGTCCCGGCCCTCTACAACCTGGCACGCCTGAAGGCGCTGCATCCCGAGTTCCGCGTCATTGGCATCGGCCATCGCGCGTTGGATGACGAAGGGTTCCGGCGGCGCTTGAAGGAGGCCGCCGACCAGGTTTTCGCCTCGCGCGGGGAAGAGGCGCAGGCCAGCTTCGAGGCCCCCGTCTGGAAATGGCTGATGGGCCGGACGTCTTACCTGCAGGGCGATTTCGAGGAAGAACGCACGTACGCGGACTTGAGCCAAGCGCTGGCGGCCGAACCGGGCGGGGTCATTTTCTACTTTGCGACCGCGCCCGGCTACTTCCAGACCATCGCCCGGCACCTGTACGAAGCAGGCCTGCTGAAGCAGGCCGGAGGCCGCTGGCGCCGCGTGGTCATCGAGAAGCCGTTCGGAAGAGATCTCGCTTCCGCATGCGAGTTGAACAAGCAGTTGACGCGGGTCGTCCACGAAAACCAGATATTCCGCATCGATCACTTCCTGGGCAAGGAAACCGTCCAGAACATCCTGGTCTCGCGCTTCGCCAACAGCGTGTTCGAGAGCAACTGGAACCGGCTGTATATCGATCACGTGCAAATCACGGCAGCAGAGTCGATAGGCGTAGAGCGGCGTTCTGCCTTTTACGAGCAGACGGGCGCCTTGCGGGACATGGTGCCGAACCACCTATTCCAGCTGCTGGCCATGGTGGCCATGGAACCGCCCAATTCTTTCGACGCCGATGCCGTGCGTACGGAGAAGGAAAAGCTGCTCGACGCCATACACATCCAGACACCGGCCGAGGCGTTGCAGAACAGCGTGCGTGGGCAGTACCAGTCCGGGCTCGTGAACGGCAAGCCCATGCGTGGCTACCGGGAGGAGGAGGGCGTCGCGCCCGACAGCACGACCGAAACGTATGTCGCGCTCAAGCTCAGCATCGATAACTGGCGCTGGGCCGGCGTGCCGTTCTACCTGCGCACGGGCAAGGCGCTCGCGCGCAGGCAGACGCAAATCGTGATCGCGTTCAAGGATGCCGGCCATGCGCTGTTTCGCCAGAGCGCGCAGGAGAAACCCCCGGCCAATACCTTGGTGCTGCAGATCCAGCCGGACGAGGGATTGTTCTTCCACATGAAGGCCAAGGTGCCCGGCTCCAAGATCCGCATTGCGCCGGTGAGCATGGACTTCCGCTACGCTGATCACTTTCCGCCTTCCCATAGCTCAGGGTACGAGACCTTGATCTACGACTGCATGGTCGGCGACGCCACGCTATTCCAGCGGGCCGCCGACATCGAGCTGGGGTGGGAGGCGGTGCAGCCTTTCCAACAGGCCTGGGCCGAGAGCGGCGAGATCCATTTCTATCGCGCCGGCAGCCACGGCCCGGCGGCCGCGGATGTCCTCCTGGCCCGCGACGGGCGGCGCTGGTTGTCGCTGGAGTAGCGGGAACGGTTCTTGCGGTGCGCTCCGCATGAACCAGGATAACGATGATAAAGGACCGCCGGATGCGCAGGGCCGGATGAGCTTCCGGGTATTGACGGTCAACGTCCACAAGGGATTTAGTTTTTTCAACCGTCGGCTGATTCTGCACGATTTGCGCGAGGCGGTGCGCAGCGTGTCTGCAGATATGGTGTTCCTGCAGGAAGTGCTAGGCACGCATGCCAGGCACGCGCTGCGCTTCGCCGATTGGCCGGCGGCGCCGCAATACGAGTTCTTGGCCGATACGATCTGGTCCGATTTCGCGTATGGCCGCAATGCCGTGTACCCCGACGGGCATCACGGCAACGCGGTGCTCTCCAAGTTTCCGATCTCCCATTTCGAGAACCGCGACGTCTCGATAAGCGGGCCCGAGCGACGGGGGCTCTTGCATTGCATCGTCAAGGCGCCCAACACCGGTGGAGAGCTCCACGCCATCTGCGTGCACCTCGGTCTGCAAGAGCGCCACCGCCGCAAGCAGTTGCAGTTGTTATGCCATCTCGTCCAGGAAGAAATTCCGCCGGACGCGCCGCTGGTGGTGGCGGGCGACTTCAATGACTGGTTGCAGCGCGCCGGCCGCGTGCTGAACGGGTGCGCGGGCCTGCGTGAGGTCTATGAACATGCCACGGGGCGCTTGGCCCGCACCTTTCCCGCGTGGCATCCCCTGCTGCCGCTCGACAGGATCTACGTGCGCGGGGCACGGGCGATGCGGCCTATCCACCTCGGGCCCCATCCGTGGAAATCCTTGTCGGACCATGCGCCGCTGGCTGCGGAGATCGTGCTATGAGTAGTTCGTTTCCACGTAAGCCTTATTCGCAAGAAGGGAGCGCCAATGGCTTGTTCGGCCGCGGGCGATGGCGAGGATGGCCACGCGGCGAGGAAGCAGGGCGCGTTCGCGGCCAGTCGGCCGCACCTGCGAGCGTGCAATGGACGCAGGGCAACGCGATTGCGCTGCTTGAGAACGGCGAGGCTTTTTTCCCGCGGGTCTTTGAGGCCATCAGCCAGGCGCGCGCCGAGGTGTTGCTCGAGACGTTCATTCTGTTCGACGACAAGGTGGGCAATGCGCTGCGCAACGTCTTGATCGATGCCGCCCGCCGGGGCGTCTATGTTTCGGTCCTCGTCGACGGATATGGGTCGACGGATCTACCCGAGGAGTTCCTGGCTGGCCTGATCGAAGCCGGCGTGCATTTCCGGGTATTCGACCCGCGGCCCAAGCTGCTGGGGATGCGTACCAACGTGTTTCGTCGCCTGCATCGCAAGCTGCTCGTGGTGGATGGTGAAACGGCCTTCGTGGGCGGCATCAACTTCTCCGCCGATCACCTCGCGGATTTCGGTCCGAGCGCCAAACAGGATTACGCGATCGAAGTGCGCGGGCCGATCGTGGCCCAGATCCGCGATTTCGTCCGCAACGGCACGGTGCCGCGGGACAAGGCGCGCCGTCGGGCCGCCAGGCCGGCTTCTCCCGCCAAGGAACAGCCGTTGAACGAGGCGGGCGCGGAGTGCCTGCTGGTCGTGCGCGACAACAACGCCCACCGGACGGACATCGAGCAACATTACCGGATCGCCATCCGGGCGGCGCAGCGCGAGGTGACCATCGCCAATGCCTATTTCTTCCCCGGTTACCGGCTGCTGCGCGACATGCGCAAAGCGGCCAGGCGCGGCGTGCAGGTCAGGCTCATTCTCCAGGGCGAGCCGGACATGCCCATCGTCAAGGTGGCCGCGCACATGCTGCACGATTACCTGCTCAGCGCGGGCGTGAAGATCTATGAGTATTGCGAGCGTCCGCTGCATGGCAAGGTCGCGGTCGTGGACGACGTGTGGGCCACGGTGGGGTCGAGCAACCTGGATCCGCTTAGCCTGTCATTGAACCTGGAAGCCAATCTCATCATTCGCGATCCGGCATTCAGCCGCACCTTGCGCGAACGGCTGGATGCGCTGGTCGAGCGCCATTGTCGGGAAGTTTCTGCGCGCGACACGCGGCCGCGCTCGCGTTGGCGGATGGCGACGTCGTTCATCGTTTTCCATTTCCTGCGACGCTTCCCCGCGTGGGCCGGCTGGCTGCCTGCGCATGCTCCCAGGCTCGAAAAAGTCGAGCCCGGCCCATCACGCCCGACGGA
Source organism: Pigmentiphaga sp. (assembly GCF_019689535.1). GTDB lineage: Bacteria > Pseudomonadota > Gammaproteobacteria > Burkholderiales > Burkholderiaceae_B > Pigmentiphaga. The sequence goes on from NZ_JADGHH010000001.1 coordinate 43,797, forward strand.
GACACCAGATGCCCACTCTCGTGAGATCGGATAGGGAGGCCGCGCCTTCAGGGCGTGACGACACTCGGCCGTCCAGCCGTCGTGCCTGGTGGCGTTGGGGGCGGCATGCGCTCACCCTCGGATTCCTGGCGCTCGTGACCTTCCTGCTTGCCCAGCAATGGGAGAAGGTCGAATGGGAGCGCGTGCTGCAATCGATCCGGTCCTATTCCCCGCAGATGCTTCTCGCCGCGGGAGGGCTGACGGTGGCAAGCCATTTGCTGTTCGGCGCGTTTGACCAGCTGGGAAAGCGCTACGTCGGCCACAAGCTCGGCGTGGCGCGTGTCGCCATGATTGCCGGCGTCTGCTATGCGTTTACCTTGAATCTTGGTGCCTTGATCGGCGGCGTGGGCTTCCGTTACCGGCTCTATTCGCGGGAGGGACTCTCCGCACCCGACATATCCAAGATTTATGCCTTGAGCGTCGTGACCAATTGGCTGGGCTACCTGATTCTGCTAGGCGTGGTCTTGGTGTGGGGCGGATTGCAGCCTCCGCGGCAATGGGGCATTCCCGCAGGAATGCTGCCCGTGGCCGGCGTCGCGGCATGGGCCGTGGCGGCGGCTTATCTTGCGATGTGTGCGGTGCGGGGGAGGCGCAGCTTCGAGGTGCGAAAGGTGGAGGTCACCGTGCCCGGACGCCGCCTGGCACTGGCGCAGGTCGTCATGTCGGTGGCCAATTGGATGATCATGGGCGGGATCCTCTATGTGCTGCTCGGGGGTGAGGTCGACTACTGGCGGGTGCTCGCCGTGTTGCTAGTCAGCGCCGTGGCCGGAGCGCTGACGCACGTTCCCGCAGGACTGGGCGTATTGGAAACGGTATTCCTTGCGCTGCTCTCTGCGCAGGTGCCTGCCCACCAACTGCTGGGCGCGCTCCTGGCCTATCGCGCGGTGTATTACCTCGGTCCGCTCGTCCTCGCGGTTTGCCTCTACGCAGGCCTCGAAGCGCGTGCCCGGCGTTGATTTTCCCAGCGCGCTGCGCAGCCATTCAGTCGTGGTGCAGCCGCTCCCAGGCGCAAAGTGTTGCGCCGGCGTCGCGTGGTTCGCCACAGGACTGTATGGAACGTAAACGTTTGCTATCGGCCGGGATCCGGGGCCGAAAGTTTCTTTCTGATGAGCTAGCATCGAATCACAGCACTCCTGGAGACTGGCCATGAATCATGTCGTCGACCATCTCGCCGTACAGTATTTCCTGAAGGCCCGGGTCCACGATCTCCCTGAAGGGCAGTTCCGTGGGTATGTTGAGGTCACGGCCCGCTCGGGCAAGGATATGCTGGACAGCCGGCTCAAATACTGTCCGCTGATCCGCGGGACGTGGAATGAAGCGCTCGAGGATGCGGAGCGGTTGGCAACGAACCTGCGTGACACCGATTATCGCGACGGCGATTGCTTCGTGTTTTCCGTGCGGGAGGCCAGCAGCTTCGACGCGCTGATGACCTTGCTCGGCCGGTAAGCCATTGTCGCCGCCGCGGGCTCAACCGTTGATGATCTCCCCTCCGTTCGGGTGCAAGACTTGGCCCGTCATATAGCTCGCGTCGTCCGACGCGAGGAAGACGTAGCACGGCGCGACTTCTTCGGGTTGCCCGGGGCGTTTCATTGGAACGCTGGCGCCGAAGGTAGCCACTTCTTCGGCGCTGAATGAAGCGGGAATCAACGGCGTCCAGATGGGGCCGGGCGCGACGGCGTTGACGCGTATGCCGCGTTCGACAACCGCCGCCGAGAGCGAGCGGGTAAATGCCACGATCGCGCCCTTGGTCGAGGCGTAATCGATCAGGTGCGCGCTGCCGCGGTAGGCCGTCACCGATGTCGTGTTGATGATGGCAGCTCCGGCAGTCAGGTGCGGCAACGCCTCCCGGGTCAGGTTGAACATGCCGAAGAAATTGGTGCGGAAGGTCCGTTCCAGTTGGGCGCTATCGATGTCTTCCAGGGCGTTTTGCGGATGTTGTTCGGCCGCGTTGTTGACCAGGATGTCAATGCGTCCGAATTCCCTCAAGGCGCGCCGCACGACTTCCCTGGCGTGGGACTCGCTGCCCAGGTCTCCCGCCATGCTTACGCAGCGTCGGCCGGTCTTCTCGATCTGCCGGCGGGTGTCTTCGGCGTCGCCACTCTCATCGAGGTAAGTGAACAGGACGTCCGCGCCTTCCATGGCAAAGGCGACCGCGACGGCTCGGCCAATGCCGCTATCGCCGCCCGTGACGATGGCGCACCGGCCTTTCAGCTTGTCGGACCCGCGATATCCCGGGCCGGTGGACTTCGGCTGCGGATGCATCGCGCTTTGGATCCCCGGCTGCTTGGATTGCGCCTGTGGGGGCAGCGTGCGTTGTTCTGGATCGCCCGGCATGGTCGTCTCCTGGAGAAGTGTGCATGCCGGGCCTGCAGCAACTACCGTGCCGCGCGAGGCATCTAGGCTGGGACCGCGTCGACGGCGGGGCCGCCTTCGTAGGGCACGTCGAGCAGCTCGAAAACCTGCATCGCCAATTCAAGGCAGGCGTTGGTCAGCTGCCAGGGCAGCGTACGGGGAATGCGGTCTTGCAGCAGGAGTTTGGTGGCGTGCAGATGCGGGATCGGGTCGAGCAGGCGATGCTGATAGTCGCCCAGCAGCAGGGAGACCGATGCCTCGGCTTCCCGCCTGGCCGGCTCGTCCGTCGGCCATTGCGAGGGGAGCCCCCAGGCGCGAGGCATCCATTCGAGGTCGCGCAGCACCGTGCGCATGTCTTCGTGAGAGTCGCGAAAGGGCAGTAGCACCAGGTCGGCCTGGTTGGCGAGATGGCTGTCGATGTCGGGGCGATTGCCGCCGCCGTCGATGACGCCGAACCAGTCGTCGACATGATTCAGCGTCGCGACGACTTTGGACAGGTTGCCGGGCTCCCTTGCGTCGAATGGCAGGTACCGCCGCCCATCCTTGGAGAGGCGCTCGCGCTCGAGATCCGTGAGCACGCACACGACGCGCTTGCCGAGCAGCGCCATGCCGTGCGAGATCATGTGGGACAGCGTCGTCTTGCCGGTGCCGCCCTTGTTACCCAGGATGCACACGATCTGGGCCATGCCTGTATACCCTTGCCCTCATGCGCCGTGAGTCCCGGCGGCGTGGGCGCCGCATGAACGGAAAATGACCGCGGGGCACGGGCGCAGCGTACCCGGGCAGGAGTATGGCGTGAACGGGCAGGCCGCAAAGCCTGGATTAGAAGGCTTTCGGCGGGTTAGTTCCGTAATGGGGCTTCGTGGGGCGCTGCATCGCTCACGCAGCGCGCCGCCGGTTGGCTTGCGCGACGGTCGACCAGGCGTCCCCGATCAGTGCGGGATCATTGGCTGCGAGCAGGCGGCTGTCGGAGAGCATCTGGCGCCACCGTCGCGCCCCGCCCTGGCCGTTGAACAAACCCAGCATGTGCCGCACGATCGCCCGCAAAGGCACGCCGCGGGCGACCTGCTCACCGGCGTAGGCGGTCATCGCGGCGATGACCGCCTCATCGTCGGGTATGGGGGTCTCAGGCCAGAGTTCCTGCGAGATTTCCGACAGCACGCGGGGGCGCTGGTAGGCCTCCCGGCCCAGCATGACGCCATCGAGCTCGCCGCCGCCGTGCCCGATGTGCGAGAGGGCGGACCCGGCTTCGACCAGGCCGCCGTTGAGCACGAAGGATGCTTGCGGAAAGTCCCGCTTGAGCTGGCGGGCCACGTGATAGCGCAGCGGCGGGATTTCTCGGTTTTCTTTCGGGGAGAGCCCTTTCAGGACGGCGTTGCGGGCGTGCACGATGAACACTTCGCAGCCCGCCGCGTGCACCGTTCCCACGAAGTCGCGCACGAATTCGTAGGACTCGTCGTAGTCCAATCCGATCCGGTGTTTGACCGTGACAGGGATGTCGACGGCATCGCGCATGGCCTTGACGCAATCGGCCACCAGGGCCGGCTCGGACATCAGGCAGGCGCCAAAGGCCCCTTTTTGCACCCGGTCCGAAGGGCAGCCGCAGTTCAGGTTGATCTCGTCATAGCCCCAATCCCGCCCGGCTTTGGCGGCACGGGCGAGGGCATGCGGCTCGTTGCCGCCCAATTGCAGCGCAACCGGATGTTCGGCCGGATCGAAATCCAAGTGCCGGGCCGCGTCGCCGTACAAAATGGCGCCGGTGGCGATCATCTCGGTATAGAGGCGCGCCCGCGGCGCGAGAAGTCGATGGAAGAACCGGCAATGACGGTCCGTCCAGTCGATCATGGGGGCTACGCACAGCGCCCAGCCGGCAGGTCGTTGGTGGGAAAGCATAAGGGGAAATGATAACCCGCCGGCGCAGGGGCTCCCGCGTGTGCGGGGGGCCAGGCGCCACAATCGGGCAATCGCCGGCCGTGCCATCGGGGCTCCCGCGTGTGCGGTGGGCCAGGACGCGATATCATCTCGTCACCTTTCACCTGGAGCCCTCCCCATGCGCACCTCCTTCCTCGCCGCTTCGCTCCTGTTGCTCGCCGGCATGGGTGCGGCCCAGGCCGACAACCTGAGTTTTCTGAACGAATCCATTCTCCTGCACATTCCCAAGGCGCAGGTGTCGAATTTCTCGAACGAAGTCGGGCGTGTGCTCAACGAGGTCGCAGACGGCCAGCGCGCCACGTGGGCCAGCACCCCGGTGCGCCAGGTGCCTCCGGTCACGGTTTCCTTTGCGCCCCGCAACACCGTGCAAACCGCCAAGGGCCAGACCTGCCGCTTCCTGGCCGCGGACGTCACCCAGGGCAAGTCGAGGGAAAACTGGGGCTTCTGGTTCTGCAAGCAGGACGACGGTACTTGGAAGGCGAGCGCCCGGTGAGTCCTGCTCAGGGCGGCAGGATCTTGCCCGGGTTCATCAGGCCTTCGGGATCGAGCGCGCGCTTGATCCGATGCATCAGGTCGAGTTCAAGCGCGCTCTTGTAGCGCGCCATTTCTTCGCGCTTGAGCTGGCCGATGCCATGCTCGGCGCTGATGGAGCCGCCGTGGGCATGGACGCTGTCATGCACCAAGCGGTAGACCTCGTCTTGCCGGGCCAGGAAGTCGGCCTCGGGAATTTCTGGCGGGCGGCTGACGTTGTAGTGCAGGTTGCCGTCGCCGAGATGGCCGAACGTGATGTGGCGCACACCCGGAACCGCGGCCTGGAGCATGGCGTCGGTGGCGGCCACGAAGGCGGCGATGCGGGAAGTGGGCACGGAAATATCGTGCTTGATGTTCTTGCCTTCCCACGCCTGGGCGGCTGAAATGTTCTCGCGCAGTAGCCACAGCGCCCGGCTCTGCGCAATGCTGGAGGCCACCACAGCGTCTTCCACGGTGCCTTGTTCCACCGCGGCCTGCAGTACCTCTTGGAAGCGAGCCTGTGCGTGCTCCTCGCTCTCGCTGTCGGAAACTTCCAGCAACGCGTACCAAGGGGCCGCCGGAAGCGGCAGCTTCTGGTCGGGAAATGCCCGGGTGACGACTTCGAGACTGGCATATGACATGACCTCGAACCCCGTCAAGTCCGCCCCCAGGCCCGCGCGCGCCTGATTGAGCAAGGCCACGGCGGCCTCCAGCGACGGCAGGCTGACCATCGCCGTGCATTGGGCTTTCGGCAGGGGAAAGAGTCTCAACGTGGCGGCGGTGATGATGCCGAGCGTCCCTTCGCTGCCGATGTAGAGGTTGCGCAGGTCGTAGCCGGTGTTGTCCTTGCGCAGGCCGCGCAATCCATCCCAGACTTCGCCTTCGGCCGTGACCACCTCGAGCCCCAGTGCCAGTTCCCGGGCGTTGCCGTAGCGAAGCACCTGGGTGCCGCCGGCGTTGGTGGCGAGGTTGCCGCCCACCGTGCAGCTGCCCTCGGAGGCGAGGCTGAGCGGGAAGAGCCGCCCCGCCTGACGCGCCCAATCCTGTACCGTTTGCAGGACGCAGCCCGCCTCCACGGTGATGGTGTCGTTGTCGGTATCGATGGCGCGCAGGCGGTCCAGGCGCCGGGTCGATATGACGACGGCACGGCCGCTGCCGTCAGGCGTTGCACCACCGGCCAGGCCGGTGTTGCCGCCCTGGGGCACGATGGGCGCGCCATACCGGCGGCAGAGCTTGACGACTTGGGCGACTTCGTGCGTGTTGGCCGGCCGCGTGACGGCATAGGCCGAGCCGGTATAGCGCCCGCGCCAGTCGGTGAGGTAGGGTGCGGCGTCGGCGCCGGTAAGCACCTGTTCGGCGCCCAACGCGCTCTTGAGCTCGGTCAGCAAATCCATGCATCCTCCATTGGCGCCCGGCCGGGCGAAACACGGGACATGGCGCGGCCCTCAACGCGGAGGGCCGGCGGCTGCCTTTTGGGCTGCCTTGGCGGCTCGCTTCGCCGGTCGCACGTACAAGATCGCACACCAGAAAAAAATCGTCGTCAGTACAACCTCGGCCCACGCCACCTGCGCAGAAAAGCCGGGGTCGCTCGTGGCCCTGACCACGCCTTCCATGAAGTAGACCAGGATCAGCATGGAGGCCCATTGATAGGTATATAGGCTACCCCGCAGTATGCCTCGCAAGGGCAGCAGGAGCGGAACGGCCTTGAGGACCAGCATCGATCCTCCCGGCCTCAGCGGGGCCAGCACCGTTTCCCAGACGATGCACAGTACGATGAGGGCGATGAGCGAGGCCGATGCGGCGAGCCGCAGCCGGCGGCTCAGGATGACGGGCGCGGCCTTCATCGCGCGCGGGCCTGCCGGCCGGCGTGAAGTTCCAGGGCGGTGCGGGCGAGGCGGGCGCCCAGCGCTTCGGCCAGCTGGAGCTCATCCCGGTGGAAAGGCTGGCGGTTGTCCACGCCCGCGACGTGTGAGGCGCCATAGGGCGTGCCGCCTTGCCGGGTGCTCATCAGGGCGCTTTCGGTGAAGGGCAAGCCAACCAACAGCATCCCGTGGTGGAGCAAGGGCAGCATCATGCTCAGCAAAGTGCTTTCCTGGCCCCCGTGCATCGAGCCCGTGGACGTGAAGACGGCCGCCGGCTTGCCCGCCAGGCTTCCGGCCAGCCATTGCTCAATGGTATGGTCGATGAAATACTTCATCGGCGCCGCCATGTTGCCGAAACGGGTGGGAGATCCGAGCGCAAGCCCGGCGCATTCCTCGAGGTCGGAGGCTTCCACGTACGGCGGGCCGCTGTCGGGAATGGCCGGCGCCGTGGCTTCGCATACGGTCGAGACGGGCGGAACGGTGCGCAAGCGGGCATGTGCGCCGGGCGTTCGCTCCACGCCCAGCGCAATGTGCTCGGCCAGTTGACGGGTCGAGCCGTGCCGGCTGTAGTACAAGATCAGGATGTCCATAGGCCGCTATTATCTCCCCTCATGGTCCAGAACGCTTCCGAAATGTCCAACGTTTCCGCGGCCACGCCCGCCCTTTCCGGTCCCGACGCCGCGGAGCGTCCGGAATCCCGCACCGCCGCGTTGCGCCGCCGCCTCCTGGCCCGGGAGTCTTGGCTGGCGCGGCTGGGGCGCTTGCTCCGGTTTGCGATGCAGCGGGCGGCAGAGGAGCGCATTGCACAGGTAGCCTCCAGCCTGACCTTCACCTCGGTATTGTCCATGGTGCCCCTGCTTGCCGTGGCGTTGGCGCTGTTCACCGCGTTTCCGCTGTTCCGTGAGTTCCAAGGAGCCTTGGAAGGGTTTCTAGTCGGCAACCTTATGCCCCCCGCAGTGGCCGACAACATCATGGACTACCTCAACGACTTTGCCCAGAAAGCGAGTAAGTTGACGGCAGTCGGGGGCATATTCCTGATGTTCACTGCCGTCTCGCTGATGCTGACCATCGACAAGGCGCTCAACGAGATCTGGCACGTGCGCAAGCGCCGCCCCTTGCCGCAGCGCGTGTTGATCTACTGGGCGACCCTGACGCTCGGCCCCGTGCTGATCGGTGCCAGCCTCTGGGCCACTTCATTCCTCGTGCGCGAGTCCATGGGGCTGGTGGGAGACGTGCCCGCGCCCATCGGCGTCCTCGTCTCGTTCATCCCCCTGATCCTGACCGGCTTTGCATTCGCGGCCCTGTTCATGGTCGTGCCCAATCGGCATGTCGAGGCGCGCGACGCGCTGACGGGGGGCTTTGCGGCGGCCATCGTGCTCGAAATCATGAAATCGGGCTTTGCGTTCTACCTTTCACGTTTTCCGACCTACACCATTGTGTACGGCGCCTTCGCGACGCTGCCCATCTTCCTGTTGTGGGTGTACCTTTCCTGGCTCGTGACGCTCTTCGGCGCGACGCTGGCCGCCAGCCTGCCCCTGATTCGCATGGGCCGCTGGGAGACGGCGCGGCACCCTGGGGCGGCTTTCGTGGATGCGCTGTCGATCTTGCGGGCCCTGGCCGTTGCGCGCGACCGCAATCCGCCCGGCCTGAGCACGATCGCGCTGCGCGCCCGCCTCAACCTTCACCATGACGAATTGATGGTCGTGCTCGATACCCTCGCCAGCATCGGGTACATCGCCCGGATCGGTGATGCCGGCAGCGCGCGCGAACGGTGGGCGATGGTGTGCGATCCCACCGTCGCCACGCTCGAGCCCGTGGTGGAGAAACTCCTGCTCGATCGCAAGCCCCTGGCTGGCGACCCTGCGCTGCTGCGCGCGGTGAATGCCGCGTGGGAGGAGGGTTCGATAACCATCGCCGAGGCCCTTGCGCAGCGGCCGGAAGACATCGAGGAAGAGCGCGAGCTCGATCGGGAGCTGGAACGGAAATTGGAAGCGGCGACAGATCCGGCAGAAACCGGCCAAGACGCCGCCGAAGCCGTGCATGACGAGCGCCTGCGCCGCGCGCGCGCATCCTGAGGCTAGAGGCCGGGCATTGCGCCCGGCAAGCTTACGGCACCCCTAGTTCAGCCGCCAATACACCCCACCCATGCCGCAGCGCATCGGCGCGGAAGGAACATAAAACACCGTCTCCGCGCGCGTATTGCCGCATACGCTCGCCGCGCCCATCGCCGCCACCCAGGCCAGCAATTCGCCCGCGCCGCCGTCGCCGCCGGTCAGCAGCTTTTCGAAGGTGAGCTCGCGCTTGACGCGTTCGGCGTCCCCCGATTCCATGAGCTCCAGGAACCAGCGGTCGAACGCCTCGTGCACGGTGAAATAGTCCTTGCCGCCTGGGTCGTGCGACAGGCCGCCCGTGCCCATGATCACGACGCGCTCGTCGGAGGGGAATTGCTGCACGATACGCGCAAGGCTTTCCCCCACTGCATAGCAGTGCGACGCCGTCGGGACGGGAGGCACGATGCAGTTCATGTGTATGGGAACGAAGCGCACGTCGTAGCGCGGGAATAGGAACTTGAGCGGCACCGACCAGTTGTCGTCGAACAGCAGTTTTTCCGCGAAGGCGTGATTGAAGCCGGCCTTGGCCGATTCACGCACCAGCGCCCGGCCGAGCTCTCGATGGCCCGCTACCTTGTAATCGGGAATGTTGAGCCAGTCGCGGAACCACGGCGCTGGGCCCTCCCATTCGTCTCCGATGCCGACGCAGAAGTCCGGGATGTTGTCGAGCGAGAAATTGAGCAGGTGATCATTGGCGATGCCAATCACCACGTCCGGCTCGACCTCTTCCATGAGCTGGTGGAATTTCGCATAGCCGGCCAGCACGCCTTCCTGCTCGTGCTGCGGCGCCTTGTCTATCCAACCGGTGACGCCTGGAGCGTGGGCCACGCCCAGGGCTGCTACGATTTTTGCCATACGAATCTCCGCGTTCAGTTCTTGGTCGCGATACCCATTTTCTCGGCGTACAGGCGAGCCGCTTCGCTATCGTTGTGATTGCGCGCGGCGCCCTTGAAGAGCCGCGACACCTGGGGCAGGAAATAAGGATGGACGCCCAGCTTGCCGAGCGCCTCGATGTCCATGGCTCGCCAGGCGCGTTTTTCCTCCTCGCTCAGGCCGTAAGCCGTCATGGTGGCTTCGAGGTCTTCCTTGAAGGCACGGTATTTCTGCTCGTCGCGCCGCAGTTCGAACACCATGCGGTTGGAGGGCAGAGTCTTGTCGGTGTCTCGGATTCCCATGCTGACTCCTTGGTTCGATGAAAACGATGGGTCGGTCAACGTGCCGCGGCAGGCAATGCCGGTTTTCCTTCCCTGTCCCGGCTCCTGCGGAGGTGATGGCCGGCGAGCCCGGACGGCGCGGGAATGCCGCGACAGTGGGCTGCTCTCAAGCCTTGTCCCAGATTTGACGCAGCGTCGTACTCGGACACACGTCGCCGAACAGGAAGCGGACGTTGGCCAGTGTCGCCGCGTGTTCGGCAGGGCTGTGGGAGGCGACGGCGTCTTCGGCGACCACGCAGTAATAGCCTAAGGTATGGGCGGCACGCAGCGTCGTTTCGACGCATATGTGCGTTTGCACGCCCGTGAAGACAATAGTCCGTATGCCGCGCGCTTGCAGCGTTTCATGCAAGCCTGTCCCGTGAAAGCCGCTGTACGTATGTTTGGTGAATACCGGTTCGTGGGGCTGCGGCGCCACGCCGAACCAGTCGCTTCCCCACGTGCCCGGGACGCAGCAGTCGCTCGTGATACCTCGGGCTTGCAGCTTGACTTGCATCGGGGGCGGGATCCGATGCCGCGTGTAGTCCGCGCGTACCCAGAAGACCGGGACGTCCGCCGCCCGCGCGGAGGCCGCCAGCGCGGCGATGGCGTCGACGATGGCCGCTGCCGAGGAGACGTCTTTGCCCATGATGGTGTCGATATATCCGCCGGGCGCGCAAAAGTCATTCTGCATGTCGATGACCAGCAAGGCAGACGACTCCGGGGACAGCCGCTCTTCCAGCGATACCGGCAGGGTTCCGCTTGCCGCGGCTGTCGCGGCAGATATGCCGGACTGGGGATGTTGCAACATGTGGGCGCTGCCTCCTATTGGGGGGTAGGTTCCGACGACCATGGCGCCGGTGTGGGATTGTGAATAATCGATTCTAGAAACTGTAAACGATTTTTTTATGAGAGTGGAGTGGGAAGATTGCGTCGCGTCCATGGCGTCGGCCGGATTGCCGCGGATCGGTTACTTTGCGCGGCGTCGCGGGAGCGCGGTGGCAGAATCGATGGGGGCTGCGTGCTACGATTCGCCGAGCGACGCGGCCATGCCGTTCGTCTGAAAGGAGAATGATGAAATCCGTCGTTTCTGCCGAGCCTCCGACTGCCGAGGCGGGCCAGAACTTCGCCAGTGTGATCGCAACGCGCCTGCGCAATGACATTGCTTCGGGGCGGCGTCCGCCGGGCACGAAGCTGTCCATCGAGGTGCTCAAGGGGGAGTTCGGCGTCAGCTTGTCTCCCCTGCGCGAAGCGCTGGCGCGCTTGGCCACGGAAGGCTTTGTCGTCAATGAGGACAAAAAAGGCTTCCGGGTGGCCCCGGTGTCGCGTGAAAACCTCGCGGAAGTGGCGAAACTGCAGGCCACCCTCGAACCGATGGCCTTGCGCGAATCCATCCGGCATGGCGACAACGCCTGGGAAGAAAGCGTCGTCCTGACCCACCACCGGCTCATGCGTTACGAGCGGCCGGAGCGGAAAGAAGGGCGGGACGTGGATGAGTGGGAAGCACACCATCGCGGCTTCCATCTCGCGCTCATCTCTGCGTGCCGCATGCCAATGGTGCTCAGCATTTGCGAGTCGCTGCAGTATTTCAGCGCGCGCTATCGGCGGCTCTTCCTTGCGTACCAGCCATTCGATCGCGACGTCCGGGGCGAGCACCAGGCGCTCGTGGAAGCCGTGCTCGACCGCAGCGAAGATGACGCGGCCGAGCTGCTCTGCACCCATATCGAGCGAACGGCGCGCAACATCATGGACGCACTCGACGCCGGGGCGGTCGCGGCCGCCGCCGTGCCGAGTTGAAGCACGCTGTCAGGCGCGCTAGCATAGGGAAATCGCCAGGCACGAGCCGATAAATATTCACCAACCGTTTCACGCCAGCGCCGGCGTCGTGCCGAGGAGGCAGTCATGATCAAAGTCAGTGAAATCCTGCGCGTCAAAGGCGATGCGCTTTACACGGCCAGCCCGGATACTCCCGTCGCCCAGGTCGTCGATACCATGGCGCTGCAGGACATCGGTTCTCTCGTCATCATGGAATTCGGCGAGTTGGTGGGCATGCTGACGTTCCGCGAAATCATTCGCCACCTGCATGCCAACGGCGGCTCGCTGGGCACGACCACCATTCGCTCCATCATGGACGACGCGCCGGTCACGGTGTCGCCCAACACCGAAGTCAATGAGGTGCGTCGCTTGATGCTCGACAAGCACGCCCGGTACATCCCCGTCATGGACGGGCGCATGTTGCTGGGGGTCATCTCCTTCTACGACGTGGCCAAGGCCGTATTGGAAGCCCAAAGCTTCGAAAACCGCATGCTCAAGGCTTATATCCGCGACTGGCCGGGCGAGCAGCGGGAAGCCGAAAGCCAGCTCTGAAGTGCCGACGGGGGCTGGATGCACCGGATCGGTGATCCGGTGCGATAATCACGGGTCACGCGCGTCCGCGTCCCTTTCGGAGCCAGATTCCCCATGCCAGGCAGCACCCTCGGAGAACTCTTTCGCGTCACCAATTTCGGCGAGTCGCACGGGCCCGCGGTCGGCTGTGTGATCGACGGCTGCCCGCCGGGGTTGGAGCTCACCGAGGCGGACATCCAGGTCGAGCTCGACCGGCGGCGTCCCGGCACCTCGCGCCACGTGACGCAGCGGCAGGAAC
>NZ_JADGHH010000053.1 GCF_019689535.1 Pigmentiphaga sp.
TGTCTGGTGGGCTCGGTGATGTGTATAAGAGACTGTCTGTGATCAGCGCGGCCGCGCCTGCGGCCGTAGACAAAGCCTCCCTTCGGGAGGCTTTGTCGTTCCTGGCTGTCGAGCCAGGCCGCCCGGGCAGGCTTTTCACCCGCTCAATGCCACCCAATCGAAACCGGCATCCTGATCGGCGACCCCAACATCTTCCGGCCGCCAGCCAAGCACGGACGCCAGCGCTTCACGCGCCAGGCGGGGCAAGTTGTTTGTCCTGCTGAGATGGGCGGCATGCAGGAACCGCAGCCGGGAGCGGTCCACGGCCCGTAGCAGCTCCGCTGCCGCAGCATTGGATAAATGGCCGAAGCGGCCGCTGATGCGGTATTTCAGATAGACCGGGTAATCACCGTTGGCAAGCATGTCGGGGCAATGATTGCACTCGAGCACCAAGGCATCGCAGCCGGAAAGCGTGCGGTGCACGTGGGGCGTGCCCTCTCCCAAGTCCGTCAAGACGCCCAGCCGCCATTGGCCGTCATGCAATACGTACTGCACCGGTTCGCGCGCATCGTGCGGGACGGGAAAGGGCTGCACGAGCAACCCACCCACGGCAAAGGCGGAATGGCTGTCGCAGCATATCGTGACCGTACCCTCCGGAATCCGGGCAGCCACGGCCTCGCGCGTGCCGTTGGTCAGATAGATGGGAATGCCGTGCCGGCGTGCCAGGCGGAAGACTCCACCGATGTGATCGCCGTGTTCGTGGGTGACGAGAATGCCGTTCAGCGACGACGGCTCGATGCCGCGCGCCAGCAGCCGGCGCTCGATTTCGCGTAGCCCGAACCCGCAGTCGATCATGACGCGGGTCGTGGAAATCCCCTCCCTGGCCTCGACCACGAGGGCATTGCCCTCGCTGCCGCTGCCCAGACTGGTATAGCGCAAAGCGAACCCTATGAAGCCTGGTGCGCGCGCCTGCCCTTGCCCAGGCAGCGCGCGGACGATGGCTTTATTTCAGTTGGTTGAGCAGGACGTTCAGAATGCGCCGGCCCGTCGCAGACGTTTCCGGATTGCCTTGCGCATCCAAGACCGTCACCTGAGTCGTGTCGTTCGACGAAACCAGCTTCACACGGTACTGCGGACGGCTTTCCGGCTTGTCGCTGCCGCGGCCGAACAGGCGACCGAAGAAGCCGGGCTTGTCGGCGCTGGCCGCGTCGGCATCCACGTACCGTACATAGTAGACGCCCTCCGCACGGTTGCGGTCTTCCACGGTGAAGCCACCGCGGTCCAGGGCCAAGCCGACGCGGCGCCAAGCGCGGTCGAACGGCTCGGCGATCTGCAAGGCGCCCGCTTCACCAGACCCGGTCACCAATTGGGGGGCCGCTCCCTTGTCGATCTGCTGCGCCCGGTCCACCGCAGCCTTGGCGCGATCGAAATCCGCACCCAGGCGCACCATCAGGCGCGCCAGCATTTCGGCTTCCAGGCCAGGATCGTTGGGACGCGAGGTCCAGGTGGTCTGGCTGTTCTCGGCGCCGGTCAACACCTCCTGCGCCCCCCGATGGCTGATGTAGATCTCGGTGCTGTTGCCCACGCGCTCCAGGCGGGTGCGGAACATGTCACGCTCGCCGGTGGACCAGAGCGAGTCGAAGACCTTCCCGATGGTGTTGCGGATGAAGTCCTGCGGGATCTTGGCCCGGTTCTCGGCCCAGTCCGTCTCCATCACGCCGACCTGGGGCAGGTCCTGGCGCAACAGGAACCCGAGGTCCTGCCAGAATTGCCGCACGATCGGGTACAGCTGGTCCGGGGAACGGTCGATCACCACCAGCCAGCGCTTGTCCCCGTCTCGTTCGATGCGCATGTCCGGCCGCTCGGGGAGCACCGTGCTCGCCGCCTGGCTAGCCTCGGGCTGGGCCTGCACGCTCGAATAGCTGGAGAAGGTCGTGGAAGACGGAGCAGGCGGCGTCGACCCGGACGAGGCCTGGCCCGGAACCTGGAAGCGGCTGTCGGTCGGCAGCTGGGTCAAGTCAGGCGGCACTTCCAATTTTGCCGAGGGCGCCGGCGAGGCGCTCTTGTAGTCGATGGACTCTTCCTTGCCAAGCAACTGGTTGACGCTGCTGCAGCCCGCGATCAATGTGGACAGGGAAACCAGCACTGGCAAGATAGCCAGGCGGGAGAGATTCGTAGGCACTGCATTCATTGACGGATAACTCCTGAGGCCGCGACCGGCCCTATCGTTGCGCCGGCGGATCACGTCTGGCAAAAGCATGTGGCGGAAGATCAGACCTGGATGCCCGCGGCGGCGAGCGCTTCCCTGACGGCAGCATGATGCTGAGCCCCCAGTTCGGCCAAGGGCAGGCGGTAACCCAGCGCCATGCGCCCCATTTGGGCAAGCGCCCACTTGACGGGCACGGGGTTGGGTTCGAGGAACAAATTGCGGTTAAGCAAGGCGAGGCGGCGATTGATTTGCGCCGCCTTCTTGGCGTCGCCGGCCAGCGCCGCCACGCACAGCTCGTGCATGAGGCGCGGCGCCACGTTGGCCGTGACGGATATGTTGCCGCGGGCGCCCAGCATGATGAGCGCCGCAGCCGTGGGGTCGTCCCCGCTATAGACGGCGAATGACTCCGGAACCTGGCTCAGCAGCAGCGCGCCGCGGCCGATGTCGCCGGTGGCATCCTTCAGGCCGATGATGCCCGGCACCTGCGCCAAGCGCAGCGTCGTCTCGTTGGACAAATCGCACCCGGTGCGCCCGGGAACGTTGTACAGGATCATCGGCAGGTCAACCGCCTCGGCGATGGCCTTGAAATGCCGGTAGAGGCCTTCCTGCGTGGGGCGGTTGTAATACGGCACGACCGACAGTCCCGCGTCCGCGCCCACTTTCTTGGCGGCTTCGGTCAGCTCGATGGCTTCGGCGGTCGAATTGGCGCCGGTGCCGGCGATGACCGGAGCCCGGCCCGCGACGTGCTGGACGGCGACCCGGATCAGCTCGACGTGCTCGTCCACCGAAACGGTAGGCGATTCGCCCGTCGTTCCCACCACCACGAAGCCATCCGTGCCTTCGGCCAAATGCCAGTCGAGCAACGCCCGGAAGGCTTCGAAATCGAGCTTCCCGTCTGGCTGCATCGGAGTGACGATAGCGACGATGCTGCCTTCAATAGGGGTGCGAGATGTGGTTGCCATACGATGCTTGGGGGCCCGGAAAGGGATCAAACGGAACGAATCGGAAATCGTACAAGTGTACCGGAAATATAGGCGCGCCCCGCGCGGGAGCGCGCAGCAGCGCGGCTACCCCTCCTGGCGCAGGCCCTACAGGAACAATCTTACGATGGCATCCCCGAGCATGAGCATGGGACGAACCAGGAATCCCAGCATGCCCGTCATCAGCAAGACGAGCAGGATGGGCATGCCGTAAGGCTCCAGCTTGGAGTATTTCCAGGCGAGCGAATGCGGCAGGAGGCTAAAGACGATGCGGCCGCCGTCCAGCGGCGGGATGGGCAGCAGGTTCAAGGCCATCAGCATCAGGTTGACCTGGACCCCCGCTATCGCCATGGCTACGAAGAATCGCTCGTCTACCCCCGCGCCCAGCATCAGCTTCAGGCCCAGGGCCCAGATGATCGCCATGACCAGATTGATGCCCGGCCCTGCTGCGGCCACCCACAGCATGTCACGCTTGGGACGGTGCAGGCGGCCGAAATCGACCGGGACGGGCTTGGCCCAGCCGAACAGCAGCCCCGCTCCGCCGAGCAGCTTGCTGGTCAGCAAGATGACCGCCGGCACCAGCAGCGTGCCGACCGGATCGATGTGCTTGACCGGGTTGAGCGTCACCCGCCCCGCCTGGGTGGCGGTGTCGTCGCCAAACATGCGCGCCACGTAGCCGTGGGCGGCCTCGTGCAAGGTGATCGCGAAGATCAGCGGGATGGCATAGACCGCGATGGTTTGAATGATGGAATCCATGCGGCATTGTAACGGCAGAGCTCCGCGCCGAGAGCCGTCCGGAAGTCGGATTTTCCCCGCTGCCCGGTGGGGCCCGTGCGCGCCGTCTGCGACGGGCTAGGCGGTGAGCCCGAGCGCGGCCGGGTCTCCGCGGCCTCGGCGCAGCACCACCGGCTCGGCACCCGTCAAATCCACCACCGTGGTCGGCTCGCGGGCGCAAGCCCCCCCGTCCACGACCGCGGCCAAGTCGTGTTCGTAGCGCTCGCGGATCTCGACCGGCTCATTCATCGGATCCTCTTCCCCGGCCGGGATCAGCGTGCTCGAAAGCAGCGGCGAGCCGATCTCCTCGAGCAGGCACAAGGCGATGGGATGATCGGGCACGCGTATGCCTATGGTCTTGCGCGAAGGATGCGACAAGCGCCGCGGCACTTCCCGGGTCGCCTCCAGGATGAAGGTCCAAGGGCCGGGCGTGGCGGCCTTCAGCAGCCGGTACTGCTTGTTGTCGACATGGGCGAATTGGCCGATTTCCGCCAGGTCGCGGCAAAGCACGGTGAGATGATGCCGCTCATCGACGCCGCGCAGCCGCCGGAGCGACTCCGCGGCATGCTTGTCGTCCAGCGGCGCCACGAGCGCGTAACTGGAATCGGTGGGGATGGCCACCAGCCCGCCGGCCCGTATGAGCTGCGCAGCCTGCTTGAGCAGGCGCAATTGCGGATTCTGGGGATGTACGGAGAAGAACTGTGCCACGTCGCCTGGTCCTCGCAAAAAGCGCATACGCCCGGAAAACGTCCGGGCCCCCTTGCCTCCGGAGGGTCCGGGGGCGTTGCCTCAATCCGCAGCCATCGTACGCAACTCGGCGACCAGCTTGGCCAATGCCGAGTCCCGCGCCGCGGCGTCAGTGAAACTCGGGCCGCGTGCCGCCAGCGCGCCGCCCAGGAACAAGACATAGGAATCCCCGTCAGCGCGCAGGGCCTCCCCGGGATCGGCCAAGGCACGCAGCTGCTTGACTACGGCGCCGGCGGCCTTGGCGTCCGCATAAGGCTCCGAAAGCAGCAAATCCTGGCCGTCCGCGGCCAAGAAGCGGAAGCGGAAGCGTCCGTCTTCGTCTCGGAAGCTGACGAAGCGGGCCTGCTTGCCCGACTTTTTCTTTGCCACGGGTGCCCCGGCCGGCTGGACCGCATCCAGCCCCACTGCCGCCCGCAGCTCGGCAAGAAACGGTCCTGCGATGGCCCGCGCCTTGCGCGCCCCCTCTTGCAGGATCTCCTCGATTTCCTCGGGACGCGCCATCAGGCTTTCATACCGCTCGCGCATGGGGCCGATCTCGCGCTCTATGCGCTCGAACAAGGCCTGCTTGGCATCTCCCCAACCCATCCCCTCTTCCAGGGCGCGCCGGAAAGCCGCCGCCTCATCGCTCGACGCGAAAGCCCGGTAAATGATGTAGAGATGCGAATTCTCCGCATCCTTGGGCTCTCCCGGCAGCCGCGAGTCGGTCACGATGCGGCCGATCGCCTCGCGCAATTGCTTGCTACCGCCTTCGAACAGCGGAATGGTGTTGTTGTAGCTCTTGGACATCTTGCGGCCGTCCAGCCCCGGAAGCGTGGCCACGGACTCGTCGATCTGCGCCTCGGGCAGCACGAACAGCTCGCGGCCGCGCCCGTAGATGTGGCTAAAGCGCTGGGCGATGTCGCGCGCCATCTCGATGTGCTGGATCTGGTCGCGCCCGACGGGCACCCGGTGGGCGTTGAACAGCAGGATGTCTGCCGCCATCAGCACAGGATACGAGAACAGCCCCATCGTGACGCCTGCGTCCGGATCCTGGTTCTCCGCTACGTTCTGGTCGACGGCGGCCTTGTAGGCATGGGCCCGGTTCATCAATCCCTTGGCCGTGACACAGGTCAGCAGCCAGCACAATTGGGGGATTTCGGGCAAGTCGGACTGCCGGTAGAAGGTCACCCGCTGCGGGTCCAGCCCTGCGGCCAACCACGTCGCGGCGATCTGCAGGCGCGAGCGCTGCAGCCGCACGGGATCCTCGCATTTGATGAGGGCGTGATAGTCGGCCATGAAGAAGAAGGCATCGTTTTCCTCGTTGCGGCTCGCCTCGATGGCTGGGCGAATGGCACCGACATAGTTGCCGAGGTGCGGGGTGCCGGTAGTCGTGATGCCGGTGAGGATGCGGGTTCTCATATTCGGGAAAGGGCTAGCTTGAATACGGGGATAGAGCCGCAGTGTACCTCTCGGGCGCGATCGCTTGCGTTGGCGGATAATGGCGGGTGTCGGTTTTTCCTTGGGGCCCGTCATGGCCGTCATTTCTTTCGCGCTCGCCGGTGATTATGTGCCGCTATGCGATTTGCTCAAACTCACGGGCCTCGCGGATTCGGGAGGCGCCGGGAAGGCGTTGGTCGCCTCCGGGGTCGTGAAGGTGGACGGGCAGGTAGAACTGCGCAAGACCTTTAAAGTGCGGGCAGGGCAGGCGGTGGAGGTCGAGGGAGTAAGGATCGAGGTCCAGGGCGGAGGTTCTTGATACGCCCCGCGCTTGCGCCCCGCCCCCGTGACCGGGCGGAGGCGGAAGGCACCGGCCGGTGCGTCGATCCGCCCGGCCGCCACCAGGGCCGTGCGGCTCAGTGCGCCTGCTCCCAGGTGGCGCCGGCGCCGACTTCGGCAACCAACGGGACATTCAGCTGCGCCACGCCGCACATCAGCTCCGGCAGGCGCTGGGCGACGATTTCGCGCTCTTCGGCCGGGACTTCGAGCACGAGCTCATCGTGCACCTGCATGATCAGGCGTGCACGGAGCTTTTCAGCCTCGATCCAATTCTGGACGGCCACCATCGCCATCTTGATCAGGTCGGCGGCCGTGCCTTGCATGGGGGCGTTGATGGCCGCCCGCTCGGCGGCCTGGCGGCGCGGACCGCTGCCGCCCCGGATTTCGGGCAGCCACAGGCGGCGGCCGAATACGGTTTCGACGTAACCCCGCTCCCTCGCCTGCTCTCGGGTCTCGTCCATGTAGCGCGCCACGCCGGGATAGCGGGCGAAGTAGCGGTCGATGTAGTGCTTGGCGGCGTCCCGGGTGATGCCGAGGTTGCTGGCCAGGCCGAATGCGCTCATTCCATAGATCAGGCCAAAGTTGATGACCTTGGCGTAGCGCCGCTGCTCGGCGTTGACCTCTTCCGGCTTGACGCCGAAGATTTCCGCGGCCGTGGCGCGGTGGATGTCTTCGCCGCGCGCAAAGGCTGCCAGCAGGTTCTCGTCGCCCGAGATGTGCGCCATGATGCGCAGCTCGATCTGGGAATAGTCGGCCGACATGATCAGGTTGCCTGGCTCGGCCACGAAGGCTTCCCGCACGCGCCTGCCCTCGGGCGTGCGCACCGGGATGTTCTGCAGGTTCGGGTCGCTCGAAGCCAGGCGCCCCGTCACCACCGCTGCCTGCGCGTAGCTGGTGTGCACGCGCTGGGTGCGGGCGTTGATCATCTTGGGCAGCTTGTCGGTGTATGTGGACTTGAGCTTGGCCAGGCCGCGATAGGTCAGCAAGGTCTGCGGCAAGGGATAGTCCTGGGCCAGCTTGCTGAGCACGTCTTCGTCCGTGGACGGCGCGCCGCTGGCCGTCTTCTTGACCACCGGCAATTGCAGCTTGCCGAACAGGATCTCGCCCAGCTGCTTGGGTGAATTGAGATTGAACGGCTGCCCGGCCAATTCATAGGCGCGCTGCTCGAGCGTCATCAATTCCTGTCCAATCGCGTGGCTCTGCCGCGCCAATTCGTCCGGATCGATGCGCACGCCGTTGCGCTCCATGATGGTCAACACGCGCGAGACCGGCACCTCGATGGCATAGATGCGCGCGAGCCCGGGGTCGGCCTCGATGCGCGGATATAACGCGGCATGCAGCTGCAGGGTGAAATCCACGTCCTCGCAGGCATAGCGGGTCGCCACGTCGATGGCGACCTCGTCGAAACAAAGCTGGTTGGCACCCTTGCCGCAAACATCGACGTACGACAGGCCTTTGCGCCCCAGCCAACGCTGGGCAAGGTCGTCGAGGGCCACGCTGCGGTGAGACTCCAGCACGTAGGCTTCGAGCATGGTGTCATGCGCGATTCCCCGGAGCGCGATGCCCGCATTGGCGAACACATGGGTGTCGTATTTGGCGTTGTGCAGCAGCTTGGGAGCGTCCGCATTCTCGAGCCAAGGCGCAAGGCGGGCCAGCACCTCGTCCTTGGGAAGTTGTGCCACGGCATCCGGATGACGGTGCGCCAGCGGGATGTAGCATGCCTCTCCCGGCCGGACGGCCAAGGACAGGCCCACGAGGCGGGCCTCCATTTCCACCAAGGAGTCGGTTTCGGTATCGAGCGCCACCAGCGGCGCGGCCTGGATGATGTCGAGCCAGCGATCGAATGCTTCCCAATCGCTCACCGTTTCGTAATGGACGGTTTCGGGCGCGGGCGGCGCATCGGCCTGGACGCGGGAATCCCCTTCGGGTATGCGTTCGGCATCACCCGTCAGCTCCCTGAGCCAAGTGCGGAACCCGTAGCGTTCGTACATCGCCTCCAGGCGCTCCCGATCCGCGGGCCGCATGGTGAGCGACTCCACGCCGGATATGTAGGCGCCCAGGTCACAATCGGTGCGAACCGTTATGAGCGATCGAGTGAGCTCGAAATTCGGTATGGCCGCCCGCAAGTTGGCGCCCGCGACGCCTTTGATCTTGTCCGCCTGCGCGATGATCCCCTCGAGCGAACCGTATTCGTTGAGCCACTTGGCAGCCGTCTTGGGCCCGACCTTCTCTACGCCGGGAACGTTGTCGACGGAGTCGCCGATCAGCATCAAGTAGTCGACGATGCGCTCGGGGGGAACGCCGAATTTTTTCGCCACGCCTTCGGCGTCGAGTACTTCCGAGGTCATGGTGTTGACCAGCGTCACGTGATCATTGACGAGCTGGGCGAGGTCCTTGTCGCCGGTGGACACGATGGTGCGGATGCCTCGCGCGGCGGCCTGGTGGCAGAGCGTGCCGATCACGTCGTCGGCCTCGATGCCCTCGATGGCGAAAACCGGCCAGCCCTGGGCGCGGATGGCCTCGACGATGGGACCGATCTGGCGTGCCAGGTCTTCCGGCATGGCGGCGCGGTTGGCCTTGTACTCCGGATACAGTTCGTCGCGGAAAGTCTTGCCCGGAGCGTCGAAAATGCAGGCGAGATAGTCTGCCTTATGATCGTTCAATGCGCGGCGCAGCATATTCAACACGCCGTACAGCGCGCCGGTCGGTTCTCCTTGCGCGTTGCGCAGGTCCGGCAGGGCGTGATATGCGCGGTAGAGATAGCTGGAACCGTCGACCAACAGCAACGTCTTGATCATGATCAAACAAAGAGAATTCGTAGTAGGCAAGGAAACCCACGGCGACGGCGGAACCGCCCCGAAGCGGACAGGACGCGTTCCCGGCCTGCGGGAGGTGGTGAACGTGGAACGCGCCACGGCCACGAAAGCGCGCGAGTCATGGCATGTCCTCGGGATTATGTCAGAGTTCATCGAGGCTTCGGAGCGCCTCGCCCAGATCCGGCCCGCCGTCAGTATTTTCGGGAGCGCCCGCATCCCCGCGGGCGACCCCCTGTACGAGAAAACGGAACAGATCGCCAGGAAGCTCTCCGAAGCCGGCTTTTCCGTCATCTCCGGAGGCGGCCCCGGCATCATGGAGGCAGCGAACAAGGGCGCCTACGAAGGCCCCAGCCCCAGCGTGGGCTTGAATATCGAACTGCCGTTCGAAGAATCGAGCAATGGCTACCAGAACATCAGCCTGTATTTCCGCCATTTCTTCGCGCGGAAGGTGGCTTTCGTCAAGTACACCTCGGCCTACGTGGTGCTTCCCGGAGGATACGGCACGTTGGACGAACTGTTCGAGGCGCTGACGCTGGTGCAGACCAACAAGAGCCGCAGGATGCCCATCATCCTGGTCGGCGCGGACTATTGGCAGGGGCTGCTCGACTGGATACGGGCGCAACCCCTGGGACGCGGCCTGATCTCGGCCGGTGACCCCGACCTGATGCAGGTCATCGACGACCCCCAGGCCATCGTCGACGCCATCTTCGACTTTTACCAGCACGAGGGCTTCGCCCAATCGCCCGGCGAGCGCGAACAATTGCTGAACCTCTGATCCCCCCTCGCCCTACCCTTCGGGCCGCCGCGGGGCGGGCGAGGACGGAGAAGGTGCCGTAACGCTAGAATGCGGGTAATCATCGATATCAGCCTCAACTACGCTTATCCATGGCCGTATTCACCCCCGTCGACGAAACGGATGCCCGCGCGCTGCTTGCCGATTATTCCCTGGGCGAACTTCGCGCCCTGCGCGGCATTCCTTCCGGCATCGAGAACACCAATTACTTTCTCACCACCAGCCGCGGCGAATACGTGCTGACCTTGTTCGAGCGCCTGACGCGGGAACAGTTGCCGTTCTACATCGACTTAATGACCCATCTGGCCGAGCACGGTATTCCGGTGCCGCATCCCCAGGCCACGGTGGACGGACGCCGACTGGCGGAGCTGCACGGCAAGCCGTGCACCATCGCCACGCTGCTGCCTGGCAAGTGCGAAATGGCGCCCCTCGCCTCGCACTGCGCCCAGGTCGGCGCCACGCTGGCCAGGATGCACCTGGCGGGCAAGGATTTCCCGGCCTACCAACCTAACCTGCTAGGCGTGGACTGGTGGCGCGAAACGGCGCCTGTCCTGCTCCCCTACCTGAATGCAGACGCCGCGGCCATGCTAAGGGACGAGGTGGACTTCCAAGTGGCATTTGCAGCATCGGCTGCCTACCGGCAATTGCCGGCCGGCCCGGCGCACTGCGACCTATTCCGCGACAACGTGCTGTTCGCGGGAACGCGCGAAGCGCCGGAACTCGGCGGTTTCATCGACTTTTACTTCGCTGGCTGCGACACCTGGCTGTTCGATCTCGCCGTCTGCGTGAACGACTGGTGCATCGACCATGCGAGCGGCGAATTCCGGCCCGAGCTCATGCAGTCGCTGTTGAACGCCTACGCACAGGTGCGCCCGCTCACCGACGTCGAGCGCGATTCGTGGCGCACCCTGCTGCGCGCGGCGGCGCTGCGATTCTGGATGTCCAGGCTGCGTGACTTTCACTTGCCCCGCCCGGCGCAAACCCTGACGCCGCATGACCCGGCCCACTTCGAGCGCATCCTGCGGCTGCGGCGCGACGGTGAACCTCTTCCACTTCCCTGAACCATGAAACGACTCTTTGCATTGAGCGTCCGTCAACCCGCACAGGCCCCCGCGGATCGAAAGGAGGTCTGCTGATGCAAGCAGCTTCCCTGGCTCCCGGCGCCGGCTGGCAATGGGTGCTCGACGGCTTCGCGCTTTTCCGCAAGCAGCCCATGGCGATGTTCACGTGGGCACTGACGGTAGGCTTCATGGTGCTGGTTGCCAGCATCCTCGCCCCGGTCGGGCCGCTGTTGTTCGTGACCGCCATGCCGGCCATCACCGTCATGACACTGGAGGCATGCCGGGCGATTGATCAAGACAAAACGGTGCTTCCGCTGAGGTTGTTCACGGTGCTCAAGGCCCCGGGACTGTTCAAGAAACTGCTGGCCATGGGTGGGCTCTACGTTGCCGCCGTACTGCTCGCGGGGCTCGTCGCCTTTCTACCTTTCGCGGACAGCTTACGCCAGGCGGTGCAAGACCTGTCGCCGGACGACATGGGTGCGCTGTTTGCGGCCATGCGCGCCCCCGTCATCATTTTCGGGCTCCTTTACGTCACCATTGCCGGCCTATTCTGGCACGCGCCTGCGCTGGTCGCATGGCACAGGCTAGAGCTGCGCAAGGCGCTGTTCTTCTCCGGCATCGCCTGCTGGCGGAACAAGGGGGCTTTCCTCATCTACGGCGCGACGTGGTTGCTCATCGTGCTGGCGCTGGAGCTCGGGGCCGGCATGCTGGAAGCGATCGGCCTGTCGGAAACCGTGGCCGGCATGATCCAAATGCCGTTCAACTTCCTGGCTGCGGCCGTGCTCTACTGCAGTTTCTATCCGACCTACACCCGGGTATTCGGCCCCCCACCTTCCTTGACGCTTGCGTCGGCGCTGTAGCCACATCAGTAAAAACCCGTGCCCGCCGTCGATAATCCACGGTTTTTCGTCATCGCGGAAGAAATCATGTTGACGCGCACAACGATAGCCGCGTATAAAAGTGCGGCATGATTTTCAAGAGTACGAGTTGCTGCACAAATTGCTTACCGCTGCGGTACAGGGTTGTTCATGGTCTCCATCCTTGATTGTCTTGCACCCATTCATCCATGACTTTTTTCTCAAGGATAGACACCATGGAAACCGGTACCGTCAAATGGTTCAACGACGCCAAAGGCTTTGGATTCATCACTGCAGATTCGGGAGGTGACGACCTTTTCGCGCACTTCTCCGAGATCCGCGTCGAAGGATTCAAGACCCTGCAAGAAAACCAGAAGGTGAAGTTTGAAGTCACCGTGGGCCCCAAAGGCCGCCAGGCTTCCAACATCCAGCCCCTGTAAGCTACAATAGGGGCATCCGCCAAACCCCCGCTTGCGGGGGTTTTGTTTTTTGGCGGCCGCTCACCGCATTTGCGAAGGCCGCCACGGGGAAAACGAACTCGCATCCGCGACGTCCTGGCGCAGGATGCCCCTGGGAAGCCCCCAGGCAGGAACTCCCCGCTCCCTTGACTCGTTGCCGCAGCAACGTCCCCGGGGCGCGCCGCGCTCCTTTCGCCGCCGCCCGTCACCGCGCGGCATGCCAGGCAAACGCCAACGCGCGTCCGGACCTTCGGTCCGCCGCGCTTCACTGCGAACTTCCACCGTCATCGATGGCGCAGGCGCCACGTATTGCGGCATCCGCCTTGCGCGGAACGAAGCTCGCTTTTCTGCATTTCGCATGCACAGGAGGAAATGACCCATGGCCAACAAAGAAGAACTGATCGAAATGGAAGGCATCGTCGCCGAGGTGCTGCCCTCGACCAGCTTTCGAGTCACGCTGGAAAACGGCATGGAGGTAGCCGCCTACGCATCGGGCAAAATGCGCAAGCACCGCATCCGCATCCTCGCAGGAGACCGGGTCACGATGGAGCTGTCGCCCTACGACCTCACCAAGGGGCGCATCAGCTTCCGTCATAAGGATGCCGGGGCAGCCCCGGCGGGACAACGCCCCACGCGTCGTCGCTGAACGAGGCCGAGAGCCTACTCTAGGCGGCAATGGAACGGCCGCGACCGGATTTACCTTGTCGCGGCCGCATGGCGTGATATGCCGGCGCGGTCGGCCGGGGTCAAACCGGTTCTAGTTTGGCCACTGCCAGCGCCAGCGTCTTGGTGCCCGCGCTGCCAAAATTGACCTGCACCTGCGCATCCGGGCCGTTGCCCGTCATGCCGATGATGACGCCCTCACCGAACTTCGGATGCACGACGCTTTGCCCGACGCGGAAGGTGCGCCCGTTGACCTCCACGCCGGCCGACGTCCGGCGATTCGAATACCCTTCCGATGAGCCGAGGTAAGGCGCATCTTTGCCGGCGCGCGAAACGGAGCCGGCCGGATTTTCCTCTCCCCACGCAGTCCGGCCCCAGCCTCCCGCCACGTCGGCCGTCCTGGCCCGGCCGTTGCGGGGAGTCAGCCACTTGAGCGAACTTTCGGGCACTTCGTCGAGGAACCGTGAGCGCATGTTGTAGCGCGTCTGCCCGTGCAGCATTCGGGTTTGCGAAAAACTCAGGTACAGCCGCTCCCGCGCACGCGTCACGGCCACGTACATCAGGCGCCGCTCTTCTTCCAGGCCCGACTGTTCGAGCAGGCTGTTTTCATGCGGAAACAGGCCCTCTTCGAGGCCGGTGATGAATACCGCCTCGAACTCCAGCCCCTTGGCCGCATGCACAGTCATCAATTGCACGGCGTCCTGGCCGTCGCTCGCCTGATTGTCGCCGGCCTCCAAGGCCGCATGGGCGAGGAACGCGGCGAGCGGCGACGGCAGCTCGATGCCGGCCTCGGGCAGCGCCTGGGGCAAGGCTCCTGCGTCGGTCTGCGCATAGCCGTCCTCCGCCGCAAACGCCGCGGCGGCATTGACGAGTTCGCGCAAGTTCTCGATGCGCTCGGCACCCTCTTTTTCGTTCAGGTAGTGCTGCACCAGCCCGCTGGCTTCGATGACGTGGTCCACGATCTCGTGCAGCGGCAGATTCTGTGTCTCGAAGCGCATCCGGTCGATCAGCGCGGCGAACTGCGCCAGGTTGTTGCCGCCGCGCCCTGGCACCTGGCTGACCGCGGCGTAAAGGCTGCAACCGTTCAGGCGAGCGATGTCGGCCTGTTGCTCGAGCGTGCGCGCGCCTATGCCCCGCGCGGGGAAATTGACCACCCGCATCCACGCCGTGTCGTCATGCGGATTCTCCATGAGCCGCAAGTAGGCCAATGCATGCTTGACCTCCTGCCGCTCGAAGAAGCGCAGTCCTCCGTAAACCTTGTACGGGATCCCGGCCGAGAAAAGCGCATGTTCGAGCACGCGGGATTGGGCGTTGCTGCGGTAGAGAATGGCGATTTCCCGCCGCAGGCGCCCCTCTCCGACCAGCGACCGGATCTCTTCGATCACCCACTGGGCCTCCTGCGCATCGGACAAGGCTTCGTACACCCGAATGGGTTCGCCGTGCCCCCGGTCGGTCCACAGATTCTTGCCCAGGCGATTCGAGTTGTTGCGG
Organism: Pigmentiphaga sp.; assembly: GCF_019689535.1. GTDB lineage: Bacteria > Pseudomonadota > Gammaproteobacteria > Burkholderiales > Burkholderiaceae_B > Pigmentiphaga. The sequence continues at coordinate 14,584 of NZ_JADGHH010000053.1, forward strand.
ATCAGCGTGTTAGCCGCATCCAGGATGTGGCCATGCGAACGATAGTTTTGCTCCAGCCGAATGACGCGGTCGTGCGCGAATTCGCGCTCGAACTCGGCCATGTTCCCGACGTTGGCGCCACGGAACGCATAGATGGACTGGTCATCGTCGCCCACCGCGAAAATGGCCGCGCCGCCGCCGGCCAGGAGCTTGAGCCAGCGATATTGCAGCCGGTTCGTGTCCTGGAACTCATCCACCAGGATATGGCGGAAGCGGTGCTGGTAGTGTTCGCGAATGAGCGCATTGCGCGACAGCAATTCGTAGCAGCGCAACAGCAGCTCGGGGAAGTCGACCACGCCCTCCCGCTGGCACTGCGCCTCGTACATCGCATACAGCTCGACCATCTGCCGGTTGTAGCTGTCGTAGGCCTCGACTTCGGCCGGCCGCAGGCCTTCCTCCTTGGCGGCGTTGATGAAGTGCTGCAGCTGCCGGGGCGGATATTTTTCGTCGTCCACCCCCGCTCCTTTGAGCAGGCGCTTGATGGCAGAAAGCTGGTCCGACGTATCCAGTATCTGGAATGTCTGGGGTAGCCCGGCATCCCGGTGGTGGGCGCGCAACAGGCGGTTGCACAAGCCGTGGAAGGTACCGATCCACATGCCCCGGGTATTGATCGGCAGCATTGCGCTGATCCGGGTCAGCATTTCACGAGCCGCCTTGTTGGTGAACGTGACGGCCAGCAGCCCGTGCGGACTGACCTGGCCCGTCTGGATCAACCAGGCCATGCGCGTCGTCAACACCCGCGTCTTGCCGCTGCCCGCGCCGGCCAGCACCAGGGCGTGGCAGGACTCGATCGTCACGGCGGCGAGTTGGGGCGGATTCAAGTTGTCGAGCAAGGCCATAAAGCAGAGGAAAGAAAAAAGAACGGCGCGGCTGGCAGTCTAGCACCCCGGGCGCGGGCACGACCGCCCCGGCGCCGGAGCCGCGGCACCTGCTTCTATAATGTCAGGTTTAGCCGGTGAGCGTCCTTGGCCAGCCGGCACAGGCCCGCGGCCATGGGCATCATCGCCGCGCCAGAATACTCTAGACCAGCCCCGGAACCCATGCAGGAACGCTACGCGCCGAACGAGATCGAATCCGCCGCCCAGAAACACTGGGAAGCGACCAACGCCTACCTGACGGTAGAACGTGCCAAGAACCCCGACGGCTCCGAAAAGCCCAAGTTCTACGCCTGCTCGATGTTGCCCTACCCCAGCGGCAAGCTACACATGGGCCACGTGCGCAACTACACGATCAACGACGCCATGTATCGCCAGTTGCGCATGAAGGGCTACAACGTCCTGATGCCCATGGGCTGGGACGCGTTCGGCATGCCGGCCGAAAACGCCGCCATCAAGTCCAAGGTGCCGCCCGCGAAATGGACCTACGACAACATCGCCTACATGAAGAAGCAGATGAAGGCGATGGGCCTGGGCATCGACTGGTCGCGCGAAATGGCGGCCTGCGACCCGAAGTACTACAAGTGGAACCAATGGCTGTTCCTGAAGATGCTGGAAAAGGGCATCGCCTACCGCAAGACGCAGGTGGTGAATTGGGACCCGGTCGACCAGACCGTGCTCGCCAATGAGCAGGTCATCGACGGACGCGGCTGGCGTTCGGGCGCTCCAGTCGAAAAACGCGAGATACCCGGCTATTACCTGCGCATCACCGCCTACGCCGACGAGCTCCTGCACGAAGTCAAGCACAACCTGCCCGGCTGGCCCGAGCGCGTGCGCTTGATGCAGGAACACTGGATAGGCAAGAGCGAAGGCACTCGGTTCGCCTTCACGCACGACATCCGCGACGCCTCCGGCAATTTGATCCAGGACGGCCGCCTGTACGTCTTCACGACCCGCGCCGACACGATCATGGGCGTGACCTTCTGCGCCGTGGCGCCCGAGCACCCGCTCGCCCAGCATGCGGCCCAGGACAACCCGGCCGTGGCCGCCTTCATCGAGGAATGCCGCAAGGGGGGCGTGACCGAGGCCGAACTCGCCACGCGCGAGAAGGAAGGCGTGCCGACGGGCCTGACGGTGGTGCATCCCCTGACGGGTGAACCGGTGCCGGTTTGGGTAGGCAATTACGTGCTCATGAGCTACGGCGAAGGCGCGGTGATGGGCGTGCCCGCCCATGACGAGCGCGACTTCGCCTTCGCGAAGAAATACGGCCTGCCCATCAAGCAGGTTATCGCCGCGGAAGGCCAAACCTTTTCCACCGACGCCTGGCAGGAATGGTACGGCGACAAGCAAGTCGCGCGGACGATCAATTCTGGCAAGTACGACGGGCTCTCCCACCAGGAAGCAGTGGATGCCATCGCCGCGGACCTCGCAGCCAAGGGGCTGGGCGAAAAACGCACAACCTACCGGCTGCGCGACTGGGGCATTTCGCGCCAGCGCTACTGGGGCACGCCCATTCCCATCATCCACTGCGACGCGTGCGGCCCGGTGCCCGTGCCGGAAAAAGACTTGCCGGTCGTCCTGCCCGAAGACCTGATCCCGGACGGCACTGGCAACCCGCTGACCAAGTGCGAATCGTTCCTCAAGTGCGCCTGCCCGCAGTGCGGGAAGCCGGCCCGGCGCGAGACCGACACCATGGACACCTTCGTGGATTCGTCGTGGTACTTCATGCGCTACACCTCCCCCGGCAACGACGAAGCCATGGTCGACGAGCGCAACGATTACTGGATGCCGATGGACCAGTACATCGGCGGCATCGAGCATGCCGTGCTGCACCTACTCTACGCGCGCTTCTGGACCAAGGTGATGCGCGACCTGGGCCTGGTCAAATTCGGGGAGCCCTTCGTCAAGCTGCTGACGCAGGGCATGGTGCTCAACCATATCTATTTCCGCAAGAACGAAAAAGGCGGCATCGAGTACTTCTGGCCGGACGAGGTCGAGAACATCTACGATGCCAAGGGCGCGATCGTGGGCGCCAAGCTCAAGGCCGACGGTTCGCCGATCGAGTACGGCGGCGTGGGTACCATGTCGAAATCCAAGAACAATGGCGTGGACCCGCAATCCCTGATCGACACGCAGGGCGCCGACACCGCCCGCCTGTTCGTCATGTTTGCCAGCCCCCCGGAACAGACCCTGGAGTGGTCGGGCTCGGGCGTGGACGGCGCGCATCGTTTCCTGCGGCGCCTGTGGGCCTTCTGCTATGCCAATCGCGAGCGCATCCAGGCCGCGCTGAACCACCCCGCCCCGGCCGACTGGTCGGCTGCAAGCCAGGCGGTCAAGCTCCTGCGCCGGGATGTGCATGCCATTCTCAAGCAGGCCGACTACGACTACCAGCGCATCCAGTACAACACGGTGGTTTCCGCCGCGATGAAACTGCTCAATGCGCTGGAGGACGCCAAGCTCGAAGGCGAGCTGGGCGACGCCGCGCTGGCCGAAGGCACGCGCATCCTGCTGGCCATCCTCTACCCCATCGTGCCTCACATCACCTGGACGGCATGGAAGGAACTGGGCTATGCGACCGTCCACGGGGATCTGCTCGATGCCCCCTGGCCCCAGGTCGACGAGTCGGCCCTGGTCACCGACGAAATCGAACTCATGCTGCAGGTCAACGGCAAATTGCGCGGATCGATTTCCGTGCCGAGCAGCGCCGACAAGGCCACGATCGAGGGCATTGCGGTGGCTCACGAAGCCGTCGGCAAGTTCCTCGAGGGGCGGCCGGTCAAGCGGGTTATCGTCGTACCGGGTAAGCTGGTCAACGTGGTCGGCTAGCAGCAGGCCCTGCCCCGGGCACGGTTTCTCGCTGCGCAAGGGGCCGAGCCCGACAATGAACTGTAGGAACTGGCATGAAACCGTCGTCTTCTTCGTCTTTCGCCGGCACGCGGCGCCGCCTCTTGCTCCAGGCGGCCGGTGCGGCCGGCCTGGGCCTGTTGGGAGGCTGCGGTTTCGCGCTCCGCGGCACGGCGAACCTACCGTTCTCGACGCTCTACATCGGAGCGAGCGAAACGTCCGAACTCGGTGCGCAGTTGCGCCGATATGTACGCAGCACGACCAACACCCAGATCGTCGAAGACCCTAAGGCAGCGCAGGCGCAATTGCAGATCCTGCAGGAGACCCAGGAGCGTAGCATCCTGTCGTTGGACGCCACGGGCCGGGTCCGGGAGTTCGAACTGCGCTACCTGTTCGCCTTCCGCGTCCACGACGGCAAGGGCCAGGACTACATACCGCCGACGACTATCGCCTTGAAGCGCGACCTCACCTTCAGCGACTCGAACGTGCTCGCCAAGGATTTCGAGGCGGGGTTGTTGTACCGCGACATGCAGAACGAAGCCATCCAGCAACTGCTGCGCAGGATGGCTGCCGTCGATTCCAAGCAACCCAGTTGATGACCGGTGGTATCCCGTTGTTCCCGAGCCTGAGCCATTCGTCGTGATGGGGTCGTCATGAAACAAGTGCGCCCGGAACAGATCATCGCCCAGCTGCAGCGCAACGGCACGCAGTTGGAGCCCCTCTACACGGTCACGGGCGACGAACCGCTGCTCGTCATCGAGACCTGCGATGCACTGCGTGCGGCCGCCATGGCGGCGGGTTATACCGAACGGGAAACCGTCGTGGCCGACGCCCGGAGCGACTGGAGCGCGCTGCTCAGCGCCTCGCAATCCATTTCGCTGTTCGGCGAACGCCGGCTGCTCGAGCTGAAGATTCCTTCGGGCAAGCCCGGCAAGACGGGAGGGGAAGTCATCGCCCGGCTCGCCCGCCAGGCGCCCGCCCAGGCCGGGGACTGCATCACGGTCGTGATGCTTCCCAAGCTCGACAAGGCGACCCGTTCCTCGAACTGGTTCACTGCCTTGGCCGAACACGGCCTGGTCGTCGACGTCCCGACCATAGAACGGCCCATGCTGCCCGGCTGGATAGGCGAACGCCTGGCTCGCCAGCAGCAGCGCGCAAGCGCTGAAGTCCTGCAATGGCTGGCCGATCGCGTCGAAGGCAATTTGCTGGCCGCGCACCAGGAAATCCTCAAGCTGGGCCTGCTCTATCCTGAAGGCGCCCTGACGCTGGAACAGGTGCAGGAAGCGGTCATGAACGTCGCGCGCTACGA
>NZ_JADGHH010000275.1 GCF_019689535.1 Pigmentiphaga sp.
CCATCAAGGTCATCAAGCGCCGCGCGTATGGCTACCGCGACCAGGAATACTTCTTCCTGAAAATCCGTGCCGCCTTCCCCGGTAATGCTCGATGAACCAAAAAAAAGCCCGGCGGCGCCGGGCGTGGGAGAGTAAGGAAGTGGCGGGTTAGCCGACGACCTCTTCCGTATTCTTCTTGACTGGCTTGACCAGGTCTTCGCGCTTGACGCCCAGCCACATGGCGATGGCGGCGGCCACGAACACCGACGAATAAATGCCGAACCAGATGCCGATGGTCAGGGCCAGCGAAAAATAGTGCAGCGACGGACCGCCGAAAATCAGCATCGCGATCACCATCATCTGGGTCGAGCCGTGGGTGATGATGGTGCGGGAAATGGTGGCCGTGATGGCGCTGTCGATGACTTCCCTGACGGTGGCCTTGCGCTGCTTGCGGAAGTTCTCGCGGATCCGGTCCATGATGACCACGGATTCGTTCACCGAGTAGCCCAGCACGGCCAGCACGGCAGCCAGGACCGGCAGCGAGAACTCCCATTGGAAGAAGGCGAAAAAGCCCAGGATGATGACGACGTCGTGCAGGTTGGCTACCACGCCGGCCACCGCGAACTTCCATTCGAAGCGGAAGGCGAGGTAGACCATGATGCCGATCACCACGAAAAGCAGTGCGAGCAGGCCGTCCTCGGCGAGCTCCCTGCCTACCTGGGGGCCGACGTACTCAACCCGACGCAGTTCGACGCCCGGATCGGAGGCCTTCAAGGCTTCGATGACTTCGTTGCTCTGCTGCGTCGACGTCTTGCCTTCGACGTTGGGCAGGCGAATCATCACGTCGCGCGAGGTGCCGAAGTTCTGCACCTGGAAGTCGCTGTATCCCTTTGCGGCAATGGTGGAGCGGACCTGGTCCAGTTCCACGGCCTGCGGGTAGGCGACCTCCATGACCGTGCCGCCGGTGAACTCGATCGACAGGTGAAAGCCCTTGGTCGCGATGAAGAACACCGCCGCGAGGAAGGTGATTAGGCTGATGACGTTCAGCACCAATGCATGGCGCATGAACGGGATGGTCTTGCGGATGCGGAAAAATTCCATGGTGTGCGACCTATTCGGGTTTCCAGACCTGGCCGATCGATATCTTGGTGAGCTTCTTGCGTCGGCCGTACCAGAGGTTGGCCAGCGCGCGCGCGCCGACGACGGCAGAGAACATCGAGGTCAGGATGCCTATGGTGTGGACGATCGCGAAGCCGCGCACGGGGCCGGAACCGAAGGCCAGCAGGGCGACGGCAGCGATCAGCGTGGTCACGTTGGAGTCCAGGATCGTGCCCCAGGCGCGCTCGAACCCGTAGTGGATGGCTTGCTGCGGGGTGGCGCCGTTACGCAATTCCTCGCGTATCCGTTCGTTGATCAGCACGTTGGCGTCGATCGCCATGCCTAGCGTGAGGGCGATGGCAGCGATGCCCGGAAGCGTCAGCGTGGCCTGCAGCATGGACAGCAGTGCGATCAGCAAGAGCAGGTTCACGGCCAGCGCGATGACCGAGAACACCCCGAACAGCCCATAGTAGAGCATGATGAAGATCGCGATGGCGGCGAAGCCGTAGACCACCGAGTCGAAGCCCTTCTTGATGTTGTCCGCGCCGAGGCTCGGGCCGATGGTACGTTCTTCGATGATCTCCATGGGCGCGGCCAGGGAGCCGGCGCGCAGCAGCAGGGCGACGTCGTTGGCCTCGACGGTGGTCATGCTGCCGGAGATTTGCACGCGGCCGCCGCCGATTTCCGTGCGGATGACGGGGGCGGTGACGACCTCGCCCTTGCCTTTCTCGAACAACAGGATGGCCATGCGCTTGCCGACGTTGTCGCGGGTGACGTCGCGGAAAATGCGGGCGCCCTTGGCGTCCAGCGTGAGGTGCACGGCGGGCTGTTGGGTCTGGCCGTCGAAGCCGGCTTGGGCGTCCTGTAGGTTTTCGCCGGTCAGGATGACCTGGCGGCGTACCAGGACGGGCCGCCCGTCGCGGTCGGTATAGCGTTCCAGGCCAAAGGGAACGGTTCCGCTCGCGAGTGCGCTCAGCGCTTCGGGCGAATCGTCCACCAGGCGTACCTCCAGGGTGGCGGTCCGGCCCAGGATGTCCTTGGCCTTGGCGACGTCCTGCACGCCGGGCAGCTGGACGACGATGCGGTCCGCGCCTTGTTGCTGGATGACCGGCTCGGCCACGCCAAGCTCGTTGATGCGGTTGTGCAGCGTCGTAATGTTCTGGCGCAGCGCGTTGTCTTGCGCGGTCTTGATGGCTTGCGGGCTGAGCGTGCCGATCAGCTTGAACTCGCCGGCGGCGTCCTGCTCGGTGAGCTGGAGATCGGGCAGCGCGTCGCGCAGCACGTTGCGCGCATTGTCGCGCGTGGCGGCATCGCGCAGCTTGATTTCTATGGTTTGCCCGACGCGCTCGATGCCGCCGTGGCGGATGTTCTTGTCTCGCAGCAGCGTGCGCACGTCGCCGGTGATCGCGTCATAGCGCTTGGTCAGCGCGCCCTTCATGTCTACCTGCAGCAGGAAGTGCACGCCTCCGCGCAGGTCCAGTCCAAGGTACATGGGCAAGGCGTGCAGGGAGCGCAGCCAGGCGGGAGAGGCCGAAAGCAGGTTCAGCGCGACGACGTAGCTCGGATCCGAAGGGTCGGGGTTGAGCGCCTTCTCGAGCAGGTCGCGCGCGCGAAGCTGTAGGTCGGTCGAGGCCAGGCGTACCCGTACTGTGCCGACCGGCCCATTCTGCTCGAAGTACAGCCCCGTGTTGGAGATCCCAGCGCCGCGCAGGATTTCGTCTACGCGTTGGGTCATGTCGTTATCCACCTTGACGGTGGCCTTGGCGCTGGAGACTTGTACGGCGGGGGATTCGCCGAAGAAATTCGGCAGTGTGTAGATGAAGCCAAGCACGACCGCGACCGCGATCATGATGTACTTCCAGAGAGGGTAGCGATTCATCGGTAATCAAACCTCGGAAGGCTGGAGCGTCGGCGCCAGTACCCCGTCGGGGGTACGCCGCAGAATGCGAAAAAGGGGCGGCGCTTGGCGCCCGCCCCCTGCAAGGCATCGATGCCGCGGGAGCGGCATGGACGCGAGCGCCCGGCTCACAGGGCCTTGATGGTGCCCTTGGGCAGCACGGCCTGAACGGCGGTCTTCTGGACCAGCACTTCGACCGGCTTGTCGCCTTCGCGCGCGATTTCCATCGAAATGTAGGTATCGCTGACCTGCGCGACCTTGCCCAGGATGCCTCCGGCCGTGACCACCTCGTCGCCTTTGGCCAGCGCGGCGATCATGTTCTTGTGCTCCTTTTGGCGCTTCATCTGAGGCCGGATCATCAAGAAATAGAGGATCACGAACATCAGGACGATGGGCAGCATTCCCATCAGGGCGCCTTCACCGCCAGCCGCAGGAGCTTGCGCCAGGACGTTGGCGAGCGCGTTGGTTGTCAACATTTTTTCTCCGGAATCAAGGACTTGCGTCGAAAATAACTCAAAATTGTAGCCCAGGCCGTCTTGGGAGGGGCCTGGGCGTATTCAGGGATAACCCACATCGTTGCCACGGTGGGCAAACGCCGCAAGTGTCTGGCACGCCTTACCGCCAGGTGAGGGGGGCATTCTAGACGCTATGGAGGCCGGGC
>NZ_JADGHH010000054.1 GCF_019689535.1 Pigmentiphaga sp.
GGTTGGGGCAGGGGACGGTGGGAACGATCGTTGGGCGCCATGGGCGATCAGGAGCTTTGTTGCTTGACCAGCAGGCCGACCCGCTTCACGCCTTGGCTCTGCAGTTCGTCCATCACTTTGAGGACGGATTCGTACTGGGCTTTGCGGTCGGCAGAAATGACGACGGGCTGGTCGGGATGCTGGGTCTGGCGGTCGCGCGCCACGCGGGCGAGGTCACTGCGCGGGATGGCCTGCGGCGACGTGTCGCCGCGTTCCCGGTCGCGGATGGAGACGCTGCCGTCCGCGGCCAGGATGACTTCCAGCGGCTTGACCGGCACCTGCGAGGCTTTGCCGACGGTGGGCAGGTCGATGACGCCGGGCGTCATCATGGGCGCGGTGACCATGAAGATCACGAGCAGCACCAGCATCACGTCGATGTAGGGGACGACGTTGATTTCGTTCATGGATCGGCGCCCGCTGCGGCCGCCGCGGTTGCTGGAGCGGATGGAAGGCATCAGCGCACCTGTCTTTGCAGGATGTTCTGGAACTCGTCGATGAAGCTGTCGAAGCGAATGGACAGCCGGTCGATGTCGTGCGAGAAGCGGTTATAGGCGACCACGGCAGGAATCGCCGCGAACAGGCCGATGGCCGTGGCCACCAGGGCCTCGGCGATGCCGGGCGCGACGCTCGCCAGGGTTGCCTGTTCCACGTTGGCCAGGCCGCGGAAGGCATGCATGATGCCCCACACCGTGCCGAACAGGCCGACGTAAGGGCTTACCGATCCCGTCGAGGCGAGGAAAGCGAGGTGGGATTCCAACGCGTCCATCTCGCGCTGGTAGGCGGCGCGCATTGCCCGGCGAGCGCCATCGAGCAATGCGTTGACGTCATTCAGCTTGTTCTGCCGGCTTTTCACGAACTCGGCCATCCCGGCCTCGAAGATGCGTGCCAGCGCACCTTGTTCGCCGCGCCGCGCCGTGACGGCCTGGTGCAGCATGTTCAGGTCGCCGCCCGACCAGAAGTCGGCCTCGAAGCGGTCGGTTTGCTGCTGCGCCCGCTTGATCGCAAAGCGCTTGCGGAAAATGTAGGTCCAGGACATCAGCGAGACGATGGCCAGGATGGCCATCACGCACTGGACCGTAAAGCTGGCCTGGAGTATCAGGGACAGGATAGACATGTCCTGGTTGACGTTCATGCAAAGTCCTTTGGGGCGAAGGGAAGAATGGGCCTGGAGTTGATCGTGTTAATCCGTTGTGCGAGCCGCCGCCAGCGCGGCGAGTTTTTCCGCCACTTCGGCGGGCAGGCCGCGCGGCCGCATCGTCGAGCGGTCGACGCATCCTACCTGGACATTGCCGGTGGCGAGCAGTTCATCGCCTCGCTCGCAGAACTGCAGGAAATCGATGGACGCCCTGCCCAGCCGCGCTATCCGGCTGCGGACGGTGAGGAGGTCGTCCAGGAGGGCAGGCCGGCGATATTGGGCTTCGATCCCCCGTACGACGAAAATGCAGCCGGTCTCCTCGGCCAGGACCCGCTGTTCCACGCCGAGGCGGCGTAGCCACTCGGTACGCGCGCGTTCGAAAAACTTCAGATAGTTTGCGTAGTAGACCACGCCGCCGGCGTCGGTATCTTCGTAATACACACGGATCGGAAACCGAAAATCGTCACTGGCGGGGTTGGACACAGGGCGAACCTTGATATGGAAATCTAGTGAGCGGGGCCGCGGCGGTCCCGGCCGGGAATTGTAAACAACCCGTGGTCTGCGGGCATGCAGTCCTCTTTCAACCTTCCACGAATTGTGACGGCTTGTAAAGGGGGAACTTTAGCCCCGCCGGCGCGTCTGACCGGAGGAAGCGTTGATGCCAGCCTGTGCGGCTTCGGGTGCGTGGGTGGCGCCGTTCGGGTGATCGACGCTTCCACCCTTTTGCTGATGGTGTCGGTGTCCGTGCTTAGTTACCGTATGGGCGACGGCACGATTTTTTTTGATGAGGCTGCGCTGGGAGCAGCCGGGCCCGTGAACTGGGGGATGCCCAGCACGGGCCTTGTTTTTTCCCGAGCGCGACGGTCAGAATAGTTCGCCGCTGTGTGCCTGCGGGGGCGGTGTCAGCCCCAGGTGGCGGTAGGTGCCCTGCGTGGCGATGCGGCCGCGCGGCGTGCGCTGCACGTAGCCGTGCTGGATTAAGTAGGGTTCGATCACGTCTTCGATGGTGTCGCGCTCCTCGCCGATCGCTGCGGACAAGCTGTCCAGGCCGACCGGGCCGCCGTCGAATTTGTAGACGATCGCCTCCAGCAGCTTGCGGTCCATGATGTCCAGGCCGGCCGGGTCGACGTCGAGCATGGAAAGCGCCGCATGCGCGACTTCCCCCGTGATGCGCCCGCCGGCCTTGACCTCGGCGTAGTCGCGCACCCGGCGCAGCAGCCGGTTGGCGATCCGGGGCGTGCCGCGCGAGCGGCGGGCGATTTCCCGGGCGCCGTCTTCGGAGATGGCGGCGTTGAGCAGGTTCGCGCTGCGCGTAACGATGGCCGCCAGTTCCTCGGGCGTATAAAACTCCAGGCGGGCGATGATGCCGAAGCGATCCCGCAGGGGGTTGGTCAGCATGCCCGCGCGCGTGGTCGCGCCCACCAGCGTGAAGGGCTGCAGGTCGAGCTTGACGCTGCGCGCGGCCGGCCCTTCGCCGATGAGGATGTCGATTTGGAAGTCTTCCAGCGCCGGATAGAGGATTTCTTCGACGATGGGCGAGAGCCGGTGGATCTCGTCGATGAAGAGGACGTCGTTTTTTTCGAGGTTGGTGAGCAGGGCGGCGAGGTCGCCCGGCCGCTCGAGCACGGGCCCCGAGGTCTGCCGCAATTGCACGCCCATTTCCCGGGCGATGATATGGGCCAGCGTGGTCTTGCCTAGGCCGGGCGGGCCGAACAGCAGCACGTGGTCCAGGGATTCCTGGCGGTTGCGCGCCGCGGCGATGAAGATCTCGAGCTGGTCGCGGATGCGACGCTGCCCGACGTATTCCTCGAGCGCCTTGGGGCGCAAGGCGCGCTCTATCGCTTCCTCGTTCGGGGAGGCGGCGCGGGGAGAGATGACGCGGGTGTCGAAAGCGTCGTCGCGGGCGGAGAGTTTGTCGGGCTGTATCGCCATGGGGGTATCGTGCCTTGAACTGGCTGTATGTTAGCCGGTTCCCGCCCGGCGTCGTCAGCTATCGAGTTTGCCGTATGGCTCGCCGAACGGGACCATGACGCGTATCGCGATACGGCGGGAGCTCTTGGAGCCGCCGGTATCATGCGCGCACGTGGTTGACTCCCATACGACAGTGCCTGCGTCGTCGATGACGGGGGCTTGAGCGTGGCGTCCCTCCGTATTCCGGGCGGCAATGCGCCGGCTAGCGCGCCAGGGCCTTGAGCGCCAGCTTGATGCCCTCGGAAACGCCGACGCCGGCGGGCAGGCTCTTGACGGCGGCTGAGGCCTCGCGGTCGGAATAGCCGAGCGCCAGCAGGGCGTTGAGGATGTCTGACTGGCCGTCCGAGACCGTTGCCCCACCCGCGGCGCCGAGGTCGGCCCCTAGCTTGCCTTTGAGTTCCAGCAGCAGCCGTTCGGCGGTTTTCTTGCCGATGCCGGGCACGCGCGTCAGCCGCCCCGCTTCCTGCAGCGTGACAGCCTGCGCCAGCTCCGCCACCGTCATGCCGGACAGCACCGCCAGCGCGATCTTGGCGCCTACGCCGCTGACCTTGATGAGTTCGCGGAACGTCGACCGCTCGGCGGCCGTGCCGAAACCGTACAGCACGTGCGCGTCCTCGCGGATCGCGAGGTGGGTCAGCAAGGTGACCTTGGATCCGACCTCCGGCAAGGAATACAGCGTGCTCATCGGAACGTCGAGTTCATAGCCCACGCCGTTGACGTCCAGGCAAATGGTGGGCGGTTGCTTCTCTACGAGGATACCGGTCAGGCGTCCGATCATGAAATGGCCTTCAACGAATTTCCCGCAGCATACCAGGGGCGTCCTAGACCAGCCTGCCCGCGCGCAGCCGGGTGCCGCGGCTGCGCAGGGCCAGGGCGCCGTTCTCGCGCAGGCGGTCGCCGAGCGGCGCGATATGCGCATGGCAGATGGCGCAGGCAAGCGCATCGGCGGCGTCCGCCGCCGGTGCGCCGTCCAGCGACAGCAGGTGCTGCACCATGGCCTGCACCTGGGCCTTGGCAGCGCGGCCCGTCCCGACGACCGATTTCTTGATCTGCAAGGCCGTGTACTCGTGCACTGTGAGGCCGCTGTCGGCCAGGGCGCACAGCGCGGCGCCGCGCGCTTGGCCCAGGAGCAGGGTCGAAACCGGGTTGGCGTTGACGAAGACTTTCTCGATTGCGGCGAAGTCGGGCGCGGTGTCGCGCACGACCTCCCGCAGGTTGTCGAGGATGACCTTCAGCCGCACGGACAAGTCATCCTCCGGCGGGACCACGATGGTGCCGCTGGCGACGTAGCGCAGTCGCGCACCATTCGATTCGATTACCCCAAAGCCGGTGCGCCGCAGGCCGGGGTCCACGCCCAGTATGCGCACGATGCGATGTCAATGACGGAAGTGCCGGGTACCGGTAAATACCATGGCGATGCCTCGTTCGTCCGCCGCGGCGATGACTTCCGGGTCGCGCACGCTGCCGCCCGGCTGAATGACGCAGGTCGCGCCGGCGTCCACCACCACGTCCAGGCCGTCGCGGAACGGGAAGAAGGCGTCGGACGCAACCGCCGAGCCCTTGAGCGACAGCCCGGCATTTTCCGCCTTGATCGAGGCGATGCGGGCGGAGTCGATGCGGCTCATCTGGCCTGCGCCCACGCCTAGGGTCATGCCGCCGCCGGCGAAGACGATGGCGTTGGATTTGACGAACTTGGCGACTTTCCACGCAAACAGCAGGTCGTCCAATTGGGCCTCGGTGGGGGCGATCTTGGTGACGACCTTGAGCTGGTCCCGCGACACGTTGAAGGCGTCGGGCTGCTGTACGAGCCAGCCGCCTCCCACGCGTTTCACGTCGAAGGCGTTGACGCCGTCGCCGAGCGGCACTTCCAGCAGGCGCACGTTCTGCTTGGCGGAGAAGATTTCGCGCGCGCCGTCGTCATAGCCGGGCGCGAGCAGGACTTCGACGAACTGCTTGCTCACTGCCTGGGCCGTGGCGGCATCGACGGGACGGTTAAAGGCGATGATGCCGCCGAACGCGGACGTCGGATCGGTCTTGAATGCCTGCTGGTAGGCGTGCAGCGGGTCGGTCGAGACCGCCACGCCGCAGGGGTTGGCGTGCTTGATGATGACGCAGGCGGGTGCCTCGAACGTGCGCACGCACTCCCAGGCGGCGTCGGCGTCTGCAATGTTGTTGTAGGAGAGTTCCTTGCCCTGCAGCTGGCGGTAGTTGGCGAGCAACCCGGCGGCCGGCGCTGCGTCGCGGTAGAACGCGGCCGATTGATGGGGGTTCTCGCCGTAGCGCATGGCCTGGGTCTTGGAGACCTGGAAGGTCAGGGTTTCGGGGTAGGCCTCGCGCGCCGGCACGGCATCTTGGGCCGGGGCCTCGGTCAGGCTGGTCAGGTAGTTGGCGATCGCCCCGTCGTAGGCAGCGGTGTGGGCGAATACCTTCTTGGCCAGGTTCAGGCGCAGGGCGTACGAGGTGCCGCCGGTGGCGTCGATTTCCGCAAGGACCTGCGCGTAGTCGGCCGGATCGATCACGACGGTGACGCCGCCTGCCTCCGTGCCATGGTTCTTGGCTGCCGCGCGTAGCATGGCGGGGCCGCCGATGTCGATGTTCTCGATGGCGTCGGCGAAAGTGCAGCCGGGTTTGGCGATGGCTTCGCGGAAGGGATAGAGGTTGACCACCAGCAGGTCGATGCGGCCGATGCCGTGGCTAGCGATCGCGTCGAGGTGGGCCTGCGAATCGCGGCGGGCGAGCAGGCCGCCGTGGATCTTCGGGTGCAGCGTCTTGACACGGCCGTCCATCATTTCGGGAAAGCCGGTGTAGTCGGACACCTCCTGCACCGGCAGGCCGGCCTGGGCCAGCAGCTTGGCCGTGCCCCCGGTCGACAGGAGCTGGATGCCACGGTCGTGCAGGGCCCTGGCGAAGTCGACGATGCCGGATTTGTCGGAAACGGAGAGAAGCGCGCGTTCGATTTTCATGTTGAGTAGTCAAGATGGCGTGCCAGGGCCGGCACGTGAAATGGATTGGGGCGGCCGAGTTAGACCTTGATTTGGTAAAAGTCGAGCTTCTTGCGCAGGGTGTTGCGGTTGATGCCCAGCATCTCGGCGGCGCGCGACTGGTTGCGGTCTGCCTTTTCCAGCACGACTTCGAGCATGGGGCGCTCGACGGCCGTCAGCACCATGTCCCAGATGCCGCTCGTCGGCTCCCCGTCAAGATCCTTGAAGTAGCGGTCCAGGGTGTGGCGTACGCATTCTTCAAGCGTATGTTCTTTCATATGTCTTCCTTGATGCGCGGCCTAGGCAGCGAGCCGCGGCGCGGCGTCGCGCTCGATCGAGCGATCGAACCAGGCGGCCACCGCGTGCCATTGGTCGCGTGTGTTTTCTATCAAATTCAGTTGCGCACAGAACTGCGGCCCGCCCGGCAGCGAAGCCAGATACCAGCCAATGTGCTTGCGTGCGGTGCGCACGCCCGTGTATTCGCCGTAGAAACGGTAGTGGTCGTCCAGATGCTGCAGCAGCAGCTCCCGCATTTCGGTGAGCGTCGGTCCGGGTAGGAGCGAGCCCGTGCGCAGGTAATGATCGATTTCCCGGAACAGCCAGGGGCGGCCCTGCGCGGCGCGGCCGATCATGACGGCATCCGCGCCGGTCGCCTCCAGCACCTTCCGCGCCTTCTCGGGCGAGTCGATGTCGCCGTTGGCGATGACCGGGATGGACAGCTCGGCCTTGACTTGGGCGATGGTTTCGTATTCGGCTTCGCCCATGTAGAGGTCTTCGCGCGTGCGGCCGTGCAGGGCCAGCGCGGCGATCCCGATGTCCTGGGCCCGGCGGGCCACCCGCAGGATGTTGCGTTCGGCGCGGCTCCAGCCGGTGCGGGTCTTGAGCGTGACCGGCACGCCGAGCGGCGTGCAGGCGCGCACGACTGCCTCGAGGATGCGCGCGACCAGGTCTTCGTCGCGCAGCAGGGCCGAGCCCGCGGCGACGTTGCAGACTTTCTTGGCCGGGCATCCCATGTTGATGTCGATGATGCGCGCGCCTTTGCCCACGTTGAAGACCGCGGCCTGGGCCATCATGTCGGGGTCGCTCCCGGCGATCTGGACGGCGATGGGTTCGCTTTCGCCGGCGTGATCCAGGCGGCGCGAGGTCTTGACGCTGTTCCAGAGCTTGGGGTTGCTGGCCGCCATTTCGGAGACCGCATGGCCCGCGCCCAGCCGCTTGCACAATTGGCGGAACGGACGGTCCGTCACGCCCGCCATGGGGGCGACGAAAACGTTGTTCGGGAGTTCGTAGGGGCCGATGCGCATGACTGAATGCGCCATCCGCCTCACTCACGGAGGGGAAGGGCGCGCGTGGGCAAAAAAATCTGAGGGAAGCAGCGATTGTACCGCCGTCGGGGCTGGGGAAGTTGTTACATCACCCCCTGATCCCCTCCATCAATTGTCGCGCGAGGGGGCCGCGCAGGGTACGGGACAGGTCCAGCCCGAGCAGGGCGAGGCCGCAGGCGTGTTCGACCGGCGCCATGCCGGTCGAGAATATGCGGGGCAAAAAGTCCGTCAGGCCGCTGGTGAGCCAGCGGTCGGCTGCACGCGCGCGGGCGTAGGCGGCAAGCAGGGGCGGGGCAGGCGTTTCGGCGTCCCGCAGCAGCGGGGCAAGGGCCTCGGCCAGGCGCGCCGCGTCGCGCAGGCCCAGGTTCATGCCCTGCCCCGCCACCGGGTGCAGGGTCTGGGCCGCGTTGCCGATGACGACGCGGTTGCCGTCGACGAGGCGGCGGCGCAGGTTGATTCCGAGCGGATACCGATGGCGGGGGCCCGCAAGCACGAGATCGCCGAGCCGGGAACCGAAGGCGCTGCCGAGCGCTCGGCCGAACGCCGCGTCGTCCATGGCCATGAGCTCGTCGGCGTGTTCGGGCCGGACGCACCAGACCAGGGCGTAGCGGCTGGCGTCGCGGGTGGGCCCGGCCGGATAGGGAAGCAGCGCCAGCGGCCCTTCGCGCGTGAATCGCTCCCAGGCCCACCCGGGACGCGGACGCCCGGCGCGCACGATGGCCAGGATCGCGTGCTGGTCGTAGCTGCGGTGCAAATCGTTGCGCGCCTGGTGGTCGAAGGTACCGCCTTCGGCGTGGATGCAGACCGTGGTGGTCCATTCCCGGTCGTCCTGGCGCACGACGGCGCGTCGCCCTTCGTCCCGCAGGACGGTAGCGGGGGATCCGGCCCGGATGGTCACGCCGGTGCGTTCGAGCGCGGCATCGAGTGCTTGCACGATGGTCGGGTAGGGCAGCACGGTGCCGAGCGCGGGTACGCCGAAGTCGTCGCGCGAGATATGCGTGCGGCCCAGGCGCCCTTGCTGGGACACGTGGACGTCGAGTATGTCCGCGCCGCCTGCCGGCCAGGCATCGATGGACGCGAGCAGTACGCGGCTACCGTGGTTCAGGGCCATCACGCGCGGATCGGCAGGCGGGGTGGCGGAGGGCGCGGCGGCACGCTGCGGCCGGCAAAGCACGATTTTTCCGGGCCGCGCCGTTGCGCGGGCGAGCAGGAGCGCGAGGGTGGCGCCCACGGGGCCGCCGCCCAGGATGGTAACGTCCGCGTGCATGTCAATGCCGTGCATTCGAAGCGCGCAGCCGGGGGCTCATTTCATCAAGGCTTCGATGTCGTCGGCGGCGACGGGCACGCCCCGGGTGATCAGCTCGCACCCGGTCTCGGTGACGACGGCGTCGTCTTCAATGCGTATGCCGATGTCCCAAAAACGTTCTGGAACGTCGTCTGCCGGACGGACGTAAATGCCGGGCTCGATCGTCAGCACCATGCCCGGACGCAGCGTGCGCCACGGCCGCTGCGTGTCGCCGGCAGGCGCCGGGCCCGGCTCTCGGTAGTCGCCCACGTCGTGCACGTCCATGCCCAGCCAGTGGCCGGTGCGGTGCATGTAGAAGCGGGTGTACTGCTGGGATTCCAGCACGCCGTCGAGCGAGCCGGCCAGCAGTCCTTCGTCGATCATCCCTTGCGCCAGGACGCGCACCGCGGCGTCGTGGCCTTCGTTCCAGCGAGCGCCGGGGAGGGTCCGGGAGGCGGCGGCACGCTGCGCTTCCAGCACGATGTCGTAGAGGGCCCGCTGCGGACCGCTGAAGCGTCCGTTGACGGGGAAGGTGCGGGTGATGTCCGAGGCGTAGCCGTCCAATTCGCAGCCTGCGTCGATGAGCAGCAAGTCCCCGTCTTTCAGTTCGGCGTCGCCGGCGCGGTAATGCAGCACGCAGGCATTGCGGCCGGTGGCCACGATGGAGTTGTAGGCGACGGACTGGGAGCCGTGGCGGCGGAACTCATGCAGCAGTTCGGCCTCGATCTCGTATTCCCGCATGCCCGGGCGCGCGGCGCGCATGGCCCGCACGTGCGCGCCGGCGGAGATGGCCGCGGCGCGGCGCATGGTCTCGAGCTCGCTGGCATCTTTGACGAGCCGCATTTCCGCCAGGATGGCGCGCAGATCGTAGGTGCGGCCCGGCACCGTGGCGCCCGAGCGGCCCATCGCCCGGACTTTGTCCAGCCACGTGCGCAGGTTCAGGTCGAACAGGCGGTCGCTGGCCAGCGGCACGAACAGCGCTGGCTGGTCGGCGATGAGCTTGGGCAATTCATCCGAAAGGGATTCCACCGGATAGGCTTGGTCGAAGCCGAACTGCTCCGCGGCTGCGTCCGGGCCGATCCGGTAGCCATCCCAGATTTCGCGCTCGAGGTTCTTGCTCCGGCAGAACAGGATCTGCCGGTCTTGACTTCCCGCGACCAGCACCATCCAGGCCTCGGGTTCGGGAAAGCCTGTCAGGTAGAAGAAGTCGCTGTCGAAGCGATAGGGATACTCCGCGTCGCGGTTGCGCACGCACTCGCGCGCGGTAGGCAGGATGGCGATTCCGCCGCCCTGGGCATGCATGGCTTCCAGCAAGCGTTTGCGGCGCGCGGCAAAAGGAGAGATGTCCTGGGCGGGAATGCTCATGAGGCGTATCCGTACGCAAATAACTGAAGGCTATTGTAGGCTCGCGTCGAGCCGGGCCAGGCGCTGGGGCGTGCCGACGTCGGTCCAGCGGCCGGGGTGCCGGCTGCCGCCCACGCGTCCTTCGGCCATGGCGGCGCGCAGCAGCGGGGCCAGCTTGGCCGGTTCGCCGGCCGGCAATGACGCAAAGAGTTCGGGACGGTAAACCCCGATTCCGGCGAAGGTCAGGCGGGGTTCCTGGTCGCGGACGAGGCCGTCCGCACCGAGGTGAAAATCGCCTTCGGGATGATGATCCGGGTTGTCCACCAGCACGAGCCAAGCCAGCCGCTCGTCGCGTTCGAGCGTTTGGGCGGCAGCCCGCGCGGCGGATGGATCCCAGTCCGTCCAGATGTCACCGTTGATGACGAGGAACGGCGCCTCCCCCAATAGGGGCAGCGCCTGGCGTATCCCGCCGGCGGTCTCGAGCGCGCGGCCCTCGGCCGAGTAGCGCAGCCGCACGCCCCAGCGGCTGCCGTCGCCCAAGGCCTGTTCGATCTGCTCGCCTAGCCAGGCGTGGTTGACCACGATGTCCTGGAATCCGGCCGCCGCGAGGCGCTCGATGTGCCAGGCGATCAATGGCTTGCCGCCTGCCGGAAGAAGCGGCTTGGGGACTGCATCGGTGAGCGGGCGCATGCGCTCGCCGCGCCCAGCCGCGAGAATCATCGCGCGCATCAGAAGGTGTATCCCACCGCGGCTTGGCGCCCTTCCAGCTTGTCGAGCAGCTTGGTCAGCGGCTTGAAGGCGAGGTAACGCTCGGCAACCTGTCGCACATAGGCGTTGACGCGCGGGATGTGATCCAGGTAGTGGCGCTTGCCGTCGCGGTGGGCGAGCCGGGCGAACACCCCCAGGATGCGCAGGTTGCGCTGCAACCCCATCCACTCGTAGGCGCGATGGAGCTCGGCGAAGTCGTCAGGCACCGGCAGTCCTGCCTTGCGGGCCATTTCCCAATAACGGATCGCCCAGTCCAGCTGCTGCGGTTCGTCCCAGGTGAAGCGGGCGTCCATCAGCACGGAAGCGAGGTCGTAGGTGATGGGCCCGACCACGGCGTCCTGGAAGTCGATGACGCCCGGGTTGGGGCCGTAGTTCGGCCCCTCCTTCGGGAGGTCTGTTGCCATCAGGTTGGGCGAGTGGTAATCCCGGTGGACGAGGACGAAAGGTTGGGCGAGGTTGGCGTCGACCAGTGCTTCGAAGACTCCGTTCAACGCGTCTCGCTCGGGCGGGTCGAGCGGGCGGTCGCAGTAGCGGGCGGCGTACCACTCGGGGAATAGTTCGAGCTCGGCGATGAGCCGCGGCTTGTCGTATCGCGCCAGCCCGGTGGTTGCGCTTTGTTGCAACTTCACCAGCGACGCCAGGGCATCCATATAGATGCGGTGTATGTCGTGCGGCGTCGTCTGGCCGTGTAGGTAGTCCAAGTACGTGGTAAAGCCGAGGTCCGAGAGCAGCAGGAAGCCTTGGTCGACGTCTTGGGCGAGGACGGCGGGCACGTGGACACCCGCATCGCGCAGCAGGCCGGCTACGTGCAGGAACGGGCGGCAATCCTCCTTGCCCGGCGGGGCGTCCATGACGACGGCTGTGCCGGCGCCCATCTCGACGCGGAAGTAGCGGCGGAAGCTGGCGTCGCTCGAGGCGGGGCGCAGGGAAGCAGGATTGAGCTCGAGAGCGGCAGGAAGCCCGGATATCCAGCCCGAAAGCTGCGCAAGGCGGGCATCGGCGCCGGACGGGCCGGCGGCAAGATCGGTGGTGGCATTCATGCCTCCTATAATACCGACCGATATCGGATCCCGGAACGAAGGCTCCCTTCCCGAGACGAGGACTCCGGCTCCCGCCGAAGGATGCGGGCCCGCTATCTTTTTTTACCGCGCGCGGCCGCCGGGTCGCGTATTCTTCGACTTTCGTTTTGATTCCAGAAGGCCCGTGCGATCGATCCGGTGGTTCTGCCTATTTGCCGTGTTTGCGACAGTGCCGTTGGCCCATGCGCAAGAGGGGCCACCTTCCGGCGGCGTCTCCGTGCCGGGCCTGCGCCTGTCGCCCGGCCTGCGCACGCATACCTACGATCCTGACCAGTTGCCGGTGTTCATGGAGGCGGACTCCCTGACCGTCGAGGATCAGGACGTCGTCAGGCTGGAAGGCCATGCGCAGGTACGGCGCCGCGACACCATCCTGAAAGGCGACCGCATCCAATACGACCAGGTCGAGGATGAACTGGAGGCCCTGGGCAACGTGCGCCTGCTCCGGGAAGGCAACCTGCTAACTGGGCCGCGACTGAAGCTCAACATGAGCAGCGGGACGGGCGAGGTCAGCGACGCGCGGTTTTTCTTCGGGTTGAATGGCAGCAGCGGCTCGGCGCAGCAGATTCGCCTGCTGGGCCAGGACCGGATCCGCGCCGAGCGCGTCCGCTATACCGGTTGCTCGTGCGACGATCCCGATTGGGAGCTGCGCGCGCGAAGAGTGGACTTTGACTACAACTCGGGGCAGGCGCTCGGCTATGGCGGGGTGCTGTATTTCAAGGACGTGCCCATCCTGGCCGCGCCCATCATGTCTTTCCCGATTTCGCGTGACCGCAAGTCGGGATTCCTGGCGCCGACTTTCGGGCTCACCAGCAAGAGCGGCCCGGAGTTCTCGATTCCGTATTACTTCAACATCGCGCCGAACCGCGATGCGACGCTGACGCCCAAGGTGATGCTGCGCCGCGGCCTGCAGCTCTCCGGCGAGTTCCGCTACCTGGAGCCTTCGTTCAGCGGCGAGACGCGCCTGAGCTACCTGCCGAACGACCGTGTCGCGAATCGTGACCGCTATCTGTTCAGTTCGCAGCACCGCCAGCAGTTGTCGCCCAACCTGGGATTCAACTGGAACTTCTCCAAGGCCTCGGATGACGCGTATTTCCGGGATTTGTCGGTGCTCGGCACGGGCTTGGCCTCGACGGCGACCCTGGAGCGTTCGTTCACCCTGAATTGGAACCAGGGGTACTGGAACGCGTTCGGCCGCGTAGTGAGCTATCAAACCCTCCAGGATCCGCTCGCGCCCATCGTGCCGCCGTACGGCCGTGAACCGCAATTGCACCTGACGGGCCAGCGCTTCGACTGGAACGGCCTCGACCTGCGCCTGGAGGCGGACGCGACGCGCTTCCGCCGCCATGACGCGGTGACGGGGGAGCGCGCCTACGCGTACCCCTCGGTGTCGTATCCCATCATCCGGCCGGGTGGGTTCTTCATTCCCAAGATCGGCATCCACGCTACCCGCTACAACACCGATTCCTTCCAGGGGGCGCCGTCCAGCAACGCGTCGCGCACCGTGCCGATCATGTCGCTGGATACCGGCTTGATCTTCGAGAGGGACAGCTCGCTGCTGGGCCAACCGGCCCGGCAGACACTGGAGCCGCGCCTCTACTACCTGCGCGTGCCCTACCGCAATCAGTCGAACCTGCCCATCTACGATACTGCGCTCGCGGATTTCAATTTTGCGCAGATCTTCTCCGAGAACCTGTACGCGGGCTGGGACCGCATCGCCGAGGCCAACCAGCTGACCGCCGCGCTGACCACGCGCTGGCTCGATCCCAAGACCGGCGTCGAGCGCGCCAGGATCATGGGGGCGCAGCGTTTGTACTTCAGCGATCAACGGGTCACGTTGCCTGGCGAAGCGCCCAATTCCGACGGACGGTCTGATTTCCTCGTTTCCGTGTACGGCGCGCTGACGTCCACGCTGAGCGGCGAAACCACGGTGCAATACAATCCCAAGATCGAGCGCGTGACCCGGTCCACCATCGGCGCGCGCTGGAGCCCCCAGCGCCTGAGCACCATTTCGCTCGCCTATCGCTACAAGCGAGAGTCGGTCAGTGTGCCGGGGCAGGAGCTGATCGACGTGGCTTTCCAGTGGCCGCTGGCGCCGCGCTGGTTCGGCATCGGCCGCATCAATTACTCGCTGCTCGAGAACCGGATCGCCGAATCGGTGGCCGGAATCGAATACAACGGCGGATGTTGCTGGGCTTTCCGCCTGGTCGGCCAGCGGTACGCGGTGGCCAAGAACAACGCCACCACCGCAGTTTTCTTCCAGCTCGAGCTGACCGGCTTCGGCGGCATCGGGGCCAGTCCGATGACGACCTTGCGTCGTAGCATTCCCGGTTATCAGGTCATCAACCCGCCTCCTGAGAAAGGGACGGTGTTCGAAAGGTACGAATGATGGTTTTCAAGGTATTGCCCACCATGACGAAAGCGAAGTGCGGCGTCGCACTCAGCTGCCTGGCCCTGCTGGCCGGCGGGCAGGCAGCGGCGCAGGGACTGCGGCTGCCGGGAGAGTCCGGCCGCGGGCCTGCCTTGACCGCGCCGTTCGGGGCTCCCGCCTCCAGCCCGTCCTCCTCTTCCGGTTCGGGCGCCACTTCCTCTCCTGGCGGGACGTCTTCGTCGCGTATCCAATTGGGCGACGCGATCGTGGCCATCGTGAATTCCGACGTCATTACGCGGCGCGAGCTCGATGGTCGGGTGCAGACGGCTCTGGCGACGCTGGCGCGGCAGCAGATCCCGGCTCCCGACCGGAACACCCTGGAGCGCCAGGTGCTCGAACGGATGATCGTCGAGAAAACGCAGCTCCAGGAAGCGGCCCAGCTTGGCATCCGCATCGACGACATGCAGCTCGATCGCGCCATCAACCGCATTGCCGAGCAAAACCACGTGACGGTGTCACAGATGCGGGACCAGATCGAGCGCGAGGGCGTGCCGTTCTCGGTCTACCGCGAGGACCTGCGCCAGGAGCTGACGCTGTTGCGCCTGCGCGAGCGGGCGGTGGACAGCCAGATCCAGGTCTCCGAGCCCGAGATCGACGCCTATCTTGCCGAGGAACATGAAGCGGCGCCGTCTGAAATGACCTTGGCGCAGATCTTGGTGCGGGTACCCGAGGGCAGTTCGTCCGACATGGTGGCCCGGCTGCGGCGCAAGGCCGAGGCGCTGCTGGAACAACTTCGCAATGGCGCTGATTTCGCGCGCCTGGCTGCCGCTTCGTCCGACGGCGAGGAGGCTCTACGCGGGGGCGACCTCGGCACCCGCCCGGCCGACCGCTGGCCGTCGCTGTTCGTGGAGGCGGTCTCGCAACTGAGCCCGGGCGGCATCAGCGAAATCATCCAGAGCGGCAATGGGTTTCACATTCTCAAGCTGGTCGACCGCAAGAGCATCGGCGGCCCGGGCAGCCCGGCCATGCCGGTGCAGCAGACCCACGCGCGCCACATCTTGATCCGGCCCACCGCGGTGCTCAGTTCCGAGCAGGCGCGGGAACGCCTCGTGAACATCCGCCAGCGCATCGTCCAGGGCGGCGCGAATTTCGCGGACATGGCGCGTCAATATTCGAACGATGCCTCGGCTCCCCAGGGGGGCGACCTGGGCTGGTTGTCGCCGCAGGAAACCGTGCCCGAGTTCGAGCGTGCCATGGATGCACTCAAGCCGGGCGAAGTCAGCGAGCCCATCCAGTCTCCCTTTGGCTGGCATCTCATCCAAGTGATCGAGCGGCGCACCCAGGACGTCGGGCGCGAGCGGCAACGCCAGGCAGCCCGCCAGGCCTTGTTCCAGCGCAAGCTGGACCAACTCTACGAAGACTGGGCGCGCGAGCTGCGCGACAAAGCGTACGTGGAGATCAGGCTGGGCGACAGCCCATCAGAGAACCCCTCTTGACTGGCGCAATGGACCGACGACGCACCTTGGCATTGACGACGGGCGAGCCCGCGGGCATCGGCCCGGAGCTGTCGGCCGCGGCGGCCGCTTGGTTCGCCAGCCAGCGGGGGCGGGCGGAGGTGCCTGCGGATACGCAACTCGTGCTCGTCGGCGACGGGGATCTCCTCGCGGCGCGGGGCGGCGTGGACCTGACGTCGCTGCCTGGCGTCGCCGTGCGTCATGTGCCGCTGCGCGTCCCGTCCGAACCGGGGCGGCTCGCGGTGGCCAATGCGCAGTACGTGCTCGATACCCTGGACATGGCCATAGGCATGGTCTCGGCAGGGGAGGCGCAAGCCATTGTCACTGCTCCTGTCCACAAAGGCGTGATCAATGATGCCGGCGTCGCGTTCTCGGGCCACACTGAATATCTGCAGGAACACGCAGGCGTAGACAAGGTCGTCATGATGCTGGCGGGCGGCGGCCTGCGCGTGGCGCTCGCGACCACGCACCTGCCGCTGCGCGCCGTGCCCGATGCCATCACCCCCGAAACACTCGACCGCGTGCTCGGCATCCTCGATGCCGACCTGCGCAGCCGCTTCGGCCTTTCCCGGCCCCGCATCGCCGTGTGCGGCTTGAATCCGCACGCCGGCGAGGGCGGGCATCTGGGCCGCGAGGAGATCGACATCATTGCGCCGGCCATCGCTCGGGCACGCGCCGCCGGCATTGATGTGCAAGGACCCTTGCCCGCCGATACCCTGTTCGTGCCCGCGCATCTAGCCGGGTTCGATGCGGCGCTCGCGATGTACCACGACCAGGGGCTGCCCGTGCTCAAGCACGCAAGCTTCGGGCATGGCGTCAACATCACGCTGGGCCTGCCCTATGTCCGCACCTCAGTGGACCACGGCACCGCGCTCGACTTGGCGGGGACAGGCAGGGCCGATCCCGGCAGCCTGCAACAGGCCATCGTCACCGCCATCCAAATGATCAGCGCCGGCAGCCGGGCTGGCGCCGGAGTTTCCGCATGAAGCATCAGGCGCGCAAGCGCTTCGGCCAGCATTTTTTGGTCGACGACAGCATTACCGAATCCATCGTGCGTGCGGTCAACCCGCGATCCGGCGACAACGTGGTCGAGATCGGCCCCGGCCTGTCCGCGCTCACGCGCCCGCTGCTCGAGCGGGTCGACCGCCTGAAAGTGATCGAGATCGATCGAGATCTTGCCGCGCGCTTGCGCAGCCAGTATCCGCCCGAGCGCCTGGAAGTGACCGAAGCCGACGTGCTGACCGTGGATTTCGCGCAGTTCGGCGCCCCGCTGCGGATCGTCGGCAACCTGCCCTACAACATCTCGAGTCCGTTGCTGTTTCATTTGATGCCTTATGCGGACCAGGTGCGGGACCAGCATTTCATGCTGCAGCGTGAAGTCATCGACCGCATGGTCGCGCAGCCAGGCGATGCCGACTATGGCCGGCTTTCGGTCATGCTCCAATCACGCTACGACATGGAAAAATTGTTCGACGTGCCGCCCGAGGCTTTCGACCCGCCGCCGCGCGTGGTGTCGGCCGTGGTGCGCATGATCCCGCTCGGTGCGGATCGCCCGAGGGCGCGTAGCGACGCGGCATTCTCGGCCGTCGTGGCCAAGGCGTTCGCGCAGCGCCGCAAGATGTTGCGGCGCGGCCTGGGAGAGTGGGCGGCGCTCGTGCCCTGGGACGAAGTGGGCGTGAAGGAGACGGCGCGCGCCGAAGAGCTTTCTGTGGCGCAGTTCATCGCGCTGGCGGACGTCTTGCATGAGGCGGGCGTGGTCGGTGCGGGGCACGGCGTGTAGCCCCTTTAACCAGCCTTTAGCCGAAGAACCAATAGCACACGCCGATTGCCGCCAGCACTCCCGCGAGGTCGGCCAGCAGGGCGCACCCTACCGCATGCCGCGTGCGCTGGATGCCCACCGCGCCGAAATACACGGCCAGCACGTAGAACGTCGTTTCGGTGCTGCCCTGTATCGTGGCCGAGAGCAGTGCCGGGAAGCTGTCCACGCCGTAGTTCTGCATGGACTCGATCATCAGCGCGCGCGCTGCGCTGCCGGAAAATGGCTTGACTAGGGCGGTGGGCAGGGCGTCGACGAAACGCGTATCGAATCCCAGCCATTGCACGGCGGCACGCAGGCCTTCGAGCGCAAAGTCCAGCGCGCCCGATGCGCGCAGCACGCCGATGGCGCACAGCATCGCGACCAGATAGGGCAGCAGGCCCTTGGCCACGTCGAAGCCGTCTTTCGCGCCTTCGATGAAGCTTTCGTAGACGGGCACTTTCTTGAGGGCGCCCACGACGAGGAACGCGAGGACCAGGGCGAACAGCGTCAGGTTGCCGAGTAGGGACGAAAGCGCGCCTAGCGCCGCGGCCGAGAGGGTGGAGAGAAACGCCATGAAGCCTCCGAGCAGCAACACGGCCGCGGCCATCCAAGCCATCACGACGGGATCCCAGATGCGCAGGCGCTGCACGATGGCGACGGCGAGGAATCCCGCCAGGGTGGAGGCGCTCGTCGCCAGCAGGATGGGCAGGAAAACCAAGGTGGGATCGGATGCCCCCTGTTGCGCACGGTACATGAAGATCGTCACCGGCAGCAGGGTCAGGGACGACGCATTCATCACCAGGAAGAAGATCTGCGCGTTGCTCGCCGTCGCGCTGTTCGGGTTGAGCGTTTGCAGCGACTTCATTGCGCGCAGGCCGATGGGCGTGGCGGCGTTGTCCAGGCCCAGCACGTTGGCGGCGAAGTTCAAGGTCATGAGGCCTACGGCAGGATGACCGCGGGGCACCTCGGGCATGAGCCGTGCGAAGAGCGGCCCCAGCAGCCTGGCGAGCGCATCGACCAATCCTGCCCGCTCCGCGATTTTCAGGAAGCCGAGCCAGAGCGTGATGGTGCCGAACAGCAACACCATGACCTCTACCGAAAGCTTGGCCATCGCAAAGAGCGCGCCGACCATGGACTGGAACACCGAGGGATCGTGTCCCGCTCCCCAGCGGGCGAAGGCGGCGACCGCCGCGGCGAGGAAGAAACCCAGCCAGAGTCTGTTCAGCATGCGGGCAGAAACGCTGTCTGTTCGGGGTGGGGCCGGAAGCCGGCAAACCCGCTGATTGTAGCGACTCGCTCCCCCAGCTCAGGCGCGGCGGGCATATTGGGCTGGGGTGACGCCATTCCAGCGACGAAAAGCGCGCGAGAAAGCCTTGGCGGATTCGTAGCCCACGGCTTGCGCGACCTCGTCAGGGGTCGCGCCCGGTTCCTTGAGTTTTTCCGCCGCCACGACCATGCGATAAGAGGACAGGTATTGCATGGGCGTCATGCCCACGAGCCGCCGGAAGCGCTCGCTGAACACCGTGCGCGACGAATAGCTCGCGGCCGCCAGCGTCGCCACGGTCCACGGTTTTTCGGGGTGTGCGTGGATCTGCTGCATGGCGCGCGCGATGCCTTGGTCCTGCATGCCCCGCAACACGCTGGCGCGGCGCTGGGCCGGCGAGCGCAGGTGTTGGCCGAGGATGTGGACGAGCAGGAGATCGGCCAAGCGCGCGGTGGCGAGCTGCCAGCCGGGCGGCTGCTCGAGCGTTTGGTTGACCCGGTGCGCGACAAGCCCCGCCGTTCAGGGCGGGGAAGGATGGCGCGGACGGCGCAGCCGTCTTTGTCTTTGGGTTTCAGTGTGGGGTTTGCTGCTGCTCGATGTACTGGCGCACGATGGAAATCGGCGCGCCGCCGCAGCTTGAAGCGAAATAGGACGGCG
>NZ_JADGHH010000055.1 GCF_019689535.1 Pigmentiphaga sp.
ACTCCGTACTGCGGGCCCTGCGCCAGCACCTGGATGCGCCGCGGCCACAGCCCAAAATAACGCCGCCCCCGCCCGCCACCTGGCGGCTCACCGCGCCGCCGCGACGCCTCGTCGACCCCCAAGAGCGTGCCCTGCCGCTCACGTTGACCGAATGGCAATTCATCAGCCTCCTGTTGCTGGCGCCGAACCGGGTCCTGACGTTCGAGCAATGGCAGGACACCTCGCTGCGCGACGGGTTGCGCCAGTCGCACAATGTGGCAGTGCTGGTGAGCCGCCTGCGCCGCAAGGCTGCGCATCGAGGCATCAAGTTGCCGCTGCAGGCGGTGCGGGGCGTGGGCTACACGTTTACCGAGCCGTGCGAGCGCACCAGGCAGGAATCCAAGCGCGCGGCCTGACCCCGGCGGCAAAAAAGCGCGGCGCCGAGGTTACAATCGCGCCCATGAATCCTCGTCTCGGGCTGCTCCAGCCCTACCCCTTCGAAAAGCTCCGCGCGCTGTACGCCGGTGTCGAGCCGCCCGCGAACCTGCGCCCCGTCAGCCTATCCATCGGCGAGCCCAAGCACGCCACGCCGGCCTTCATCGAAGACGCCGTGCGCCAGAATCTGTCCGGCCTCTCCAGCTACCCACCGACCAAAGGCTCTCCCGCCCTGCGGGCAGCCATCGCAGGGTGGCTGCAACGACGCTACGGGCTGCCGGCCGTCGATCCCGATACCCAGGTGCTGCCCGTGCTCGGCTCGCGCGAGGCATTGTTTGCCTTCGCCCAGCTCGTGGTCGACGATGCCAAACGGCCGCGGGTGCTGTGCCCCAACCCGTTCTACCAGATCTATGAGGGCGCGGCGCTGCTGGCAGGCGGCCGCCCGACCTTCGTCAACGCCGACCCGGCTCGCAACTTCGGCTGCGATTGGTCCTCGGTGTCGGACGAAGAGTGGAACGAAACCCGGCTGGTCTACGTATGCTCGCCCGGCAACCCGGCGGGCAACGTCATGGACCTGGAAGAATGGAAGTACCTGTTCGAGCAGGCCGACAAGTATGGGTTCGTCATCGCCTCGGACGAGTGCTACTCCGAAATTTACCTAGATGAATCGCAGCCGCCGCTGGGTGCGCTCGAAGCCGCCCACCGCCTGGGCCGCACGGATTTCCACAACATCGTGGTGTTTTCGAGCCTGTCCAAGCGCTCCAACGTGCCGGGAATGCGCTCGGGCTTCGTGGCCGGCGACGCCAAGCTATTGGCCCGGTTCCTGCTGTACCGGACCTACCACGGCAGCGCCATGAGCGCCGTCGTCGCGGCAGCGAGCATCGCGGCCTGGAACGACGAAGAGCACGTGCGCGAGAACCGGCGCATGTACCGAGAAAAATTCGAGGCCGTGCTGCCGATCCTGCAGGACGTGTTGGACGTCCAACGCCCCCAGGCTTCGTTTTATCTCTGGCCCCGTACGCCCATCGACGACGCGGAGTTCGCCCGCGGCCTGCTGGCGCAGGAAAACGTCACGGCGCTGCCTGGCAGCTTCCTGGCCCGCGAGACGCGCGCCGGCAATCCCGGCGCCAACCGCTTGCGCCTGGCGCTCGTGGCGCCGCTGGACGAATGCGTCGAGGCCGCCCACCGGCTGGCCCGCTACGCCCGCTCGCTGGCTGCCCCCCGCACGGCATGAATGCCTACGGCCCTCCTGGGGCGCGGGACGCCCGGCCTGCCTTGCCCGCGGACCGGGCCGGGCTCCGGCGCGGCGCTTTCTTTCTCTGATTTTTTTCCGGATATCCGACCATGAGCCAAGACCTCCAGAACATCATCGAACAAGCTTGGGAAGACCGTGCCTCGCTCTCGCCCGCATCCGCTCCCGCGCCGATCCGCGAAGCCGTCGATCACGTGTTGAACGCGCTGGACAAGGGTGAACTACGCGTGGCCGAAAAACAGAATGGCGACTGGCTCGTGCACCAATGGATCAAGAAGGCCGTGCTGCTTTCTTTCCGCCTGGAAGACAACGTCGTGATGGGCGCCGGCCCGGGCACGCCCCTGCAGTTCTTCGACAAAGTACCGAGCAAGTTCGCAGGCTACACCGACGCCGACTTCAAGCAAGGGGGCTTTCGCGTGGTGCCGCCCGCCGTCGCGCGCCGCGGCTCGTACATCGCCCGCAATGCGGTGCTGATGCCTTCCTACGTCAATATCGGCGCCTACGTCGACGAGGGCACCATGGTCGACACCTGGGCGACCGTGGGCTCCTGCGCGCAGATCGGCAAGAACGTCCACCTCTCCGGCGGCGTGGGCATCGGCGGCGTGTTGGAGCCGCTGCAGGCCAATCCCACCATCATCGAGGACAACTGCTTCATCGGCGCCCGCTCGGAAGTGGTCGAAGGCGTGATCGTGGAAGAAAACTCGGTGCTCTCCATGGGCGTCTTCATCGGCCAGAGCACCAAGATCTATAACCGCGAGACCGGCGAGATTCTCTACGGCCGCGTGCCCTCGGGCTCGGTGGTGGTGCCTGGTACCCTGCCCTCGCCCGACGGCAAGTACAGCCTGTATTGCGCCGTCATCGTCAAGCGCGTCGATGCGCAGACCCGTGCCAAGACCAGCATCAACGATTTGCTGCGCGCCTGATAGACCTTCATCCAACGCGTCCCCATGACTACTTCCGTTCTGTCCCTGGTTGAAGAGCTGATCCGCCGTCCCTCGGTGACTCCCGAGGACGAAGGCTGCCAGGCTTTGCTGATTGAACGCCTGACGGCGCGCGGATTCGCCTGCGAGACCATCGCCGGAGGCGGAGTGGTCAATTTGTGGGCGCGGCGCGGCACCGAAGGCCCACTGGTTGTCTTTGCCGGCCACACGGACGTAGTCCCGCCCGGTCCGCGCGAAAAATGGAACACCGACCCCTTCGTGCCCACCATCGTCGACGGGAACCTGTACGGGCGCGGGGCGGCCGACATGAAGAGCTCGATCGCCGCCTTCGTGGTGGCGGCCGAGGAGTTCATCGCGCATTGTCCCGACCACCCCGGATCGATCGGACTGCTGATCACCTCGGACGAAGAGGGCCCCGCGACCGACGGCACCGTGAAAGTCTGCGAATGGCTCTCGGCCCGCGGCGAGCAGTTGGACTACTGCATCGTCGGCGAACCCACCTCCTCGGTGCAGCTGGGCGACACCATCAAGAACGGCCGCCGCGGCTCGCTGTCCGGCCGGCTCGTGGTCAAGGGCATCCAGGGGCACGTGGCGTACCCGGAAAAGGCCCGCAACCCCATCCACCAGTGCGCCGGCGCGCTGGCCGAGCTCGCGGTGACCGAGTGGGACCGTGGCAACGAATATTTCCCGCCCACCACGTTCCAGATCTCTAATTTCCACAGCGGCACCGGCGCCACCAACGTAGTCCCCGGCGAGGCAGTGATCGATTTCAATTTCCGCTTCTCGACGGCCAGTACCGCCGATGAGCTGAAGAGCCGCGTCGCGGCCATCCTCGATCGGCACGGCCTCGAATACACCTTGGATTGGACCTTGAGCGGCCTGCCGTTCCTGACCCCCCGCGGCACGCTCTGCAGCGCCCTGGCGCAGGCCATCGCCGCCGAAGTCGGCATCGAGGCGGAGCTCTCTACCACGGGCGGCACGTCCGACGGGCGCTTCATTGCGCAGATCTGTCCCCAGGTCGTGGAGTTCGGGCCGGTCAACGCCACCATCCACAAGGTCAATGAGCACATTGCCGTTGACAGCCTGGAACCGCTGAAGAACATTTACCGACGCACGCTGGAAGCGTTGCTGAGATGAAGGCCCGCCCGACGCGCCGGAAGTTGCACGCCGGGGCCGCGCCGTAGGACTTGAAACGAAAACTGCGCTTCCCGCGCCGCTCCCCGGCCGCTCCGGCACGGCCAGCGCCGGGGCATGTTGAATCTGGACTCCCTATGCCCGCCCTCGACTACCATCCGCTGCGCACTGTCCGCGACTTGGTCCGCTACGCCGTCAGCCGGTTCAATGCCGCCGGCATCGCGCTGGGCCACGGTACCCTGGACGTTTATGACGAAGCCGTCTACCTGGTCCTGCACACGCTGCACCTGCCCATCGACCGGCTCGAACCTTTCATCGACGCCGCCGTGCTCGACGACGAGCGCCAGGCGGTGCTGGACATCATCGAACGCCGCATCACGGAACGCCGGCCCGCCCCCTATTTGACCCATGAGGCCTGGCTGCGCGGCCGACGTTTTTACGTGGACGAACGCGTCATCGTGCCACGCTCCTACATCGCCGAACTGCTGGACGACGGGCTCGCCCCCTGGATCGACGACCCCTACTCCGTAGAATGGGTGCTCGACATGTGCACCGGCTCCGGGTGCCTTGCCATCGCCGCAGCCGAGACCTTCCCGCACGCCCAGGTGGATGCGGTCGATATATCGCAAGACGCCCTGGATGTCGCGCGCATCAATGTCGACGACTACGGCCTTCAAGACCGCATCGCCCTCTACCAGTCGAACCTGTTCGAGCAACTGCCCCCTGCACAATACGATTTGATCTTGTGCAATCCGCCGTACGTCAACACAAGTTCGATGAATGCCCTTCCGCCCGAGTACCGCCATGAGCCCAGCATCGCGCTCGCCGGCGGCGCGGACGGCATGGACTTGATCCGGCCGCTGCTCGCGCAGGCGGCGGACTACCTCCAGCCGCACGGCATCCTGGTGCTGGAGCTAGGGCATGAAAAGGCCTATTTCGAACAGGCCTTCCCGCAGCTGGAACCCATTTGGCTGAGCACCTCCGGCGGAGACGACAAAGTGCTGCTACTCAGGCAGGACCAATTGGTCTGAGGCGACGGCATGATACGGGCATCAGGCATTACGCTGCGGCGCGGCACCAAAGTCCTCCTCGAAGGCGCGGACTTCGTGGTCCACCCGGGCGAACGCGTCGGCATCGTCGGGCCCAATGGCGCCGGCAAGTCCACGCTGTTCGCCCTCCTGAACGGCCAGCTCGATCCGGATGCCGGGGAGCTCGAGATCCCGGCCAGCTGGCGCATCGCCTCCATCGCCCAGGAAATCCACGATACGGACCGCGAGGCGCTGGATTTCGTCATCGACGGCGACACCCGGCTGCGTCGCCTCCAGGCCGAGCGCGACGCCGTGGATGCCGACCTCGATGGCCTGCGGCTGGCCGAACTGGAAGCCGAACTGGCCGATGCCGGGGCGTTTTCGGCCCAGTCCCGCGCCGAGCAATTGCTGGTCGGCCTGGGATTCCACCAGCACGAATTCCGCCAACCCGTGGCCAGCTTCTCGGGCGGCTGGCGCATGCGGCTGAACCTGGCGCGGGCGCTGATGGCGCCGTCGGACTTGCTCTTGCTGGACGAACCGACCAACCA
The DNA here is from genome assembly GCF_019689535.1 of Pigmentiphaga sp. GTDB lineage: Bacteria > Pseudomonadota > Gammaproteobacteria > Burkholderiales > Burkholderiaceae_B > Pigmentiphaga. The sequence continues at coordinate 5,318 of NZ_JADGHH010000055.1, forward strand.
CCTGGATTTGGACGCCATGCTATGGCTGGAGCGATGGCTGGCGGCCTACCCGGGTACGGTGCTCGTGATTTCGCACGACACCGAATTCCTGGACGCGGTGGCGCGGACCATCCTGCATTTCGACCAGGCCAAGCTGGTACGCTACAAGGGCGGCTATGAGGACTTCCTGACGCAGCGCGCCGAGCGGCTGCGCCAAAGCCAGATCGCCTACGAAAAACAGCAGCGCGAGGCGGCTCACCTGCAGAGCTTCATCGACCGCTTCAAGGCCAAGGCCACCAAGGCCAAGCAGGCCCAGAGCCGGGTCAAGGCACTGGCCCGGATGCAGGCACTCGCGCCGGTACGGGCAGCCGCAGGCATCGACATCCGCATTCCCTCCCCTGACCACATGCCCGACCCCTTGCTGTCGCTCGACGGCGTGCAGGCGGGCTATCCCGGCAAGCCCATCCTCGACCGCGTGACGCTGTCGGTGCGTGCCGGCGCGCGGATCGGCATCCTCGGGGCCAACGGCGCAGGCAAGAGCACGCTGGTCAAGACCCTGGCCGGCGAACTCACCCCGCTCGCGGGCGAACGCAAGGCCGCCCGGGGGCTGGAAGTCGGCTATTTCGCCCAGCACCAGCTGGACATGCTCGACACCGAAGCCTCGCCACTGCTGCACCTGGCGCGCCTCGCGCCCGAAGCGCGCGAGCAGGACCTGCGCAATTACCTGGGGGGCTTCGGCTTTTCCGGCGACTTTGCCCTCTCCAAGGTCGGTCCCATGTCCGGCGGCGAAAAGGCCAGATTGGCCCTCGCGCTGGTCGTGTGGAAGAAACCCAACCTCCTGCTGCTCGACGAACCCAGCAACCACCTGGACGTGGACACGCGGGAAGCCCTGACCGAAGCGCTGGCCGAGTTCGAGGGCACCATGCTCCTCGTCTCGCACGACCGTCACTTGCTCCGGACCACCGTGGACAGCTTCTGGATCGTCGGCGACGGCGGCGTGCGCGAATTCGACGGCGACCTGGAGGACTACCGCGACTGGCTGGTCAATCGCCAGGGCGGCGTCGAGACCGCGCCGATGCAGGACTACGCTGCGGCCGACACGCCGGTCGACCGCAAGATGCAGCGGCGGCTCGAAGCCGAAACCCGGCAGCGGCTCTCCTCGCTGCGCAAACCGCTGGAGGCGCGACTCAAGAAGGTGGAAGAGGAGATGCAGAAGCTCGAGCAACGCAAGCGCGAGCTCGATGCGCTGATCGCCGACCCGGGCCTTTACGAAGACGCCCGCCGGGACGAACGCCTGCGCGTGCTGGCCGAGCACGGCGACCTGCAGAAACGGCTGGGTGAACTCGAGGAGGCGTGGCTGAGCCTGCAGGAAGAACTCGAGGCCATCAAGGCCTGAGGCAAGCGCGCCGGCCCGCACGCTCCGGCGCTAGTGAGCCGCCCGGCTCGCACCCCTGCGCCAACGCACTCATTGCAGCAACGCGTTGATCGCGACCACGTCGCTTTCACCCAGGATTCCCGACGCCTGTTTCAGCAAGAGATTGCTGAACACGAGCTGGTGACGCGCCACCGAATAGGCGATCTTTGCATTGAGCAGATTGGCCTGGCTGGTCAGGATGTCCAGTATGGTCTTGCTTCCGGCCCGATAGCTCGCCACCGAGGCGTCGAGCGCGGACTGTGCCGACTCCACCGCTGCGCGCGTGGCCTCCACCTGGCTGATGCCCGAGATCACGCTGCGGTAAGCGTTGCGCGCATTCGCGGCCACCGCGCGCCGCACGGCCTCACGCTGGTCCTGCGCTGCGTAGCGCTGGTACATGGCCTCGCGCGTCTGGGCCGTGGTCAGGCCTCCGGCGTAAATCGGTATCGTGAGCGTCACGCCCACCAGCGTATTGCCGGTCCGGGTCCAGGAGTATTCGTAGCCAGGCGGAATGGTTTCACCCGTCTCCGTCCCCCAAACACGCGTCATCGTGCGCCGGATCGTGCCGGTCAGCGTGGGCAGGTGTCCGGATGCGGCGGTCTTGACCTTGTAGTCGGCCGCCTCTACCGATTTGTCCGCCGCGGCGAGTTGAGGATTCCGCTCATACGCAAGCCGCACCCATGCTTCCATGTCGTCCGGATCCGGACGCAGCAACGGGATCCGATCGCGCAACGGCTTCAAGGGCCCGAAGTCCTTGCCGATGATCTGGCTCAGGCTCTCCCGGGCCATCTGGACGGAATTGCGGGCGGTGATGCTTTGTGCGACCGCGTTGTCGTACTGCGCCTGTGCCTGGTGCACGTCGGTCACCGTGGCCATGCCCGCCTGGTACAACTCCCTGGCTTGCTTGAGCTGCAAGGCCAGGGCTTTTTCATAGGCTTCGGAAAACTCCAGCTGCTCGGACGTCGTCAGCACGTTGAAATAGGCTTCGACCGTGCGCACGGCTAGGTCCTGCGACGCTGCGTCGTAGGAGTAATCCGCTCCCACCGCCGAGGCCTGCGCCCCGCGTAGCGTCGTGACGTTGGACCAATTGAACAACTGGATGTCCAGGCTGATGCCAGCGGCGCTGCTCCTGCCGCGGGTATATGTACTGGAATAAAGCAACCACGTATTGTTGAATTCGGTCGGCGCGGTCGTGCTTTCGCCGGTATTCTGCCGTGCCGCGGTATAGGTGGCATTGACTTGCGGCAGGAAAGCCGAGCGTGCCGCATTCACGCCTTCATGGGTGGCCTTGCGCGTGGCATCGGACGCGGCCAGCGTGGGATCGGCCTCGCGGGCCATGCGGTAGATCTCATAGAGATCTTCCGCGCACCCCGGCGCTGGCGCCGCCGCCAACGCAGCTGCCATCAATGCGGGCACCATCCGCAAGCCGGTTCTCAGGTGCCTGCGCCCGCTCGGACGGCGGTCATGAAGAACGGTATTCAATCTTGCGACCATGGGTAACATTGCTTCCGTCAGAAGAACTACACGCCGGACCGGTTCGCGCCGCCGCGCCCGCCCCAGGCCCGGCCCATGCTGGGAACGCCCCGGCCGGGGCAAAACCCAACAATGGCAGGCCCGTCCAGGCCCTTACCGAGAGCGCCTCGCCGCGCACCCCCGGCACCGCAACGGCAAGCCGGTAGCCGTCCTCGGGCGCATAGAGCCGGCACGCGCATGCCGCACGGACGTCGCCGCCGGATGCGTGATCGACGATGTGGGGTGGCCGCCCATCGACTTGGGCGGTAAAGCCATCCAGGGGGACGGACAAGCCGCGCCCCAGGGCCTTGACCCATGCTTCCTTCAGCGACCATATCTCGGTGAAGCACTCCGCCCTCCGCATGCCGACGCATGCGTGCAGCAGCGCCCGCTCGCGCTGGGAAAAGTTCGCATCCGCCAGCGCCAGCGCATCGATGCCGGCATCGACTCGCTCAACGTCTACGCCGACCTCTGCATCGAGGCAAACGGCCAGGACAGCCATGCCGCGGGTATGACTCAAATTGAAGTGGACCGGGAAGCGGTCTTGCGCACGGGAGCTTAGGGCAGGCTTGCCCCAGGCATTGCACTCGAAAGCCAGCGCGGCGGGAGCCAGCCCCGCATACCCCGCCAGCACCCCGCGCAGCAGCCCGTGCGCCAGCAAACTCCCCCATTGCCCGATTCACGAGGACCAGCCGGCTAGCGCCATGAAAAAAACACGCATCCTCATCGATCTGCTGGTCTATCTCGTCATTCCCCTTCTCGGCTGGAATCTCTTCCGCGGGCAAATCAGCGACTACTGGCTGATCACCCTGGGGCTGGTGCCGGGCCTCGTCTATACGGCGGCCACCGTGCTCATCGAGAAAACATGGAGCATCTCGGGCGTATTCCTGCTCGTGATGATCTCCCTGAACCTCGTCGTCAACCTACTCTCGTCGACGGCAACGCAAGCCATCTGGAATCCGGTGTGGCTCAGCGCGGCGACCATCGTGTTCTACGCCTTGACCATGGCGGCCAAGCGCCCCTTCGGCATTTTCTTTTTCATCGACTATGCCCATCGCATGGGCATGCCCCGGGATCGCGCCAAGCAGCTATACGGGCATTCGGTCAACATCGGGCACTTCTATAAATTCACCGCCTTCCTGATGCTGCGGGAAGTCGCCACCATCCTGGTGCGGGTGGTCGCGCTCCTGCTTTACGGCGTAGACGGATACAACCAGCTGAACATTTCGAATTCCATCGTCAACTACGCCTTTACCGGGTTGACGGTGGTCTACGTGATGTACATCCTACGGAACATGGATCACTCCGTGCTTCCGCCGCAGGCTGCCGCGGCCGCATGATGCGGCAAGAAGCCACGCTGAGCGCCTTGGTTGCCGTTTGCTTACATAGGGGCGGGCGAATGATCGGACCTACTTTTGTGCGTCCTTGAGCGCCTGCACCACCGCCAGCAGCTGGGCGGCGACCGACACCGCGATCACGCCGGGCAGCTTGCCCGACAGATGCGGCAGCCCCACCGGGCACGTCAGGCGGGCGATGCTGGCCTCGTCCATGCCGCGTGCGCGCAACCTGCGCTCGAAGGTGGCCCGTTTGGTCGCCGAGCCGATGAGACCGCAATATGCCGCATTGCCCCGCTCCAAGACAGTGCGCACGATGTCGAAGTCCAATGCGTGACTATGGGTCATCACGAGATGCAGGGCTCCGGCCGGCGCCGTCGCCGCTTCCGATGCGGCATCGTCGGTCGATACAGGTCGCACGTGCGAGGGCAACGGTTCGGGAAAAACGTCGTCGCGCGTATCGATCCAGCGGATCCGGAACGGCAGCGGCAGCATGACGTGGACCAGCGCGCGGGCCACGTGGCCCGCGCCATAGAGCCAGAGCTCGTGCGGCCGTGCCTCCATCGCGGACAGCATGGGCACCGCAGCGGCAGGATCGAACACCACGGAAAATCCCAGCTCCACGCTGCCGCCGCAACACTGCCCCAGGCTGGGTCCGAGCGCGAATCGGCGGATTTCATCGGCCGGTGCGACGCCCTCCTCGGTGCTCCGCGCCAAGAGGGCTCGCGCATGCCGGATTGCTTCGTACTCAAGATGGCCGCCCCCTATGGTGCCGGCCACGCCCTGTCCGGCCACCAGCATCGCTGCATCCGTGCCGCGCGGCACGCTGCCCCGCACGCCCAGTATCCTGACCAGGCACAACGGCCCGGGTGCGGTGCGCGCGAAATCAGCCAGCCCTTCGGGCAATAGCGGAGCGCCCGTCATTGCTCCACCGCCCGCAATACTGCTTCGGGCGTCGCGGGCGCCGACAAAGGCACGGGCCCGTAGCGACCGCGCTCGCGCCTGGCGGCGGCCACGGCGTCGCGTATGGCGAAGAAGGCCGCAAAGCCCAGCATGAAAGGCGGCTCTCCGACGGCCTTGGATCCGTAGACGTTGTCTTCGCGATTGGGCTCGGGCCAAAATGCGACGCGGAATTCGGCGGGGACGTCGCCGGCCGTCGGGATCTTGTAGGTCGACGGCGCATGCGTGGCGAGCCGCCCGTCCCGGGTCCACACCAGCTCCTCCGATGTCAGCCAGCCCACGCCCTGCACGAATCCCCCTTCGACCTGCCCGAGGTCGATGGCGGGATTGATGGACCGCCCCACGTCGTGCAGGATGTCCACGCGCAATAGTTTGGTTTCGCCAGTAAGGAGGTCCACCGCTACTTCCGCTGCCGCGGCGCCGTAAGCAAAGTAATAGAACGGCATGCCGCGCAGCGTCTGCGGGTCGTAGTGAATCTTCGGCGTGGCGTAATAGCCGTCTGACCACAACGCGATGCGGGCAGCGTAGGCGGCCTTGGCGACCTCGGCAAACTCCAGTTCCGCACCCGGAATCTTCACCTTGCCGTGGCGGATGGACACGTCGGAGACATCAATGCCATGTTTTCCGGCAACGTAGGCGCGGAGCCTATCCCGGATTTCCCGCGCCGCGAATTCGGCCGCGCGCCCATTCAGGTCCGTGCCGCTCGATGCCGCAGTCGCCGAAGCATTGGGCACCTTGCCGGTATCGGTAGCCGTGATGCGCACGCGCTCGAGAGGCACGCCCAAGGTGTCGGCAACGATCTGGCACACCTTGGTGTGCAGCCCTTGCCCCATTTCCGTCCCGCCATGGTTGACGGACACCGAACCATCCGTATAGACGTTCACCAAAGCCCCCGCCTGGTTGAACATCGTGGCGGTGAACGAAATGCCGAACTTGACGGGCGTGAGCGCCAGGCCGCGCTTGATCACCGGGCTGCCCGCATTCCATGCGTCGATGGCCGCGCGTCGGGCGGCGTACCGGCAATCGGCTTCGAGGCGCGCGATCAATTGCGGCAGGATGTTGTCGGTCACCTGCATGCCGTAGGGCGTACGGTCGCGCGGCGCCTCCCCGTAAAGATTCACGCGCCGCACGGCCAGGGGATCGAGACCGAGATGGCGCGCGATGTCGTCCATCACGGCTTCGATCATGCCTATGCCCTGCGGTCCACCGAAGCCCCGGAAAGCCGTATGCGACTGCGTGTTCGTCTTGCAGCGATAGCTGTGGATCGCCACCGCGGGCAAATAATAGGCGTTGTCGGCATGGAAGATGGCGCGATCGGCGATGGGGCCGGAGAGGTCCGCCGAAAAGCCGCAGGCCGCAGCCTGCAGCAAGTCCAGGCCCAATATGCGGCCCGCGTCGTCGAAGCCGACCTTCCAGCGCCCGATGAAAGGATGGCGCTTGCCAGTGATCAGGAAATCGTCGTCGCGATCGAGGCGCATCTTGCATGGCGCGTTGCAAACCTTCGCCGCCACCGCGGCCCATACCGCGACATGCCCGGCCTGCGTTTCTTTCCCGCCGAAGCCGCCCCCCATGCGCCGGCACTCGACCTGGACCGAGTGCGCAGGTACGCCTAGCGCGTCAGCGACCCAGTGCTGCACTTCCCCCGGGTGCTGGGTGGAAGAAAGCACTTTCATCGTGCCGTCTTCACCCGGCAGGGCGAACGCAATCTGCCCCTCCAGGTAGAACTGCTCCTGGCCACCCAAGGCAATCTCTCCTTCGAGCCTATGCGGGGCGGCGGCCAGCGCGGCGTCGACATCGCCTTCGACCAGGTGCACCGGCGGCAGCACCCAAGACTGGGCCGCCAGGGCCTCGTCGATGGTCAATATGGCCGGCAGCGGCTCGATGTCGAGCTTGACCGCCCGGGCGGCGACCCGGGCCGCCTTTGCGCCGGCGGCGACCACCAGGGCAACCGGCTGCCCCAGATACGACACCGTATCGACCGGCAAGACGGGTTCGTCATGCTTGGGGCCGAGCACGTTGCCGGCAGGCAAGTCCGATGCGGTCACCACCCGCAACACGCCTGGCATGGCCAGGGCGGCCGAAGCGTCGATGCCCCGCAGCCGGCCGTGCGCAATGTTCGACAAGACGGGAGCCACGAACAGCGTGCCGCGCGGCTCGGGCAGGTCGTCCACATACAGGGCTTGCCCACTGACGTGCAGGTGCGCCGCCTCGTGCCGCGCCGGCGTGCCGCACGAGGCCGGTTCGGCCTCCACGTTGAAAATCCCCGGATGGTCCGGCGCATTCATGGCTATACCTCCAAAGGCGCCAAGCTACCAATGCGCAGCACCCCGGCCCCGCCGGCAAGGCCCAGGCATGAGCGCAGCACCAGATTGGCCGCGGCCCGCCGCCGATATGCCGCGCTGGCGCGGTGGTCATCGATAGGCTCGAACTCGTCGTGCATGGTTTGCCAAACCCGCCGCATTTCCGCGCTATCACGCGACCCGAGCCGGTCGACGGCGAGCCCGACCAAGGCTCGCTCGGTATTGGACGCGCGGCTGGATACCGCGGCCATGCCGCCGACGCCGATGCCCGCCGCGGCGATGCGTCCTCCTTCCACCCGAAGCGCCGTCGCAACGGCCACGGCACTGATGTCCTGTTCCGGGCGCTTGGAAAGCTTCCACGCGTGCACGGCAACATCGGGACCCGGAATCGGCACGCGCACTGCACGCACGAACTCGCCGCGCTGCAATGCGTTTTTCTGGTATCCGAGATAAAACTCCGTGAGTGGCAATACGCGCTCCGTACCTTGCCGATGCAGGACGACCGAGCCGCCCAATGCAATCAGCCAGGGCGCTGCGTCGCCGATCGGCGACCCGTTGGCAAGGTTACCGACCAAGGTTGCGCCGTTGCGCACGGGCACCGAGGCGAAACGATCGAAGTATTCGGCGCAATCCGGAAAAAGCGGCGCCAAGGCGTCCCAGGCTTCGGACACTGTCACGGCCGCGCCGATCTCCAGGCTCGCCGTTTCCTTGCCCCAGCGTTCGGTCGCGATGGGGTCGCGCTCCATCCTCCCGATGACCGCCAGCTCACGGACGCCACCTATCCAGAGCAGGTCGCCGAGGCTACGATGCTGCTTGGTCACCCACAGCCCGACATCGGTCGAGCCGGCCACGATGCGGCTCTCCGGCCAGGCAGCGCGCAAGGCTGCAAATTGTGCGAGGGTGCGCGGTGCGAAAAACCGTCCTCGCCCGTGGCCGTCGAACCCAGCCTTCGCTTCGGCCGGCATCCACGCCCCGTCGTCGGTCGCCACCTGCTCCAGTCGCCCCTTGAGTTCGTCCTCGGGCTCGCCTTGCCAAGGCGGACGGCACATGGCTTGCGCGGCATCCAGGATGGGACGATACCCCGTGCAGCGGCACAGGTTGCCCGACAAGGCCCGCACCGCCTCGGCCCGTGTCACGCATGCGTCACCGGCCCAGCGCTTGGTTTCGTACAAGGCGTAGAGCGACATCACGATGCCCGGCGTACAGAAGCCGCACTGCGAGCCGTGGCAATCCACCATGGCCTGCTGCACCGGATGCAGGGCGCCGGGCGCGCCGATGTCGCCGGCCGTCACGAGCACCTTGCCGTCCAAGGTCGCGACGGGTTGGATGCAGGCATTGATGGCGCGGGTCCGGGGCCGGCCACTTGCGTCGAGGTCGGTCACGGCTACCGTGCACGCGCCGCAGTCCCCTTCGGCGCACCCCTCCTTGACCGCACAGCAGCCGGCTGCCTCTCTGAGCCATTCCAGCACCGTCAACGCAGGTGGCAGGCCGTCTAGCTCGACGCGCCGCCGCCCATGCCAGAAACGGACCGGACGCACCTGCACGGCGGGTGATTCCGCCTCAATGGAAAGATCGGAAGACATAGCGTTCTACCAGGAGTGCCGCCCCGCCGTCCGCGGGGCGTTTTTCCTCTCAAACATACGCGCCTTGCGGCCGGTTATCATCTGTATATCCATATAATCAATATTCGCCTCTGCGAATGAAAGGCGGGACACGCCATGCCGCACTCCCCCACTCCGGCCAGCCTCGCAGGCACCGACCTGTCGCAGCTCAACCTGACCGATATCCAGGCCTTCGTCACGCTGCTCGACACGCTGAACGTTTCACGCGCCGCCATAAGATTGGGCATGGGGCAGCCCCAGCTTTCCACGAGATTGGCCCGCCTGCGCCGGCTAACCGGCGACGTGCTCTTCGTCCGCGGACCCGGAGGGGTCGTGCCGACCGCCACGGCGCAATCCCTCGAAGCGCCTGCACGCGAATTGCTCGCACAGGCCGAGCACTTCCTTGCACCGGCTGCCGACTTCGACCCCCAGCGAGCCCGTGGCGTGCTGCATCTGGCCGCCCCGGATTACCTCGACCCCATGCTGCTGCCGCGCCTGGCCGGCCGCCTGCGCGCCTTGGCGCCCAGCCTGTCGCTGAGCGTGCATCCGCTGACCGATGACCTGGACTACGCGCAGAAACTTGCGGACGGAAGACTGGATTTGGTGATCGCGAACTGGCCCGACCCCCCCGCGCAATTGCATCGCCTGCCCCTGATGGAAGACGAACTCGTCGTCATGATGGGCAATCACCATCCTCTGGCACGACGGCCCCTGACAGTGCAGGCCTACCTGCAAGCCCGGCACGCCGCGCCGACTGCCATGCGTCCCGGGCTGCGCAGCACCGTAGATGCGCTGCTGGCACGCCTGGGACACGCACGGGAGATCGTGCTCGAGTGCCCGGTATTCAGCCTCATCCCCTACGTCCTGACCCAAACCGACTTGCTATTGACCACGGGCAGGCGCTTTACCGCGTTCTTCGAAAGCTCGCTGCCCGTGCGAGTCGTGCCACTCCCGCTGCCGTTGCCGCCGCTGCAGTATTACCTGCTGTGGCATCCGCGCACCCGGCGCGACGGCCCCATCAAATGGCTGCGCGAGCAGATCGTCGCGTGCGTGCGGCCTGCTCCCGGGCCTTAGCTACCCCGGTAGGTGCTCCAGTTCCAGGGGCCGACGAGCAAAGGAACGTGATAGTGCTGGGCGGGATCGGCAACGCCGAAGTCAAGCACGACGCGGCCCACGAAGCGCGGCTCGGGTAGCGACAGCCCTTTGCGTTCGAAATACTCACCCGCCTCGAACGCCAGGCGGTAGACGCCTGCCACCAATTCATCCCCTTCGACCAGCGGCGCATCCACGCGCCCGTCGTGATTGGTGACGGCCTCGCGCAGGAAAACAGGTTGGTCGTCGACCAGGCGGTACAGCGCGACGCGCATCCCGACTGCAGGACATCCGTTGGCGGTATCAAGGACGTGGGTGGTCAGTTTTCCCATGGAAACCCTTTCATGGAGAAGATGGAGCAAGGCGCATGCAGGCGATGGTTCTTGGCGCAGACAAAAGTGTATATAGTTTCATCGACGACGACATCAAAAACGCGCACCCCTGACTCCTCGCGGGAACGCCGAGGCATGCTCCCGCATGAGGTGCGCGTTCCCACCTTTCGCTGCACATGCCATGAATGCATATCCCCGCGACATGATCGGCTACGGCCGCAACCTCCCCGACGCCCGCTGGCCCAATCGCGCGCGCGTCGCCGTGCAATTCGTGCTGAATTACGAGGAAGGGGCCGAGAACCACGTCCTGCATGGCGACCCCACCTCCGAGCAGTTCCTGTCGGAGATCATCGGCGCCGCGGCATATCCCGCGCGCCACATGAGCATGGATTCCATCTACGAATACGGATCCCGCGTCGGCGTGTGGCGCATTCTGCACGAGTTCGAACGCAGGCACCTGCCGCTCACCATCTTCGGTTGCGCCATGGCGCTCGAACGCAACCTCGAGGCAACGGCCGCCTTCCTGGAGCAGGGCCATGAGATTGCCTGCCACGGCTGGCGCTGGATCCATTACCAAAACGTAGACGAAGCCACGGAGCGCGACCACATGCACCGCGGCACGGAAATCATTCGCCGGCTGACCAACGGGGCCTGGCCGCTCGGCTGGTATACCGGCCGCGACAGCCCCAATACGCGCCGACTGCTGGTCGAACAGGGCGACTATCTGTACGACAGCGATTACTACGGCGACGACCTGCCGTTCTGGACCGAGGTCGAGACCTCCTCCGGCGAGCGCAAGCCTCACCTCGTGGTCCCGTATACGCTCGATGCCAACGACATGCGCTTTGCCACGCCACAGGGCTTCAATACGGCTGATCATTTCTATCAATACCTGCGCGATGCGTTCGACGTCCTCTACGCCGAAGGCGCAGACAAGCCGCGCATGATGTCCATCGGCATGCATTGCCGGCTGCTCGGCCGGCCTGGCCGCTTCCGGGCTCTACAGCGTTTCCTCGACCACATCGAGAAGCACCCGGACGTCTGGGTGTGCCGCCGCATCGACATCGCACGGCACTGGAAGCAGGAACACCCGTACGCTCCGGCCGCCATCGCCGGGGAGTGATTTCAACCATGACCGCATCCCTCACCCTCGACGTTCTCAACGCCACCAGCGCCGCGCGCTTCGTGCAATTCCTCGACGGCCTGTACGAGCACAGCCCCTGGGTACTGGAACGCACGGCCGCCAAGCGTCCGTTCGCTTCAGTCGCGGCACTCAAGTACGCCCTCGCCCAGACGGTGCGCGAGGCCAGCCGCGAGAAGCAACTGGCGCTCATACGCGCCCACCCCGAGCTCGCTGGCCGCGCGGCCGTGGCCGGCCAGCTCACCGAAGACTCCGCCGGCGAACAGGCGCGTGCCGGGCTCACGCAGTGCACGCCCGAGGAGTTCGAACTGCTGCAGCAGCTCAACGCCGCCTACAACAGCCGCTTCGGCTTTCCGTTCATCATCGCGGTGCGCGGCCCCACGGGTGCCGGACTGAGCCGCTACGACATCATGGCGGCGATGGAGCGCAGGCTGCGCAATGCGCCCGACCAAGAGTTCGCGGAAGCCTTGCGGCAAATCGACCGCATCGCGGAAATCCGGCTGGCGGACCGTCTGTCGCTCACGCGCCCCTACGGCGATGCAGTCATGGCGTGGGCCGAGGCGCTCGCCGTGCATTCCGATTCGCCCGACCATCTCACCTGCACGTACCTGACGCCCGCCCACCGCGCCGTCGCGGCGCGCATCCAGGCCTGGATGACAGAGGCCGGCTTCGACAGCGTTTACCAGGACGCGGCCGGCAATGTGGTGGGCCGGTACCGCGCCGCCCCCACCGACGCTTCGCCGCCCTTGCTCGCCACCGGCAGTCATTACGACACCGTACGCAACGCGGGCAAGTACGACGGGCGCCTGGGCGTGCTGCTACCCATCGCCGTCGTGGCCGACCTCAAGCGCCGCAATCGACGTTTCCCCTTCGACCTCGATGTCGTGGCCTTTGCGGAGGAAGAGGGCGTGCGCTACGGCAGCACGTTCCTGGGGTCATCGGCCTACATCGGGCGCTTCGACGCGAACCTGCTCGACGCGCTCGACGCCTCCAACGTCAGCATGCGGGAAGCCATGCAGCTGGCGGGGCTCGATCCCGAGCAGCTGGGCAAGGCCGCTGCAGACACATCCCGCCTCGTGCATTATTTCGAAGTCCACATCGAGCAAGGCCCCGTCTTGCTCGAGCGCAATCTTCCGGTGGGCGTGGTGACGTCAATCGCAGGCAGCGTGCGTCGCCTCGTAACACTGACCGGCGTGGCGGGCCACGCGGGCACCACCCCCATGGACATGCGCCGCGACGCCGCATGCGCTGCGGCGGAAATCGTGCTGGCAGTCGAGCGGCGATGCGCGCAAGCGCCCTCGCTGGTGGGCACGGTCGGCATCCTGAACGTGCCCGAGGGGTCGGTCAACGTCATCCCGGGAACCTGCACGCTGTCGCTCGACATCCGGGCTGCCGACAATGCCGTGCGCGACGCGGCGTTGGCCGACATCGAGCGGGAGATCGCCGCCATCTGCGCGCGCCGCGGGGTTTCCGCGACGACCGAAGAACTGGTGCGCGCCGCAGCCGCGCCCTGCGCCCGCAAGCAGATGGACATGTGGTCGCGCGCCATCGCCGAACGTGGCTTGCCCGTGCTGGAACTGCCATCTGGCGCGGGGCACGACGCCATGAAAATGGCCGAGGCCACCTCGATCACCATGCTGTTCACCCGCTGCGGAAACGGCGGCATCAGCCACAATCCGCTCGAAACCATGACGGCGGACGACGCCCAGCTGGCAGGCGAGCTGATGCTGGATTTCCTGGAACAAATGGCAGGCTCCCTCGCTGCCGAGCGATCGCCCGCCTGAGCGCTCGGCGCCCGCCGCGCCGGGCTACGGGCTGACGCGCCGGGCCAGCACGGGAGCTCCGTCCACGAACACCCTCAACTCGCCCTTCTCGAAGCCGCGCCAGGCCTCGTTCGCGGTCAGCGGCTCGGTGACGATGACGGCGACGCGGTCGTCGGGCGTGGTCACTTCGGAGAAATCTACCGTCATGTCATCGTCCGACAGGCTTGCGGTGGCAAACGGATGTTGGCGGATGATGTAGTGCAGCCGCGTCGAACAATGCGCGTACAGCGCCGCCCCGTCGGACAGCATGTAGTTGAACGTGCCGTGCGCGGCGATCCCGGCGGTCAGCTCGCCCAGTGCTTCGGCCAGCGCCTCGGCGCCGGGATGGCTGGGAAACCGCCGGCTCACGTTTTGCAGGATCCAGCAGAACGCGCGTTCGCTGTCGGTGTCACCGACGGGACGATACGGACCATCGAGCCGCGGGTGATAGTCGATGAGGTCGCCGTTGTGCGCGAACACCCAATATCGGCCCCATAGCTCGCGCACGAAAGGGTGGCAGTTCTCCAGAGCCACCCTGCCGACCGTCGCCTTCCGAATGTGGGCGATGACATTGCGCGAGCGTATCGGATAGCGCCGGATCAGATCTGCCACCGGCGACACCAGCGCGGGCTCATGGTCCACGAAGTGCCGGACCCCTGCCCCTTCGAAGAAGGCGATTCCCCACCCATCCACGTGCTCTCCTGTCCGCCC
>NZ_JADGHH010000056.1 GCF_019689535.1 Pigmentiphaga sp.
TCAAGGTCATCAAGCGCCGCGCGTATGGCTACCGCGACCAGGAATACTTCTTCCTGAAAATCCGTGCCGCCTTCCCCGGTAATGCTCGATGAACCTTTCATTTTCCATGGCACGCGCCCCCTGTGCAGATGAAGGCGAGCGCGCAGGCGCGGCGCACGCAGCCTCCTGTCAGTAGTATCGGGCGAGGTCCATGCCGCTGTAGAGCGACGCCACCTGCTCGCCGTAACCGTTGAACTTCAAGGTCTTGCGCTTGGGCGAAAACAGGCCGTCTTCGCCAATGCGCCGCTCCGTCGCCTGGCTCCACCGGGGGTGCGGCACCTCGGGATTGACGTTGGCATAAAAGCCATACTCGTGGGGAGCGGCCCGGACCCAGCTCGTCATGGGTTGCTTTTCCACGAAGCGAATCTTCACCAGCGACTTGCCGGATTTGAATCCATACTTCCACGGCACGACCACCCGCACCGGCGCCCCGTTCTGGTTAGGCAACGTTTCGCCGTACACACCGAAGGCCAGGAGCGTCAGTGGATGCATGGCCTCATCCATGCGCAGCCCCTCTACATAAGGCCAGTCGATCACGGGCACGCGCAATCCGGGCATGGTGTCCGGCTGCATGGCGGAGACGAACTCGACGAACTTCGCGTTCCCGGTGGGCTCGACCCGCCGGATCAGCGCGGAGAGGGAATACCCTATCCACGGAATCACCATGGACCACCCTTCGACGCAACGCAGGCGGTAGATGCGCTCTTCCAGCGGCGCCAGCTTGCGCAGGTCGTCGATCGACAAGGTCTGCGGCTTGAGTACCTCGCCCTCGACGGACACCGACCACGGCGAGGTGCGGAAACGCCCGGAGCGGCTCGACGGATCCCCCTTGTCAGTGCCAAATTCGTAGAAATTGTTGTAGGTGGTGACGTCCTTCTGGGAGGTAGGCTTGTCCATCACCACGTACGCACCGTTCCGCGCCGCCGGTAGCTTGACGCCTGTCGTCTGCGCGAAGGCGCGCCGGTCAGTCCACCCCGAGAGCCCCATGGCCGAGGCAGCCAATCCGGCCTGCAGTATCCATCGGCGCCGGTCGCGGTAGACCTGTTCAGGCGTGATTTCGGAAGGTCGTACATCGGAAGGCCTGCGTATCAGCATGTCGCTCTCCTGTAACAGGCAGCGCGCGGCGGCCGCCGCCTCTGGCGCGGTGACGCACTGTCTCGACGATAGACAACGCCAGGCGGGGGAAGGTTCGCCCGCGTCGCCGCGCAGGCACCCAGGCACGCGAAAAAAGCGGCCTTCGCCCTGGGCGGGCGGGGGTTACAGCTCGCCGTAGGAATGGAGCCCCGAGAGAAACATGTTCACGCCCAGGAATGCGAAACCGGTCACCAGCAGGCCCACCAACGCCCAATAGGCTGCCAGGCTGCCGCGCAGTCCCTTGATGAGGCGCATGTGCAGCCAGGCCGCGTAATTGAGCCACACGATCAGGGCCCAGGTTTCTTTGGGGTCCCACTGCCAATAGGCGCCCCACGCGTCGGCGGCCCACAAGGCGCCCAAGACCGTAGCCACCGTGAAGAACGCGAACCCCACCGCGATGGCCTTGTACATGATGTCGTCCAACACCTCGAGGGAAGGCAGGTGCTCGGCGAGGCGCCTGCGGCCGAGCAAGATGCCGCCGACGATGAGCGCGGCCACGCCCGCGTAAACCATCCAATACGCGGGCATGCCCGTTTGCCGGAACACCATGGGCTCGACGGCGAGTAGCACGCCCAGCACGAACAGCGGTGCCAGCCGCACCCATGAGGCGGTCTTGCCGTGGGCCTTCACCAAATAGGCGAAGGCGACCATGGCT
The DNA here is from genome assembly GCF_019689535.1 of Pigmentiphaga sp. Lineage (GTDB taxonomy): Bacteria > Pseudomonadota > Gammaproteobacteria > Burkholderiales > Burkholderiaceae_B > Pigmentiphaga. The sequence continues at coordinate 1,829 of NZ_JADGHH010000056.1, forward strand.
GCCAGCGAGAACGTGCCGTAGCCGATGAAGTTGGCGGGCACGTGCAATTTCATCCACCAGCTCTGGAGGGCGGGCACGAGCGGCTGGATCTGCTGCGCCCCCCGGTCGAAGGTATACCAGAGCAAGAAAGCCACGGCCGATGCAATGACGAGCAGCACGAATCCGCCCAAGGCGCGCGTTTCGTACCTGCGCTCGTAATAAAGGTAGAACAGCGCCGTAATCAGGGAGAACAGGATGAACACTTCGTACAAGTTGCTGACCGGGATGTAGCCGATGTCCGGGCTCAGCAGATAGCTCTCGTGCCAACGCACCAAGAGGCCGGTCAACCCAGCGAACACGGCCCCCCAGGTCAACGCGGTGCCGAGCCAGGCAGCCGTGGCGCTGCGCGCCAGCAGCCCTATCCAGTAGCAGGCAGTGGCCAGCACGAACAGGGCGCACATCCAGAGAATGGCGGACTGGGACGACAAAAGATACTTGAGCAGAAACGCCTGTTCCGCGCGGGCCAGCTCGCCTTGGTAGAGGCCCAATGCCAGGCCGCTGCCTGCGGCCACCGCCAGCATCAGCACGCGCAGCGGCCGCCAGAGCCAGCCCAGCCATGCCATGACCGCAACCGCGCCCACGAGGATAGCCTTGTCGTAGCCGGTCATGATGTCGCCCACCCGGTGGAAGGCGAACGCCGCACCGACGACCAGCAACAGCGCAAAGGCGGCATCCGTCCAATCGACTTTGCGGCGGCCGTCGCTGCCGCCGCGCATCGGCCGACCTGCATCCCCGCGGGTGAGTGACGTCAATTCCATGCTTGGCTACCCTTTCTGGTGCAGCGGCAATGCGGCGATGTCCGCCTTGAGCCGCTCGAATTCCTGGTTGAAATCCAGCGTGCGCCGCTGGGAAGTCATGGCCATGAGGCTGTGTGCGCCCTGCCCGCCGGCGCCCGGCTTGATCCACAGCCAGACCCGGCGCTCGCGGATGTAGAGCATCGAGAACACGCCGAGAATCAACAATACGCAGCCCAGGTATACCGCATTTTTGCCCGGCGTCCGGCTGACCTGGAAGACGCTGGCCTGGACGTGGCGGAAGTCCTTGAGCTCCAGCACGACAGGCGCGGGATACAGGAAGAGGTCTGACAGGGCGGCGACCGCCGCCTGGTTCCACGCGGCCGCCTCGGCGGCGCCCTCCCCGTCCGTGGGCAAGGGCGGCAGCCCGCTGCGCTCGCGAGCGACGGCCCGCAGCTCGGCCATCGCGCCACCCAAGAGCTTGACGACCACGTCGGCCGCCCGCTGCTGCTCCGCGGCCGGAACATTGGACTCCAGGAACCGCGCGATCGACTGCAAGCCGCCGCCGGCAAACGTGTCGAGCGCCCGCTCGGCCGACTCGCGCAACTGCGCAGTCAGCTCGTCATCACCCGCGGCCGGCCTGTTGGCCGCGGCAAAGCGCCGCGCGGCCAAGGCCCGCGCCTGGGGGTCCTGGAGCGCGGCGCGCAGGGCCATGAATTCCTTGAGGGAGCGGTCGGCATCGGCGGGCATGCGCACATAGCGGAAATCCTCGTCCGGACTGGCACGCACCCCCGTCAAAAAGACCGGCACGCCATCGAGCTCGATGGGCAACATGTAATTGTGGAATTCGTGCGCCTGGCCGCTCGCGTCGCGCAGCTTGTACTGCACGCTGGGCCCGACATTGCGGAACGCATCGTTCTGGCCAGGCCGGGCCGCGCTGCCCGCGACTGCGGCCACCTGCTCGCGCAGTGCCTTGGGCTGGGCCGCCCCGACCCCGCCGCCGGCGAAGTTTTCGACGTTGATGGGGCGAAACCCGCTGAACTCGACAGAGAGGTCCTTCAGGGCCTCGTTGCCACCCGCATCATCGGCCACCAAGCGCGCCGTGCCGCCTACCGTGCCCGAGACCGGAAACGTGTAGGGCTGACTGCCGCGCAACGCATAGCCAGTCAGCTCGAGGGAGCTCCCGCCGTCGTCGAAACTGGATTGGTAGACCGTTATGCCCTTGTACCGAAGGGGTTCGTTGACCTTGATGGTGGCGGGGAAGCGTTCCCCGGTGCCGTGGTCGGTAACCTCTACTTCGCTCGCGAACAGGCGGGGCATCCCCGTCGAATAGTATTCGACGACGAATTTCTTCAGTTCCAGCGTGAATGGCAGGGGCTGCACCAGCGCCCCGTCGTCCACCATCACGATGGCGTTGCGCGTCTGGCCGCCCTCGGGCACCAGGACATTGCCCCGGAAGCTCGGATTCCCGGGCCCCAGGCGCCCGGACGCCGGCACGTCCGCGATGGCCATGTTCTCGAACAAGGGTTGCTTGCCGCCGAACCAGATCTGCAGCCGGATGGGCAGTTCGCTGTCCAACAGCCCGCCGATGCAGACGATGACGATGGCGGTGTGCGCGAAGATGTAGCCCAGCCGGTTGCCGCTGCCGGTCTTGGCCGCCACCAGGGAGGCCTCGCCGCTGGACTTGATGCGCAGCGCGTATCCCCGCCGGCGGAGCAAGCCCGCAACTTCATCGGCGACTTCCGCAGGCCGCGCTGCAGCCGACGAAAACTCGGCATGGTGGTGAAACGCGCGCAGGCTGGCTTCGCGGACGTGCTCCCTGAACGAGCGCATGTCGCGGATCATCTTGGGCGAGGTGCGAAGGATGCACAAGCTGGTGGACACCACCAGGAAGCCCATGATGAGCAGGAACCACCAGGCGTTATAGACATGGTAGAGCGAGAATACGTCGAACACCTCGTACCAGAACGGGCCGAACTGGTTGACGTAGTTGTTCGACGGCTGGTTCTGCACCACGACCGTGCCGACGACGCTCGCCAAGCAGATGAACACCAGCAGGCTCACGGCGAACCGCATGGACCCCAGCAATTCGAACAGGTCAGCCCCGAGACGTCGGGGGGCCGGGCGGGATGCTGCGGAGGAAGCTGTCGTCATCATGATGGAAATGCGGGTTTCGCCGCGCGGCGCGGGAGCGATCGTCCGCGCCATGGAATGCAAAAGGGGCGGATAGCCCGCCCCTCGAGTGACCGCTCGCGACTACGATGGTTCCGGCGATGCGGTCAGCGCAGGCCGGCGATGTAATCAGACACGGCCTTGATCTCGGCGTCGGACATCTTCTCCGCGACTTGGGTCATCGGGAGGCTATTGGCCCGCGCGCCGCTGCGGAAGGCCACCAGCTGGGACTCCGTGTACTCGGCGAACTGGCCCGCCACGCGGGGATACTGGGAAGGAATGCCGCTGCCGTTGGGACTGTGGCACGACGCGCAGGCGGGCACGCCCTTGCTCGGGATGCCGGCGCGGTAGATGCGCTGGCCGAGCTCGACCGTGTCTTTGTTCTTGGCAACCGCAGGCTTGAGGGCCTGGGCACCGAGATAGGCGGAAATATTACGCATTTCCTCGTCGGTGAGGCCAGCCGCGATGGCGTTCATGACCGCATTGACGCGCTCGGGCTTCTTGGCGCCTTCCTTGACCTTGAAGTTCGCCAATTGCTTGTAGAGGTATTCCGGGTGCTGCCCGGCCAGCTTGGGATTCGCGGCACCGGGGCTGTTTCCGCCCGGGCCATGGCAACTGGCACAGGATATGACGTTGCGAGACGGATCGCCGTCGTTGAACAGCTGCTCGCCCTTGGCCAGGTCGACCTTGGGCCGGGCCGTGGCATCCGCTGCCAGGGACGGCGCGGCCGCCGCACCCAACATCGCACCGCTCGCAATTAGCATCAGGGACAGCACACGCTTCATGAAAACCTCGACCTAAATTCCTAAAAATCAGGTTGGGATATGCGACTCGCGGATGCCGTGTCTCCTGCCATTCCTGCCGGACCAGCCGTTCGAGATACGGCGGAAAATCTTCCAGCAGGCGTCTCCGCGGGGCCCACTACCCCTTTATTTCATTCGGCCGGCTCACGCCGGAGGTGAACGTTCTTTTTTACTGCGAGTTCTTGTACTGCAATGCTGCCGCCGAAAGCGCAAAGGCCCCGTGCAAGCGCTTTTCGACTTTAAGAAACCTCTTATTATAGCAACTACAACGTAGCCGATTGAAAACTATTCAGCAGAAGATCCACATGGCGGTATATCAGCTCGGGGCCGATGCGCCCACCATCCACGAATCCGCATACGTTGCCGAAGGCGCCACCGTCATCGGCAAGGCCCGGCTGGCCGAAAACTCGAGCGTCTGGCCCGGGGCGGTCATCCGCGCCGACAATGACGACATCGTCATCGGCCATTCGAGCAATGTGCAGGAAGGCGCAGTGCTCCACACCGACCCAGGCCTGAAGCTGATCGTCGGCGACTACGTGACCGTCGGCCACCAGGCCATGCTCCACGGCTGCACGATAGGCGATGGGTCCCTCATCGGCATCCAGGCCGTGGTCCTGAACCGGGCCGTGATCGGCAAGAACTGCCTCGTGGGCGCGGGGGCGATCGTGACCGAAGGCAAAGTCTTTCCCGACCGGTCGTTGATCCTGGGCGCGCCGGCCAAGGTGGTGCGTGAGCTCACGGACGAAGACATCGCGCGCATCCGCCAAGGGGTGGAAAGCTACGTGGCGCGGCAGCGGCTGTTCAAGCAGCACCTCAAGCGGATCGACTGAACGGTGCCGCCAGCGCCCCGCGAGGCCGGCCCAGGCCCGGCCTTACAATAGACGAGTCCTGACTTACCTCGCCGCGCCGCGACGCCCTGTGTCCATCCTTCATCGCGCCCATTTCACGACCTCCGCCGCCCGGCTCGACCAACTGCCCGCGCCAGGCGCGCCGGAGGTTTGCTTCGTCGGCCGATCCAACGCCGGCAAGTCATCGGCGATCAACGTCCTCACCCAACAGAAGCGCCTCGCGTTTTCGAGCAAGACGCCCGGACGCACGCGGCTGATCAACATGTTCGGCATCCCCGATCCGCTCGAGCCTGAGCGCGACCTGGGATTCCTCGTCGACCTGCCCGGCTACGGCTACGCATCCGTGGCCAAGGAAGACCGGTCGCAATGGGCACAGGTGCTCGGCGGCTACTTGCGCGATCGCCCCTCGCTCGCCGGCGTGGTGATGCTGGTGGACATCCGCCGCGGCGTCACGGACCTGGACCGGAATCTGGTGGACTGGATCGCGCCCTCGGGCAGGCCCGTGCTGGCCCTGCTGACCAAGGCAGACAAGCTGCCCTACGGGCAGCGCGTCAAGGCTCAATTCGCCGCCAAGAAAGAGCTGGCCGCCATCGGCGCGCTGCACACGGTCGCGTTTTCCGCGACGCACCGCCTCGGGCTGGAAGAGGCCGCCGCGCACATCGAAGGATGGCTGCTGCCGAAGACCGCACCGTGACGGCCGTGACGGTGCGATGGTATCTTGCGCAGGGAGCCCCCCGGCGCCCCGCCGTAACACTGGACGCAAAGCAATGAGCCAACACGAAGTATTCGCCGACTTTCCTGCCGGCAGGCCGCGCCGCCTGCGGCGCGACGATTTCACGCGACGCCTGGTGCGCGAGAGCCGGCTGTCGGCCGATGACCTGATTTATCCCGTTTTCGTCGCCGAGGGCACGGGGCTGCGCCAACCGGTGCCTTCGCTTCCCGGCGTCGAACGCTACAGCCTGGACACCCTCCTGCCCGTGGCCGAACAATGCGTCGAGCTGGGCATCCCGGTGCTGGCCATCTTCCCCGTCATCGCCCCCGAGCTCAAGACCCCGGACGGTATCGAAGCCATCCGCCCCGACGGCCTCGTCCCGCGCGTGGTGGCCGAGCTCAAGAAACGCTTTCCCGAGCTGGGCGTCCTGACCGACGTCGCCCTCGACCCCTACACGAGCCACGGGCAAGACGGCGTCATCGACGAGACCGGCTACGTGTTGAATGAGCCCACGGTGGAAATCCTGGTCAAGCAGGCCCTGGTGCAGGCCGAGGCCGGCGTGGACATCGTCGCCCCGAGCGACATGATGGACGGCCGCATCGGCGCCATCCGGCAGGCGCTGGAAGCCGCCGGCCACATCCACACCCGCATCATGGCCTACTCGGCCAAGTACGCCAGCGCTTTCTACGGGCCGTTCCGCGACGCCGTGGGCTCGGCCGCCAACCTGGGCAAGTCGAACAAGGCGGCCTACCAGATGGACCCGGGCAACATCGACGAGGCACTGCGCGAGGTGGCGCTCGACCTGCGCGAAGGCGCCGACATGGTCATGGTCAAGCCGGGCATGCCGTACCTGGATGTCCTGCGCCGCGTCAAGGACACTTTCCGCGTCCCGACCTTCGCTTACCAGGTCAGCGGCGAGTATGCGATGCTGAAAGCGGCGTGCGCCAACGGCTGGCTCGACGAAGACAAAGTCGTGATGGAGGCCCTGCTAGGCTTCAAGCGTGCCGGGGCCGACGGCATCCTGACCTATTTCGCCCTCGACGCGGCCCGCAAGCTGAAGGGTTGAAGCCATGGACGTCCTCTGGATCCCGGAGAACGGAGGGCCCCGTCCAGAGAATGCGGCGCAGCTTGCAGCCAGCAAAGGTTTTTTCTGGATCGATGCGAGTGCCGAGGAAGTCGCGCCGGCCCCGGAGGACTGGCGAGCCCGGATCGAGCAATTGACCGGCGTGCACCTGCACGACTTGCATTTGCAGGATGCGGTGAACCCGGCCCACCCGTCGTATTTCGAAAACACGCTCACCTACGAGATGGTGGTGTTCCGGCGCATCGTGGCCGACCCGCCATCCGATGCGCCTGCGCCGGGGGGCCGCAAGCCCGCGATCCCGCTGATGGCCAACCTGCGCACTCGTCCTGTGGCGTTTTTCGTGCTGCCGCAGGCGCTGATCTCCGTGCGCCACGGCGCAAGCACGACGTGCGAAGCGATGAAGCGGCGCCTGGCCGAACAACGCGGCGAGCGCCTCCCGGAAGGGAGAGTCGAACGCTTGCAAAGCACCATCGGGCCGTTGACCCGCCCCCTATCGGGACCGGCCGAGCTGATGCTGCGGTTGCTCAACGGCATGGTCGACAAATACCTCGCGCTGCGGCAGCCGCTCACCCTGCACCTGGATCGATGGCAGCGCGAGCTGCTCAATCCCAGCGGCCGCTTCCACAATTGGCTGGCGCTGCTCGACGTCCGCATCGTCCTACGGCGCCTCGAAAGCATTTGCGAGGAACAGTACGACGCCTTGTCCGAGCTACGCGACGCGGCCATGGACCTTGACGAAGACGCGCGGGGCTCGGGGGCGTTCGACCAGCGTCGCGATGCGCTGCTGGTGCGCATCAATGACGTCATGGAACACGTCAACCGGGTCCTGAACCACGCCCGCCGCATGGAGTCATCGGTGGAAAACGCGGTGCAGCTCCACTTCTCCGCCACGGCCCACCGCACCAACCAAATCATGCGCATCCTGACGGTGGTCACCGTCATCTTCACGCCGCTCACCCTCATCACCGGCATCTTCGGCATGAATTTCGACCATCTCCCGCTGGTACACGAGCGCGGCGGGTTCTGGTGGCTGCTTGCCGGCATGGCACTGCTGGCGGCTTTGCTGTGGACCTGGTTTTCCGCCCGCAGGTACATCGAGACGCGACCTTACCGCGTCGCCGAAGCGCTGGCGCGCAAGGCAGGATGGCGAGCGGGCAGGCAGGAAGACGACCCCACGGAGCGGTTGTAGCCGCGCGCCGGGCCGGGCGGCGTCGATCGCGCTATGGCGCCGAGGCCGCCAGCACTTCGTCCAGCACCCGGGCAAAGCGCTCGGCGCCCTGAAAGCCGATGACGCGCTGCCCCAGCGGCTTGCCGCCCGGCGCGAAAAACACGATGCCTGGGGGCCCGAACAGCTTGAAGCGCCTGAGCAGTTCGCGGTCGTCCGCATTGTTGGCTGTCACGTCGGCCTGCACCAGGCGCAAATTGGCGAGGCGGCGGGCCACTTCGGGACGCGGGAAGGTGAACGCCTCCATCTCCTTGCACGACACGCACCAATCCGCATAGAAGTCCAGCATGACCGGCCGGTCGGAGGCGGCCAACAGGGCGTCGAGCTCGGCCACGCTGCGTACCCGCTCGAATACGGGCGGTCCAGCCACCGGCCTCGACATGGCGCCTTGCGGCGGACTCCAGAGCTCCGCGTCCCCGCCGGTCGCCGGGCCCGAGCCGCCGAGCGGCGCAAGCTCGGGCCCGGCACCGGCAGGCAGGCGCGCCGGCCCCGCGATATGCGCCAGCGGCTGCAGCGGATCGCGCCCCCCGCTGGCCAGGCCTACGGCCTGCAACACCCCGGCAAGCGCGAACAGCAGGCCCACGCCCTTCATCAAGCGGCGGCCGGTCCCTGCTCCCGCCGGCAGGGCATCGAAGGCATGCAGCAAGGAGGCAGCCAGGATCGCCAGCACGCTCCATCCGGCCATTTGCACCCACCCCGGCAGCACGGGCCACAACATCCACCATGCCACGGCAAGCAGCAGCATGCCGAAGAAACGTTTGACGTCGTCCATCCATGGCCCCGCCTTGGGTAGCAAGGCGCCGGCGGAAGCGCCCGCGACCAGCAGCGGCAAGCCCATGCCCCAAGCAAGCGCGAACAACGCGGCACCGCCCAGCCACAGGTCCCCGCTTTGCGAGACATAGAGCAGCGCGCCGGCAAGCGGTGCGGCCACGCACGGGCCGACGATCAGCGCGGAGACGGCACCCATGGCGAGCGCGCCCGTCACCCGTCCGCCGGGCAGCCGCGAAACGCGGTTCGACAAGGCGGTCTGCCAGCGCGAGGGAAGCTGGAAGGTGAATACGTCAAACATGGCCATCGCCAGTAACGCCAGCAGCACCGCGAAGGTCCCCAGCACCCACGGCGTCTGCAGCGCCGAGGCCAGGCTCACGCCGCTCAGTGCCGCCAGCAGCCCGGCGGCGGTGTAGACCACCGACATGCCGAACACATAGGCGGCCGCCAGCCCCAGGCCCCTGAGCCGAGGACGCCGGCCCGCGGACGCAGCATCTCCCACCACGATGGCGGACAAGATAGGCACCATGGGCAACACGCACGGCGTCAGCGACAACAGAACGCCCAGGCCAAGGAATATCAGAACGGTTTGCACGAGGCCGCTGCCCGACAGCATGTCCGCCAGGCTGACGTCATCAGCCTGCGCGAAGGCAGACCAACCGGAGCGCGCGACCGTGCCACCGTCGATTTGCGGCAATCCGCCAGCCGCCGAAGCCGGCCGGATGCCTATCTTTTGTTCGACGGGTGGGTAGCACAGCCCCGCGTCGGCGCAGCCCTGGCTAACCACGGTCAGCCCGAAGGGCGTCCCCTCTGGGATCGGCAGACGGGCGGCGACCGAACCGCGATAGGTCTCCACCTCTTTGTCGAAGGTTTGGTCGAACTTCACCTGGCCGGGCGGCAACTGCGGTTTGCCGAGCATCACGTCGGCAGGCTCGGGCACGAACCGGAATTGCTCGCGATACATGTAGTAACCGGGCGCGATCTGCCAGGACAGCTCGATGGCGTCCGGCGCCACGGCGCGGGCGGAGAAACGAAACGCCTGCTCCGGCGGCAGGAAATCCTGCGCGAGCAGCGTCCCCGGCAGGCCGGCAAACCCCAGCCACAGCAGGCAGGCCAGCACCCGACCGAAGCGGGAGCCGAGAGCGGCAATGAAGCGGAACATGGACATCAGTCTCGTACTTCTTGCCTGACCCAATCCAGGTAGGCCGGCAATCCTTCGGTTATCGGCACGGCGATGATTTCGGGCACCTCGTACGGATGCAGCCGGGCAATCGCCTCCTGCACGGCCGGCAGGCGGGCGGCCGTGGTCTTGATGAAAAGCGGAACCTCGTCGGCGGACTCCACGTTTCCCTCCCATCGATAGATGGACCACACCGGTGCGCCGACGTTCACGCAGGCCGCCAGCCGCTCTTGCACCAGATGCGAGGCAATGCGCCGGGCCGCTTCCGCGTCCGGCGCATTGCTCAAGACGAGCACGGCGTCGTCGGCACGATGCGAGTGCGCCATCATAATCTCCTCGATCTCTCCATTTCCCGGGTCAACGCAACAAGCGCCGCCGCATCAGGGCGGTTGCCAGCCAAGTCGCGGCCACGGCCGTGGCCGCCAGGTGCAACACCTGCGGCCAGACCTGCTCGGGCACGCGTCCCAGCACCAAGGGCCTGACCAGCTCCACGGCCGACGCCAAGGGCAACAGGCGCACAACGTGCACAAGCCCGTCAGGCAACTGCGATACCGGGAAGAATACGCCGGACAGGAAGACCATAGGGGTCACACCAAGCGTGAAGTAATACAGGAAAAAGTCGAAGCTTTTCGCCAGCGCGGACATCACTAGCGCCAGGGCGGCAAAGGAGAGCCCGATGAGCGCGACGACGAGCGGAACCCAGGCCAAGGTCGGCGCGCGCGAGATGTCGAGCGCGATCACGACCAGCAGGATGGCGATGCCGCTCTTCATGCTCTTGGCTGCTGCCCAGAGGACTTCGGCCAGCACGACATCGTCGAGCGAAAGCGGCGTATTGAGCATCGCGTCCCAGGAACGCTGGATATGCAGCCGGGAGAAGGTGCTGTAGGTCGCCTCGAACGTCGCGGCATAGAGCGAGCCCATGCAAATGGACCCGGCAGCCAGGAAAGTGACATACGGAACGCCCTCGACCCCGGGCAGGAGGCTGCCCAGTCCATAGCCCAGCGCAAGCAGCATTACCATGGGATCCATGACGTCACCGAGAATGGTGGTCAGGGCGGTCTTGCGCCATACCAGGAAATTGCGCCGAAGCACCGGGATGCACCCCATGCCCGGCCGCGGCAACGCCCACATGCCGCGCCCTGCCGCGGCCCGACTGTTCTCCCGCACGGTCACGCTCCTTCGCGCAGGTCGCGGCCGGCGATGCGCAAGAACAAATCCTCCAGGTTCGCCGGCCGGTGCAGGTAACGCAACCTGCCCCCTTGCCGCAGCGAGTCCAGGACGGGAGCCGGGTCGGAGGTGTAGCAGTAAATGGTTGCGCCGCTGACCTCCACCCTCCCCGGCAAGCCTGCCCGGTGGCGCTCGAGCCAGCCCAACGCATCTTCGCCGTAGACCTCCACCACCTCCGGCTCGAGATGGCGCGCGATCAGCTCCTGCGGGGCGCCTTCGGCGATCATGCGGCCATGGTCGATGACGCCCAGGCGATCGCACAGGCGCTCGGCTTCATCCATGAAATGCGTGGTCAACAGAATCGTCTTGCCTTGCGCCAACAAGGCCTTCAGGCGCTCCCAGATCAGGTGGCGCGCCTGGGGGTCGAGCCCCGTGGTGGGCTCGTCCATCACGATCAATTCAGGATCGTTGACCAGCGCACGCGCCAGCGTCAGCCGCCGCTTCATGCCCCCGGACAATTCATTGATGCGCGCCTTGCGCTTGGAAACCAGCGACGCGAAATCGAGCAAGCCCGGAATACGGCGACGGATTTCAGCATCGCGCAAGCCGAAATAACGCCCGAACACGAGCAGATTCTCTTCGACGGTGAAGTCGGGATCGAGGCTATCGATCTGCGGCACCACGCCGACCCGCGCCCGGGCGCGGCGGGCCTGCCCCGGCATGTCGTATCCGAGCAGCCGGATGACGCCACCGTCGATAGGCGTCAAGCCCAGTACGGCGCGCAGCGTGGTCGTTTTCCCGGCACCGTTGGGGCCAAGCAAACCGTAACACTCGCCGCGCGCGATCTGGAAGGACAAGCCGCCTACGATCACGCGGTCGCCATACCGCTTCTCGAGCCCTTCGACCCGTAAAGCGGTTTCGGCATCAGGGGCCGGAGAGATTGCCCGGACTTGCAACGCGGGGGTGCTCATGCAGGAATAGTACCCTGTCGAGCCGTACCCCGTTCCGATCGCGTGCCCCGGCCACCGCGAGGCAACATTGTAAAAATGAGTTGCTTCTTGGCCGGATAAGTAACATAATGTTACTTCTGTACTTCGAGGTCTCGCGATGGGCAGCACTCCTACCCTGGAAACCTACGAGGCGTTGATCGAGCGGTGCTACGAAAGCGTGCTCGACGCATCCCGCTGGTCCGGCCTCCTGGCAAGCCTGGTCGCGGCGAGCGGTCGGCAGTGCGGAGCCATGGCCGTCGGCAACCCTGGCCGGGCGCAAGCCACCGTCATGGCGTCCGTCGAATGCGATCCCGCCGCCGTTCAAGCCTACAACGACCGCTACGGCAAGATCGATCCCGTCCGCCCCTGGATCGCCTCCCACGAGGCAGGACAGTGGTGCCACGACAAGCGCGACCTCGGCAACGAGGTCGTGGCCAACCACCCCTACTACCGGGAATTCCAGCTCGCCTACGGCTTCGACGACCGCGCCTCCATCCAATTGAGCACTGAAGGCACGCCGGTCTACCTTGCGCTGCTCACGGCCATAGGCGTCCAGCCGGAAACGGTGCACGACGAACTGCTCGTCCGCATCGCGCCCCACTTGAAGCGCGCGGGGCGGATGTTCCAAGCCATGGCCCCCCTGCGCGAGAGCCTGGCCCAGCGGAACCGCCTGCTCGACAGCCTCCCCACGCCGCTGTGGCTGCTCGACGAAGAACGGCGGGTGACGTACCGCAACGCCGCAGCAGAACGCTACAGCGCCCTAGCGGACGGCGCGCTGGTAGAACGCGCGGGGCGGCTCGAGCCCCGGCATGCCCCGATCGAACGCCTGGCCCAGGCCATCGCGGACGCCCTGGGCCGAACCGCGCCGGCGCGCGGAACGCGCATCGGCCCGTCGTCAGCCGGCGGTGCGGAAATACTCGTCTCCCCGCTGCCGGACGATCACCCCGGGAATCCGCTAGCGCGGCCGCTGGTCGCCGTCAGCGTCCTGGATGCCGCGCTGCAAGTGCAACGGGTGGCCGCACTGTTCCAGTTCAGCCGCGCCGAGTCACGGCTAGCCGCGCGATTGCAAGCAGGATGCAGCCTGGCCGAATATGCGCAAAGCCAAGGCGTCGCGTTGAGCACGGCCCGCACGCAGTTGCGCGCACTCTTTGCCAAGACCGGCACGCACCGGCAAGGGGAACTCGTCAGCCTGCTGCTCCGGCTGTCGGCGCACTGAGCGTGTGCCCGCTTACGATCCTTGCGGGATGAGGTAGCGGCGAAACCACCCGATGGTGCGTTCCCACGCGAGCTTCGCGGCCGCCTCGTCGTAGCGCGGGGTCGAATCGTTGTGGAACCCATGGTTCACGCCCGGGTAAATGTATGCCTCGTAAATCTTGCCCGAGGCTTTGAGTGCCGCCTCGTACGCCGGCCATCCTTCGTTGATGCCCTTGTCCAATTCGGCATAGTGGAGCAGGAGCGGCGCGCGTATGCGGGACACGTCTTCCGGCCGGGGCTGACGGCCGTAGAACGGCACCGCGGCCGCTAATTCCGGGTACGCCACGGCCGCCGCGTTGGCCACGCCGCCGCCATAACAAAATCCCGTGATGCCGACCTTCCCGGTCGTCAAATCGCCCCGCATCAAGAACTCGATGGCGGCGAAGAAATCATTCATGAGCTTGGCCGGGTCCACCCGGCTCTGCAGCTCGCGGCCCTTGTCGTCATTACCTGGATAACCACCCACCGAACTCAGGCCGTCGGGCGCCAGGGCCAGGAACCCGGCCTTGGCGACCCGGCGTGCGACGTCCTCGATATAGGGATTCAATCCGCGGTTCTCGTGCACGACCACCACGCCCGGCACTGTGCCGGCGATCCTCGCCGGACGCACCAGGTAGCCGCCCACCGAGCCATGCCCCTTGGGCGAAGGATAGGTGATGTATTCGGCGACGATGTCCGGGTCGGTGAAAGATACCTGCTGGGCCAGCGCATAGTCCGGGCTCAGCGCAGCGAGTAGTCCGCCTGCGGTGAGCCCACCCACCGCAAATACGCTGGCCCTATCGAGGAACTCCCGCCGGGATATGCGGCCATGGACGTAATAGTCGTAGAGCTCGAGCAAGGCGGGGTCGAAATCTTCGGCGGCAAGACGGGCCATGGCGGCTCCTTTCCGTGGGCATCGTCGGCTTTGCGCATCACCATACACGGGAAACTCCACGCAAGGTATTGCGGGAAGCGCGCACCGGCTTCCGATGCAATGCGTCAATTTCTGTGGCCGAAAACTCCAAAAAATACCGTTGTCCGGCCAGTCGATACGCAGGAGACTGCACAAACTATAACTACTCGGAGACAACCCATGAAGATGGCCGCCATTTCCCGCGCCCTGGCATTGACCGCAGGAATTCTTCCGCTCCTTCCGGGTGTCGCGCAAGCCCAGAGCGACTGGCCGAGCAAACCCGTTCGCATCATTGCCTCGTTCGCCCCCGGAGGTAGCTCGGACCTGGTCGCGCGCCAGGTCGCCCAACACCTGACCAACCGCTACGGGCAGCAATTCATCGTCGAGAACCGGGCTGGCGCCGGCGGCAATATCGGCGTGGACTTCGTGGCCAAGTCCGCGCCAGACGGCTACACCCTCGGACTGGCGACCTCGGGACCGCTGGCCAACAACAAGTCTCTGTACAACCCCATGCCGTTCGACCCGGAAAAAGACCTGACGCCGATCGCGCTGGTGGGAGAAATCCCCCTGATGATCGCCGTCAACCCGTCGGTCAAGGCGAATACCCTCGCGGAGTTCATCGCCCTGAGCAAGTCCTCGCCGCAGCCACTGAGCATCGGCAACCCCGGCAACGGTACCATCGGACACCTGGCCGTCGAGTACCTACGCATCAATAACGGCGCCCAATTCCAATCCATTCCGTACAAAGGCGACGCGCCGGCCATGGCGGGCGCGCTGAGCGGTTCGGTGGCGGGCGTCTCTGCACCGGTGACCTCGCTCACGCCCCAGGTCCAGGCCGGCAAGCTCAGGGCCTTGGCCGTGACCGCCGCGAACCGGTTCTCCGGCCTGCCGGAGCTAGCCACCGCCAACGAGCAGGGCGTTCCGCTCGAAGCTACCGTCTGGAGCGCCCTGATCGGCCCGGCCGGCCTTCCCGGGCACGTCGTCAAGTCGCTGAACGAGGAAATCAACAAATACACCAACTCGTCCGAGGGCAAGGCCAAGTTGGCTTCGCTGGGCATGTCGGCGCTTTCCGGCACGCCTGCGCAGCTGCAGCAAAAGATGGCATCCGAAGCAGCGAAATGGAAACGCATCGTCGAGGCGGCCAAGATCTCGGTCGAGTAGCGCATGCCGGCCGGCCCTGAGGGGCCGGCCGCGCCAACCAGGCGGTGCAACCGCGCGCCGCCATCGACAGTAGGAGCAAGATGGAAAACCGGAAGTTCTACATCGACGGTGCCTGGGTCGATCCCATCGCGCCCTCCGCCCTGGACGTCGTCAATCCCGCCACCGAAGAGCCGTTTGCACAGATCAGCCTAGGCTCCAAGGCGGACGTGGATCGCGCAGTCGCGGCAGCCAAGCGTGCCTTTGCGAGCTATTCGGAAACCCGCGTCGAGGAACGGCTCGGATGGCTGCGGAAGATCATCGAAGGATTCCGCGCGCGCCTGCCCGACCTGGCCAGGATGATGACCCTGGAGATGGGCGCGCCCATCACCTTCGCGACGGAAAGACAGGCTACCGTAGCGCTGTTTCATTTCGAGGAAGCCGCACGCGTGCTGGCGGAATATCCGTTCGAAGTGCGCATGGGCAACGGCATCGTGCGCCGCGAGCCGATAGGCGTGTGCGGTCTCATCACGCCGTGGAACTGGCCGCTGAACCAAGTGGCCTCCAAGGTGGCGCCCGCGCTCGCGACCGGCTGCACCGTCGTCCTCAAGCCGAGCGAGATCGCGCCGCTGAGCGCCATGATGATCGCCGAGATCATCCACGAGGCCGGCCTGCCCGCGGGGGTCTTCAACCTCGTCAACGGTGACGGGCCAACCGTGGGAGAAGCGATCGCCTCCCATCCCGACGTCGACTTCGTCTCGTTCACCGGGTCCACTGCGGCCGGCATCAGGGTAGCCAAGCTCGCCGCCGATACCGTCAAGCGCGTCGCACAGGAACTGGGCGGCAAGTCCGCGAACATCATCCTGGACGACGCCGACCTGCGTGCTGCCGTCATCGCCGGGGTACACGCCTGCAACACGAATGGCGGACAAAACTGCCAATCGCCCACCCGCATGCTCGTCCCTCGGGCCAAGCGTCAGGCGGCGTTCGATGCGGCGCGCGAAGCCATCGCAGCCACGCGCCTCGGCGACCCGCTCGATCAGGCCACCACCATGGGGCCCTTGGTGAGCAAGGCGCAGTACGACAGAGTGCAGGCCCTCATCCAGTCAGGCATCGACGAAGGGGCCACGCTGGTTGCCGGAGGTACTGGGAAGCCCGAAGGCTTTGCGCGCGGCTATTACGTCCGTCCGACCGTCTTCGGGGACGTCACCTCCCGGATGCGCATCGCGCAGGAAGAAATCTTCGGTCCGGTCCTCTCGATCATGAGTTACGACACAGAGGAAGAGGCCATCGCCATCGCCAACGACACGCCCTTCGGGTTGGCTGGCTTCGTGCAGTCCGGCGACCCCGCGCGGGCGCGGCGAGTCGCCAACCGCATCCGCGCCGGGCGCGTCTACATCAACGGCGCGCCGTTCGACCGCAGCCTGCCTTTCGGCGGCTACAAGCAATCCGGAAACGGGCGAGAGTTCGGCGTGTTCGGATTCGAGGAATACCTCGAGGTCAAGGCCATACTGGGGGCCTCCGAGTAAGTTCGCCCCCAAGGCCGGGAGGCGTGCCGGTCGGCTTTCGGGCCACGGCGCGCCCGCGCGCGATAAAAAAATCCCCATCCGGCTCGCGCCGCATGGGGATTCGTATCCACCAACCATAGTCCGGACGGGCCGCAGCGCCGTCCGGCCGGGCTTTCCGCGACGGTGCTTTTCCAGGGCGCCCGCGTCAGCGGAATACCCCATCCGGCACCGGCGCGCAGTCTCGGTGATTACTCGGCCTTTTCTTCCGCCTCAGCGGGGGCCGCGCGGTCGACCAGCTCCATGTAGGCCATGGGAGCATTGTCGCCCTGGCGGAAACCCATCTTCAGGATACGGGTGTAGCCACCATTGCGCTCCTTGAAGCGGGGCCCGATGTCGGCGAACAGCTTGACCACCACGTCGCGATCGCGCAGGCGCGCAAACGCCAGACGCTTGTTGGCCAGCGTGGGTTCCTTGCCCAGGGTGATCAGCGGCTCGACGATGCGACGCAGTTCCTTGGCCTTGGGCAGGGTGGTCTTAATGGCTTCGTGCGTCAGCAGCGCGACGGCCATGTTGCGGAACATGGCCAGGCGGTGGCTGCTGGTGCGGTTGAGTTTACGAAGACCGTGACGGTGACGCATGATGACTTCCTTTATGAATCTAATTGCGGCAATGCCGCAGGGTTTCCAGCTCTTCTATCGGCGAAATGCCGCGGGCCGGTGGGGAAAAGTTTTCTTCAGGTACTACGTTTGGTCGGGCCTCAGGGCCTTTCCAGGCCCAGGGGCCCGTTACTACCTTTTTGGCTCCGGCCGGCCCTTTCGGGCCTTAACTTGAGCTCACGCCCAAGTTAGCCTACGCCGAAACTGGCCCTACTGGACCACGCCCAGCGTGCCGAGCGAGTTTTGGCTCCGGCCGGCCCTTCGGGCCTTAACTTGGGCTCACGCCCAAGTTAGCCTGCGCCGAAACTGGCCCTACTGGACCACGCCCAGCGTGCCGAGCGAGTTTTGGCTCCGGCCGGCCCTTTCGGGCCTTAACTTGGGCTCACGCCCAAGTTAGCCTGCGCCGAAACTGGCCCCCTCAGGGCCTTTCCAGGCCCAGGGGGGGCCAGTTTTCCAGCTTCA
>NZ_JADGHH010000276.1 GCF_019689535.1 Pigmentiphaga sp.
GTGCTGTCGACCGCGCCGCCGGGGGCGTGGGGGACGACGATAGTGATCGGGCGGTTGGGATAGTCCCCTTGGGCCAGGGCGGGAGCGGCGAACGTGGCGGCGCCTGCGAGCCCGGCGGCCGCGAGGGCGGTGTTCAGAAAACTACGGCGGGTAAAGCGGTTCATGTTGTTCCCCATATTGCGAAAAGCAAATTGTCTCCGTTTTTCTTAGATTTTTGAGTTATTAGAAAATGCTTGTTTCAGGGTGTAAGCTCAACGTGCTTCTCCCGCGGGCAAACCCGGCGGTCGCCAGCCCTGCCTTTCGGCGTTGACCTGGCACGGAGCGAGGCTCGCGCGCGTTCCCGGACAGGTCAATACGTCCCGGGATACCCGCCGCCGTCGATCAGGATGCTCTGCCCCGTGATGTAGCCGGCATGCGCCGAGCAGACGAAGGCGCACAACGCACCCAGCTCTTCGGCGCGGCCGTAGCGTCCGGCAGGATTGTTGCGCCCTCGTTCTTCCCACAGCTCTTCGAAGGTCTTGCCGGTATCGGCGAGCATGCCCTCGATGTGACGACGCTGGGCGTCGGTGGCGAATACACCCGGCAGCAGGTTGTTGATCGTGACGTTGTGGCGCACCGTCTGGCGCGCCAGCCCGGCGACGAAACCCACCAGCCCGGAGCGGGCGCCGTTGGAAAGCCCCAACTCGACCTGCGGCGTTTTCACGCTGCGCGAAACGATGTTCACGATGCGGCCGAACTTGCGCTCGATCATGCCGTCGACGGTGCGCCGGATCATTTCGATCGGCCCCAGCATCATCGAGTCCAGCGCCTGGATCCAGTCGTCGCGCGACCACTTGCGGAAGTCGCCGGGCGCCGGACCGTCGGCATTGTTCACCAGGATGTCAGGCGCGGGGCAGGCCGCTAGTGCCGCGTCGCGGCCTGCCTCGGTGGTGATGTCGGCCACCGCGAACGTGACCGGGTTGCCGGTCTGCGCCGAGATCTCGGCCGCAGCTTGTTCGAGCGTGGCGAGCGTGCGCGCGGCGATGGTGACGTGGACGCCTTCCTTGGCCAGCTGGAGCGCGCAGGCGCGCCCCATGCCGCGGCTTCCGCCGAACACCAGCGCCTTCTTGCCTTGGATGCCGAGGTCCATGAACCGTTTCCCGTGAGGCTTAGGCCGACTTCAGCTCGGGTGAGCTCCAGCCGTACTTCTTGTCCAGCTCGAGTTCGCGGACGATGCGCAGGCCCTTTTGCAGCGCTTCGGGCGCCAGCGCCTTGAGCGGCTTGCGCAGGGCGCCGGCGGGCAGGCCGACGGCCTTCATCAGCGACTTGATCGCGACCGGGTTGATCGCGGAGTAGGAGAAGTGCAGCATGGGCAGCATGTGCAGGTACATGTCGCGGAAGGTCACCGAAACGTCCGGGGTCTTCCAGGGGGTGGAGATCACGGCGATCTCGGCCGGTGCGATGTTGCCGGTCATGTTGGCCGTGCCGTGTCCGCCCAGGCTCATCGTGGGCACGACCAGCCCCAGGTTGGGCGAGTCGCAGCACATCACCGAGACGTCGGGGCGCGCACGCAGCACTTGCGCGACCTGCCCCACGCGGGTGGTCGATTCCTTGTGCACGACGTAGTTGGGGTGTTTGAAGATGCGCAGCAGGTTGTCCCAGTGCAGGTCGGTCTTCACCCGCGGCGGGTTGTTGTAGATGCCCAGGGGCAGGTCGGTGGCGTCGGCCACTTCCAGGAAATAGTCCTCGATGTCGGACTCGGAGCCGCAGATATAGGCAGGCGCCGCCAGGATCGCGCCGTCGGCGCCGTTGGCGTGC
The DNA here is from genome assembly GCF_019689535.1 of Pigmentiphaga sp. GTDB lineage: Bacteria > Pseudomonadota > Gammaproteobacteria > Burkholderiales > Burkholderiaceae_B > Pigmentiphaga. The sequence continues at coordinate 1,798 of NZ_JADGHH010000276.1, forward strand.
GCAAAGCGCAGGTAGTCGATGGTCGTGGCCGTATTGTTGCCGGTGCAGCCGTAGAAGAACTTCATCTTCCCGGTCTTCATCTTGGCGGTCTCGACGATGATTTGCTGGCGCTCTTGCTGCGACAGCATCGACACCTCGCCCGTCGAGCCCATGATCAGGACGGCGGCCGTGCCGTTGTCTTCATGGAACTTCAGCAGCGTGCGGAATCCTTCGAAATCGACGCTGCCGTCTTTGTTGAAAGGAGTGATGAGGGCGACGAACGACCCTTCGATTTTCATCTTGGCCATGGCAATTCCACCGATTCAATAACTGTTACATGATACCCCGCGGGTTGCGGGCCGTCAGGCCCGCTTGCGCATCGCAACCGATTCGACCGCGGCCATTTCCGCAAATCCCCGTTCCAGGTCGGCGATCAGGTCTGCCGGGTCTTCGAGGCCGATGTGCAACCGCAGGGCCTGGCCGGCGTAGGGCCACTTGGCCGTCGTGCGGTCGCCCGACGGGTTGAACGGAATGATCAGGCTTTCATAGCCGCCCCAGGAGACGCCGATCCCGAACAACTGCAGGCTGTCGATGAATGCTTCCACCGCAGCGGGCGACGCCGGCCTGAGCACCATGGCGAACAGGCCGCTCGCGCCCTTGAAATCGCGTTTCCACAGCGCGTGGCCGGGATGGCTCGGCAGGGCGGGGTGCAGCACCTTTTCGACTTCCGGGCGCGTTTCCAGCCACGAGGCGACCTCGACCCCGGATTTCCAGTGCTGGGCGAGGCGCACGCTCATGGTGCGTAGCCCCCGCAGCGCAAGATAGACGTCGTCCGGGCCCGCCGTCTGGCCGAGGTCCTGCGTCGTGCGCTTGACCAGGGGCCAGGTTTCCTGCGTGCAAGTCACGATGCCCAGCATCGCGTCGGAGTGGCCCACGATGTACTTGGTCGCAGCCTGGATCGAGACGTCCACGCCGTGTTCGAAGGGCTTGAAGAACAGGGGGGTGCCCCAGGTATTGTCCATGACCACTTTGGCGCCATGGCGGTGGGCGACGGCCGCGATGGCGGGGATGTCCTGTACTTCGAAGGTCTCGGAGCCTGGGGACTCCACATACACCACGCGCGTATTCGGGCGCATCTGGGCCTCGATCCCGGCCCCGGCGGTGGGGTCGTAAATCGTGGTCTCGACGCCGAAACGGCCCAGCACGCGCGTCAGGAAGCCGCGGGTGGGCGAATAGGCGCTGTCGGTCAGCAGTACATGATCGCCGGCGGACAGCAGGGACATCAGCGCCGTCGTGCAGGCGGCAAGCCCCGACGGGAAGACCTGCGAGCGGTACCCTCCTTCCAGTTCGGCTACGGCCTCTTCTAGCGCGTGGTGCGTCGGCGTGCCGAAGCGGCCGTAGGTCGTGGCGCCGGGTTCGTCGGCCGCGCGCCGCTTTTTCTTGTCTTCCCACTCGGCCATCGATCCGTGCAGGATCGTCGAGCCACGGAAGATGGGGGTGTTGACGAGTCCGGCGAAACGCTCGGGGTGTCTGCCTGCTGTGACCAGTTTGGTCTTTTCGTTCATTGCTGCTGCTGTCCTTGTTTGCAAATGGGCGGAGGACGGCTTGGCGCTCCGCCTCGTCGCAGCGCGGCTCGTCGCCGCGCCAGCATAAAAAGTGTAGGTGCGAAGGGCATTAAATTTTTTTCTTAATCTAGCTGGTTTCCCCGAAAAAAGAGAAAATTATTTCTCTACCAGGATCTAGAATGGTTGTGAATTTCCAATGGACAAAAAAGATAGAAATATCCTTTCTATCCTGCAGGAG
>NZ_JADGHH010000057.1 GCF_019689535.1 Pigmentiphaga sp.
CCTCGGAAACGGCTGCCGGCTAAGCCCGCCCCAGGATTTTTCGTCTTTGCCCAACGCGGGTACAATGGCGCGCTCAACGTAAAAACGTAACTTTTTATTTCAGTTGATAGCGTCAGCCCCGATGTCCGCCGACCGAGCGAGCCTGCATGGGAACGATGCGCGCGATGCCGCCCCCGCGTCGCGCATGGCTCGGCCCCGCCTGCGCGGACGCCGCCTCGTCTATTCGTTCTCGATCCTTGCGCTCCTGGCCTGCGCCGTCACCGGCGGCCTGCGTTGGCCGATCGCCTTGCCGCTGATCGCGACACTCGTGGTCGGCGCCATCATCCTTCCGCTGCGCGAGTCGGCCTTGCTGGTCGTGGCATGCGTAGTATTCACGTCGCTGCTCGACTTTTGGCGCGCGATCATGGGCCCGGTGCCGCTCGTCTGGCGCATGCCCGACATACCGCCGGCCCCACTGTTCGCCATCACTGCCCTGCTGTCGGTCGCCATCGTCCACTTGTGCCTGCCCGCCCTGCAAGCCGCCATCGTCGAAGCAGCGGGCCACGCCGCACGGGCCGCGCCGCGCCAACCGGCAGCGCGCCTAGAGCCTTTGCTCGACGCCTTGCCGCACCCGATCGCGATCGCTGACGAGGATGGCATCCTCACCTACGCCAACGCTCCTTACCTCAGGCTACTGGACAAATCCTCCGCCATCGTGTTGGGCCGGACGGTCCGGGAGCTTTGGCCCCGCCGCGCCGCGTCGCTTTTCGCCGCCCCACTCGAGCGGGCCTCGCGCGGCGACGCGGTGAATTTCCGGCTGCCCTTCACGACGCCTGACAACGTACAACGCGAATTCGACGTCTTCCTCTCGCCTCACCAGGGCGAAGAGGGAACGGCGAAAGCGACGCTGATGATGCTGGTCGACGTGACGGACACCGTGCGGGCACAACACGGACTCGTCGAACGGGAATCGATGTACAAGGCCGTGATCGAGCATGCGCCCATCGGCATTCTCAGCCATGTCGACGGCCTGTTGATCTATGCCAATCCTGCCGCGCAGATGATGCTCTCGGCCGACTGGCCGGGCCGCGTCATCGGGCGGTCTTTCTCCGATTTCATCATCGAGAAAGACCGCGAAAAAGTACGCCGCCGCATCAACGATCTCTCCCAGGCTCCAGGTTTTGCCGAGTTCAAGCCGTACCGGCTCGTCGCGCTCGACGGCCAGAAGCGGGACATCGAGCTGGCCGCGATCAGCGTCACCCGCGACGGTAAACAGCGCGTGGAATTGTTCTGCGTCGACGTAACCGAGCGCCGCATGCACGAAAACAAGATACGCCAGCTGAATGAAACCCTGGAATTGCGGGTGGCCGAGCGCACCGCAGAACTAGAAGCCTTCACCAGTTCGGTCAGCCACGATTTGCGCGCCCCTGCGCGCCAAATCATGTCGGCGGCCGACATCATGCTACGCAAGACGGACAAGCCTGGCAGCGACCTCAAGCCCATGCTGTCCGCCCTGTTGACCACGGCCGAGCGCATGAACCGCACCATCGACGCATTGCTCGAGCTCTCCCGGCTCGGGCGCGCGGGCATCGTGCCTTCCCTCTGGCCGCTGGGCCCCATGGTGGAAGAAATCCGCGCAGAATTGAGCGCGAACCTCGGCGACCGCTCGATCACCTGGCGTATCGACGAGCTACCGCGGGTTTTCGCTGATCCCAATCTCATCCGCCTGGTCCTGGTGAACCTGATCGACAACGCGATCAAGTTCACCCGTTACACCCCCGATCCGCTCATCGAGATCTGGGCCGACGTATACGACCAAGCGACCGCGATCAACATACGCGACAACGGCGCCGGTTTCGACATGCGGCACGCGGGCAAACTCTTCACCATGTTCAACCGCCTCCATTCGAACCGGGACTTCGACGGCACCGGCGTCGGGCTGGCCCACTGCCGGCGCATCATCGAACGCCACGGCGGACGCATCGTCGCGCACGGCGAGCCCGGCAAAGGCGCGACCCTGCGCTTTACCCTTCCCCACGCTCCGGCCATCCAAGCATAAAAAAACTCCCGCGCACCCATCGAGCGGGTTCGCGGGAGTGCGTCGGGATGGGCGCGAAGCCTGCCACCTCGGCGCTTCGCACCGGCGCGACGGCCTTTACTTGCCGGCTTGCTGGTGACGGGTGATGCCCTGCGAGATCTCTTGGCGGGCGGCATCGGGGCCGTCCCAGCCCTTGACCTTGACCCACTTGCCCTTCTCCAAGTCCTTGTAATGCTCGAAGAAGTGCTGGATGCGCAGCAGGTACTCGGGGGGGAGATCTTCAGGTTTCTGCCAGTCCCGATAGATCGGCAGGATCTTGTCCACCGGCACGGCCAGCAGTTTCGCATCGCCACCCGCCTCGTCGTCCATGTTGAGTATCCCGATGGGCCGGCACCGCACGACGGCGCCCACTGCGACGGGATGCGGCGTGATGACCAGCACGTCGACGGGATCGCCGTCGTCGGACAGCGTTTGCGGCACATAGCCGTAATTGCACGGATAGTGCATGGCCGTCATCATGAAACGGTCGACGAAGAGCGCGCCGGTCTCTTTGTCGATTTCGTACTTGATCGGATCCGCGTTCATCGGGATCTCAATGATGACGTTGAATTCTTCCGGCGCCTTCTTGCCGGGACCGACTCGATCGAGATTCATAACAGACTAAAACGTAGGACAAAAAAATCGGACCGGCCGCGAGCAGCCAGCATGGAGGGTTGGACGCCGGATCACAGTCCGGCGGCGCGATCGGGCGCGACGGCCTCTTCGCTTTCGAATTGCGGGCTCGCCGAGGTCGGCCCGAACAGCACCGCGTCGTCGGCCTTGAGCACGGGCACGCCTATCATGCCCTCGGTCGCTAGCCGCCAATGACGCACGGCTTCCGCAGCGCGATCGGTACGATCGTACAGGCTCGCCAGCAAGGCGTGAGTGCGCGGGTCGTCACGCTCGCCCAGGCTGCGCTCGAGATAACGTTGGGCCGGCCCCCACAGGCGGCCGCACAGGCAAAGCGTGCCGAGCGCCTGCAACAAGTCGGGATCGTTCGGAGACTCGCGCAGCCAGCCCTCCGCTTTTTCCAGCCGCGGCTGGATCTGGTCTGGGCTGCAGCGCGCATAAGCCCGCAAGAGCTCCGGCGTCAATTGCGCGTCGAGCGCATTTTCGAGAATTGTGCGCGTGCGCAGCTCGTCGCCGTCCGCCTCGAACACGGCGGCACCCGCCAGGGCCACCTCCGGCAGCACGCGCTCATCGTCTTTCAAGTCTTTCCAGATGGCACGCCGGGCGCCAGGGTCATTGGCGGAACGCAGCAGCTCGGCTGCCGCCTGGGCGATCATGCGGCTGCCTGCGACGGGATGCAGCGCGTTGCGCTTGGACAAGTTGCGCGCCAGCTTGAGCACCTCACCCCAATGCCCCAGGTCGCGATGCGCACGCAGCGTCAGCCTGAGCGTATGCAAATGGCGCGGCCCGTTTTCATGGAGCTGCGACAGCAAGGCCAATGCCTCTTCCGGCCGCTGTTGGTCGAGCAACATCTCGGCCTCGACGATGGTCACTGCCGGCGTCAGGGATGCGTCGTTCCCGGCCGCCTCGCGCGCCTGCGCGATCAGCGCATCGCGCCGTTCGAATTCTTGCATGGCGTGTGCCGCGCGGGCCGCAGAGAGGCTGGACAGCACCCTGCGGGAAGGAACATCGGTCTGGCCAGCCACGCGGCTCATGTCGGACTCGGCCTTTGCGTAGCGCCCTTCCAGCAGGTTGATCCAGCCCCGCTCAAGCAGCTCCTGCTGCTGGGCAAGCGCGCGACGCTCGCGCCAGCGGCGCACCCGGACGGGCAATTGCAATGTCCACGCTATGGCCCGCAACGCGCCGTACAGCACCACAAACAAGACGACCAGGATCAACGCAGCCAAGCTGGCCGACAGCTCCACGCGGTAAGGAGGCAAGAGCAGCGCGACGTTGCCCGAGTGATAGCGCAGCCCCACCGCGACGCCCACGGCGGCAACCAGCAACAGCAGTGTCCAGAACCAGGTGCGCATGTCTACCTCTGCGCGCCCTGCGCCCCGCTGCGCGGCAACACCGACCGCACCGCCGCAAGGCTATCGTTGAGGGTGGGGAGTTCGATGGTGATGTCGGTGTCGCGTATCTGCTTGAGCAGCGCCATCGCGTTCCGCGTCGCCGGAGCGGCAGGGTCGAAATAAGCCTGCAGCGCCTGCGAGACCGCATCCAGGTCGGCACGCCACGCCTGCTCCTGCCGCGACAGCAGGGCGAGCCGGGCGTTGAGCAGGCGCAGCTTGAGATTCTCGCGCACGATGGCGCCTTGCTCGGGCGAAACCAGCAGCGCTTCGGGCTTGTCGATGCGACGGATGCGGATCAGGTCGCGCAGGTCGTGCATGAAACTGTCGCGCAGCGACGCCCACCAGGCGAAAGCCGGTTTCCACCAACGCTCATCTTCCACGGCAGGCTGCGGCTCGGCAGGCTCGGCAGGTCGAGCTTGGGCGGAATCTGGTTCGGCAGGCTGCACCGTCGAGAGCAGCGGCAGGCGGTCGAGCAAGGCGATCAGCTGGTCGAGCTTGACCACCAAGCCTGCGACGTCGATGGACGGCAGGCCGCGCAGGCGCTCCAGGTCCTGCGCGATGGCCCGGCGCACCGCCGCGAACTGGGGACGATCGGCGCGCGCCAGCCGGGCGTCGGCCACTTGCAGCGCGGCGATGGAATTCTGCACATTGCCTGCCAGCTGGAGCTGCTGTGCGGCGATGGAAAGCGCCTGCTCGACTTCGATCAGGATCCACTCATCTTCGCCACGCGACAGTTCCTGGTAGAGCTGCTCGAGCGCAGCCTGCTGGCTCTGGGACTCCAAGACCTTGGACTCGAGCACGGCAAGCCGGTCGTTCGTCCCCTGTGCCACGGACAGCGCTTGGCGCGCGCGTGCTTGCGCCTCCCGGGCGAAGGAATCGATTTCGTTGAAGCGGCGGGCAGATTCGCGGCCGATGGCATCGACCAGCTGCTGCTGGCGCCACAATGCGGCCGCGAGCACCACGATCACGATCAGTGCGAAAGCCAGCACCGTGCCGAGCCAAGGGAAGGAACGGTGGGAGCGCCCCTTCGGGAGGCGGTTGGCGCGCTCGGCTGCCGGACGGGATTCGTGGGGCGCGGAACCCTGGGAAGCGGGAGGAGCGTTCTCGGATGCAGTCATGACACCGATTCTATCGCGGCCAGGATGGCCTCATCCCTGGGCGCGCAAGTTTGTAACATTGGCGGTTCGCCGCGCTCCGGCCTGGCTTGGCCGAGCACTGCTATTAGATGCCGGGCGATGCGCGGATGGGTTGCTATCAGGCGACAATCCGCCCACCAGTCGAGCAGGCCATGCTCGCTCAATTGCGCACGCACGGCATCCACCCCTTCGGCACTGGTCAGCAGCCAGGTCACGGGCCGCCCCTGCCGGGCCAGCGCCCGTAGCGCCGCGAGCAGTTCCGGCGACCAGACGTGCGGCTGCCGGCAATAGGCCGCATAGACAGTGAGCACGACGCCAGCCTCGCGCAAGCGCTCCGCCAGCCATTCGCGACCGCTGCCCTGCCCGCCCTCGCGGCCACCGCGCACGATCAACGCCCTGGCGGGCAAAGGGTCGGCGGCCAGCACTTGCCACAGCGCCTCGGAATCGAACTGCGGGCTATCGTCGGCCGGCTGGATGACCCGCGGCGCCGCGCCGAATGCAGGATGGGCACGCAAGGCCCGGCCACTGGACGGGCCGACCACCGCTGCCGCGACGTGCCGCGGCCAAGACCAAGCGGGGCCGGCCGATGCCAGCCATTTGTCCAGGAAGAAGCGGACCGCGTTGCCGCTGACGAATACGACGAGCCCGAAATCCGCTGGGTCGGGTGCTGGGCCTTCCCGCGGCGTCAGGCGCAGCGCCGGCGCATCCAGCACCAGCCAGCCACGCGCCGCCAGCGTCCTCGCCAAACTTTCGTTTTGGCCTTCGGGGCGCGTCAGGACGACAGTCGGCGCACTGGGCAACGAAAACATGGATCAGCCTAAAGCAGCGAGCAGTTCGGCCGCTCCGGCCCGCAAGAGATCGTCGGCCACTTCCAGGCCCAAGGCTTCCGCCTGTGAAACGGGACCGACCCGTTCGGCGCGCACCAAACGGGTGCCGTCAGGCATGGCCACCATCGCGCGCAGCCGCAGGACGTCTGCTTGCGTTTCGGCGTGCGCAGCGAGGGGCACTTGGCACGATCCCCCCAGCCGTCGCGACACGGCGCGCTCGGCGAGTGCCTGCGCCATGGTCGGCGCGTGGGTGAGAGGTGCCAGCAAGGCGCGCAGGTCCTCCCGGTCGGCGCGGATTTCTATGCCCAGCGCGCCCTGTCCGGCGGCAGGCAGGCTGTCGTCCGGCGACAGCAGCATGCGGATGCGATCGCCCAGCCCGAGGCGCCGCAGCCCCGCGGCCGCCAGGACGATGGCGTCGTATTCGCCGCGATCCAGCTTCGCCAGGCGAGTCTGCAGATTACCGCGCAAGGGCTTGACCTGGAGCTCCGGATAGCGCGCCCGCACTTGCGCCTCGCGTCGCAGGCTGGACGTGCCCACCACCGCACCCGGAGGCATCTCGGCCAAGCTGCCATAGCGCGGCGACACCAGCGCATCGCGCGGATCTTCGCGCTCCATGACGGCGCAGAGCGCAAACTCGGAAGCCAGATCCACCGGCACGTCCTTGAGCGAGTGCACGGCGAGGTCGGCACGCCCGTCCAGCAGCGCCGTTTCCAGCTCCTTGACGAACAAGCCCTTGCCGCCGACCTTGGACAGCGTACGGTCGAGAATGCGGTCGCCGCGCGTCGTCATCCCGAGCAGCTCGACGCGGCATTGGGGATACAGCGCGCGCAGCTTCTCCTGGACGTGCTGGGCCTGCCACAGGGCCAACTGGCTTTCGCGCGTGGCGATGATCAAGCGATCGGTATTCAAAGGGAAGTCTCTGCTAGGTGGGGACGGGCGTTTGCGCATGCGGCCATGCCGGGGAAATTATAGAAGTATTCGATGCGGCGCCGCTTTTCGTGGCATGCTTGCCGTCGCGCCTCACCCAGCCCATGCAGCCACCCATGCCAACGACGACACAAGCTCGACGCGACATGACTTCCTCGCCTCACGACCCCGATCTTCCTCTACGCAACGACATTCGACTACTTGGCCGGCTCCTAGGCGACGTCATCCGCGCCAGCGAAGGCGCCGGCGTATTCGACACCATAGAAACCGTACGCCGCATGGCCGTGCGGTTCCGGCGCGACGGCAACGCCAGCGATGGCCGTGCGCTGGAAAGGCGCCTCAAGCAGCTCACGCCCGATGAAGCCAATTCCGTGGTGCGCGCCTTCACCTACTACCTGCACCTGGCCAATATCGCGGAAGACCGCGACCAGAACCGCCGCCGGCGCGCCCGCCTCCTGCGGCAGGATGCACCTGCGCGCGGCAGCCTGCAGGACGCCGTGACACGCCTGCGGGCGGCCGGGGTCAGCCAGGCACGGATGCGCCAACTCCTGGACGACGCACTAATCTCGCCGGTGCTGACCGCACACCCGACGGAAGTGCAGCGCAAGAGCACGTTGGACGTGCACAAGGAAATCGCCCACCTACTGCAGGGCCGGGACCTGCCGCATTCGACGGAGGAAGCGTTCGAGCAGACGCTGGCGTTGCTGGGCCGCATCGCGACCTTGTGGCAGACGCGCATGCTGCGCAACTCCCGTCTCACCGTCGCCGACGAGATCGAGAACGCGCTGTCGTACTACCGCAGCACCTTCCTGCCGGTCATCCCTCAACTCTACGCGCATTTATCGCGCCTCTTGGGCCGAGAACCGGGCGATCCGTTCGGCCCCCTGCCCGATCCGTTCAAGGCCTTCCTGCGCATGGGCAGCTGGATAGGAGGCGACCGCGACGGCAACCCGAACGTCTGCGCAGAGACCTTGAACTTGGCGCTACTGCGCCAAAGCGCAACGGTTTTCGAGTATTACCTCGACGAAACGCACGCCCTGGGCGCCGAGCTCTCCATGAGCTCGCTGCTGACCCCGGCCACCGGTGCCTTGCTGGCGCTGGCCGAACAGGGAGGCGACGTTTCCGAGCATCGCCGCGACGAACCCTACCGGCGCGCCTTGATCGGCGTTTATGCTCGCCTGGCCGCCACGGCGCGCGCCTTGACCGGTCGCGAGCTCGCCCGGCGGGAAGCCCAGCCGGCCCCGCCCTACGCGCGCCCCAGCGAATTCGCTGCCGACCTCGCCATTCTCGCGGAGTCGCTCGACGAACACCATGCTTCTCCCGTCGCCCGGCTACGCCTGGCTGGGCTACGGCAAGCCGTGGAAGTGTTCGGTTTCCACCTGGCCACCCTCGATCTGCGCCAAAGTTCCGACGTACACGAACGCACGGTGGCCGAACTCCTGGCACGCGCGGGCGTGGAAGCCGACTACGCGGCCCTGGACGAAGCGGCGCGCATTGCGCTCCTACGACGAGAGCTCGCCCAGCCCCGCCCGCTGGTTTCCCCCTGGATCTCGTACAGCGAAGAAACGACGCGCGAGCTGGAGATCTTCCGCGCCGCTGCGCAAGCTCGCGAGCGCTTCGGCACACAAGCGGTGCTCCACGCCATCGTTTCCCATGCCGAATCCGTGAGCGACCTGCTGGAGGTGCTCCTCCTGCAACAAGAAACCGGGCTCATCGCCCCCGGAAGCGGAGGCAACCGGGATCGCCCCCCGGCGGAAGGCGAGGGCTTGATGGTCGTGCCCCTGTTCGAGACCATTCCCGACCTCGCAGAGGGGCCCCGCATCATGGCGCAGTTCCTGGACCTGCCGGAAGTCCGGGCCCGCGTGAAGCGCGCCCAGCGCGGCGTTCAGGAGGTCATGCTGGGATATTCCGACAGCAACAAGGACGGCGGCTACCTCACCTCGAACTGGTCGCTCTATCAGGCCGAGCGTGCGTTGGTCGAAGTGTTCGCGGCGCGCAAGGTACGGCTCAGGTTATTCCACGGCCGCGGCGGCACCGTGGGCCGCGGTGGCGGCTCCAGCTACGACGCGATCCTGGCGCAGCCGCCCGGCACCGTGGCGGGGCAAATACGCCTCACCGAGCAAGGCGAAGTCATTCAGAGCAAATACAAAGACGCCGACATCGGCCGCTGGCACCTGGAGCTGCTGACGGCCGCAACGCTCGAGGCCAGCCTGGCCGACAGCACGGAAAGCGCCTCGGCCGAGGATGCGCTATTCGCCACGTATGGTACGACCATGGATCGCCTGTCGAAAACCGCGATGGCGGCGTACCGCGCACTGGTGTACGAAACGCCGGGATTCGCCGATTACTTCTTTGCGTCCACGCCCATCTTCGAGATCGCAGAGCTCAACATCGGCTCGCGCCCTGCCTCGCGCAAGGCCACGAACCGCATCGAAGACCTGCGTGCCATTCCCTGGGGATTCTCGTGGGGACAATGCCGTCTGCTGCTCCCGGGATGGTACGGCATGGGTTCGGCCATCGAGGAATATCTGCGCCACGGAGAAGGAACCCGCCGCGCGCGCGTGCAGCACTTGCAGGCCATGGCCAGCGAATGGCCATTCTTCCGCACGCTGCTCTCGAACATGGAAATGGTGCTGGCCAAGACGGACTTGGTCATCGCTTCCCGGTACGCGCAACTGGTGCCGAACGCGGCGCTGCGCAAGCGGATTTTCAGCACCATTAGCGACGAATGGAAACGGACGATGAGCGCCCTCAAGCTCATCACCGGCCGCCGCCAGCTCCTCGCGGACAATCCCTCCCTCGCGCGCTCGATACGCGACCGCATCGCCTACATCGATCCGCTCAATCACGTGCAGATCGAGCTGCTGCGTCGCTATCGCGCCGAACGCGCCAGGCGGGGACGCGCCAAAAGCGAGTCGGCAGGCAGGACCCAGAACGGCATTCACCTGACCATCAATGGAATTGCCGCCGGCCTGCGCAATAGCGGGTGACGGCGAATCGCCTGCGCTGGCCCCAGGAGGGATCAGCGCAGGTAATGCACCGCCACCGCAATCGCGACCCCCGCCACGCCGATCAGCACGAGCAACTGCATCAGCGTCAATCCCTTTTCTCTTCCGTGCATAACCACCTCTGGCACCGCCTGTGGGCGATGCAACTTGGATTCATACCCTACAAATGACGACGCCCTGCCAGGCAGGGCGTCGTCGGCGAAGCGGCACGCCAGGTGCCGCAGACTGCGATCAGGCTTGCTCGACAGCCTCGGTCTTCTTGCGCCGTGCCAGCCACGTGCCCACGGCCACGACGATCAGCGCACCCACGATTTCGGCAGCGTAGGTGATCTGAGTGTTGTACTGTGCGAGCGACGATGGCTGGATGAGGTTGTTCTGCACCGCGACGTCGGTCACCAACATGCCGCCGGCGATCCACCCCAGGAGCGCCCCGCCGAACGTGACCACGATGGGGAAGCGGTCGATCAGCTTCAGGACCAGCGTGCTGCCCCAGATGATGATGGGCACGCTCACCAGCAGGCCGAAGATGACCAGGCCAAGCTGGTGTGCCTCGTCCGCACGCTGGGCGGCGCCGGCGATGGCGATCACGTTGTCCAGGCTCATGACGAAATCGGCCACGATGATGGTCTTGACCGCGCCCAGCAGCGTCGCGCCGCCCTCGATGTTGCCGTGCCCCTCATCTTCGGGCACGAGCAGCTTGATGCCGATCCAGAACAGCAGTAGCCCACCGACGACTTTCAGGAACGGAATCTGCAGCATCGTGACCGCGAATGCGATCAGCACCACCCGTAGAACGATAGCGCCCGCCGTGCCCCAAAGAATGCCTTGCATACGCCGCTTCGGCGGCAGGTTGCGGCAAGCCATGGCGATGACAACGGCGTTGTCTCCACCCAGCAGAATATCGATGAAAATGATTTGCAGTACCGCAGCCCAGCTGAGCGTCTGGAGAAATTCAAGCACGTGTAGCTCCCTAAAACAGACCCGGACGAGTGGGTCTTTCCCCCCGGAAAGATCCACTCACCCATTTTTTAGTATTCCTGCGCCTTCCGAGAACCTTCGCTGCACCCGCATGCAAAGAAAGCCCTTCGGGGGGAAACCGGCCCGGCATCCTGGCCAGACCGGCACACTACCACAATAACGTAAGACCGCCCGTCCGTCAGACGGTCTGGTCGCTCGAGCGGCGGCGAGACATCAGCACCTTGCCCACGATCAGCACGATGAGAGCACCGATCAGGCCGGCCGAAATCTCCGCCCCATGATGGCTGAGCCCCATGGAAGCCTCGATCGCGTCGGCATGAACCGCGGGATCGTTGACGAACAATTCGCCCGCGATGAATCCGAGCAGGGCTGCGCCCAGCCAGACGATGAGCGGGAAGCGCTCGATCACCTTGAGCAACAGCGCACTGCCGAAGATCACCAGCGGAATGCTGATGGCCAGGCCCAGCACCAGCAGCACCGTGTTGCCCATGGCCGCGGCCGCGACGGCGATCACGTTGTCCAGGCTCATGACCAGGTCCGCAATGAGAATGGTGCGGATGGCGGCCATCAGGCCGTCCTTGGCCAGCTTGCCTTCGTCCTCTTCACCTTCCGGCAGCAACAGCGAAACACCGATGTACAGCAACAGCAGCGAGCCGATCAGTTTCAACCAGGGCAGTTGCAGCAACTGGGCCGCAACCAGCGTCAGGATGATACGCATCACGATGGCGGCCGCAGAGCCGATCACGATTGCTTTCTTTTGTTGATGGGCCGGCAGCGAACGCGCCGCCAGCGCGATGACCACCGCGTTGTCCCCCGACAACAGGATGTTCACCCAGATGATTTGAATGAGAGCCAGAAAGAAGGCCACTGAACCAAATTCCACGCCGTTCTCCTTAAACGCCGACGGGCGCGGCAAATTGCGCCGCGCCCGTTTAGGCTTGGTTTTTTACAACACGGATTTGAGCAACTTACCCATTTCAGACGGGTTCTTGGTGGTCTTGATGCCGCAGGCTTCCATGATCTCGAGCTTGGCCTGCGCCGTGTCGGCGCCGCCAGAGATCAGCGCGCCGGCATGACCCATGCGCTTTCCGGGAGGTGCGGTGACGCCCGCGATGAAGCCGACGATGGGCTTCTTCATGTTGTCCTTGGCCCACTGCGCGGCATTGACTTCGTCCGGACCGCCGATTTCGCCGATCATGATGACGGCGTCGGTGTCGGGATCGTCATTGAACATCTTCAGCACGTCGATGTGCTTGAGGCCGTTGATCGGGTCGCCGCCGATGCCCACCGCGCTCGACTGGCCCAAGCCCAGCTCGGTGACCTGCGCCACGGCTTCGTACGTGAGGGTGCCCGAACGGCTGACGATGCCGATGCGGCCCTTGCGGTGGATGTGGCCGGGCATGATCCCGATCTTGATTTCGTCGGGCGTGATGAGGCCCGGGCAGTTGGGTCCGAGCAGCAGCGTGCGCTTGTTCTGAGCACGCATGCGATTGCGCACTTCCAGCATGTCGCGCACGGGGATGCCTTCCGTGATGCAGATCACGAGGTCCAGGTCGGCCTCGACGGCTTCCCAGATCGCGGCGGCAGCGCCCGCGGGCGGCACGTAGATGACCGACACGGTGGCGCCGGTGGCAGCCTTGGCCTCGGCCACGCTGGCGTAGATGGGCACGCCTTCGAAGTCTTCGCCGGCCTTCTTGGGATTCACGCCGGCCACGAAGCAGTTCTTGCCGTTGGCGTACTCGCGGCACATGCGGGTGTGGAATTGACCGGTCTTGCCGGTGATCCCCTGCGTGATGACCTTGGTATCTTTGTTGATCAGAATCGACATTTCGAGTCCTTAATATCCTTTGCTGAGCGCAACGATTACTTCTTGGCAGCGGCCACGACGGCGGTGGCGGCTTCGGCCATCGTGTCGGCGCTGATGATGGGCAGGCCGGAGTCGGCGAGCATTTTCTTGCCGAGCTCTTCGTTGGTGCCCTTCATGCGCACCACCAGCGGTACGCTCAGGCTGACGGCCTTGCACGCGGCGATCACGCCTTCGGCGATGACGTCGCAGCGCATGATGCCGCCAAAGATGTTGACCAGGATGGCTTTCAGGCCGGGGTTCTTCAACATGATCTTGAAGGCCTCGGTCACCTTCTCGGCCGTGGCGCCACCACCGACGTCGAGGAAGTTGGCCGGCTCGCCGCCGAACAGCTTGATGGTGTCCATGGTGGCCATGGCCAGGCCGGCGCCGTTGACGAGGCAGCCGATGTTACCGTCGAGCTGGATGTATGCCAGGCCGAACTTGCTGGCCTCGATCTCGGCCGGATCTTCCTCATCCGTGTCGCGGTATGCCACGATTTCGGGATGGCGGAACAGGGCGTTCGAGTCGAAGTTGAACTTGGCGTCCAACGCGACGATCTTGCCCGCGCCGGTGACGATCAGGGGGTTGATTTCCGCCAGGTCGGCGTCGGTTTCGACGTAGCAGGTGTACAGCTTCTGGATCTGCTCGGCCGCGTCGGCAACCGAAGCCTCGGGAACGCCGATGCCACGGGCCAGCTGCGAAGCTTCCTCGGTGGTCAAGCCGGTTGCCGGGTCGACGAACACCTTGAGGATTTTCTCGGGGGTGGCGTGGGCGACCTCTTCGATCTCCATGCCGCCTTCGCTGGAAGCCATCACGCAAACGCGCTGCGAGCTGCGGTCGGTGACGATGCCGACGTACAGCTCCTTCTTGATGTCGGCGCCTTCCTCGATCAGCAGGCGGCGCACTTTCTGGCCCTCGGGGCCGGTTTGGTGCGTGACCAACTGCATGCCCAGGATCTGGCTGGCCAGCGTACGCACTTCCTCGATGGATCGCGCAAGCTTGACGCCACCGCCCTTGCCGCGGCCGCCCGCGTGGATCTGGGCTTTTACGACCCAAACCGGACCGCCCAGTTGTTCAGCGGCCTTGACGGCCTCGTCTACCGAAAACGCGGGGATGCCGCGCGGAACGGTGACGCCAAATTTCTTCAGAAGCTCTTTGCCCTGATACTCGTGGATTTTCATGCGGAGCCTTCGCTGTCGGGGAGACGTTGAATGTTCGGTTGAAGATGACCAGCGCCATGAGGAGTCATGCGCCTGGCTACGGATGGAGATAGCGCCTTCGTGGCCACGGCCGGATGGACAAATGCCCACGCACCCGCGCTCGGGACGAGCGAGGCCGTGGGCGTTCGCATAGCGAGGCGGTCTGCGGTTACGGACATGCGCTAAAGGACGCCCGATTGCATCAGGCGCTGGCAAACGGGCGCAGCGTGGAAGCAATGGGCAGGCGATAAAACCCGGAGAGTATAACCCAGGCGGCCATGCCGGCCGCTCCCGGGGTTGCCCGGAACCTGCGGTCCAGGTTGTATCGCGTTTTTGCGCTGCCGGCAGCGGCCTTACGCCGCCTCGCCGCGCAGCCGATGTGCCGCCTCCACCATTTTGCTGAGCGCAGCCTCGGTCTCGGGCCAGCCCCGCGTCTTCAAGCCGCAGTCCGGATTCACCCACAGACGCTCCGGGGGCAACCGCGCCCGGGCCTTGCGCATGAGCCCGACCATCCATTCGACGTCCGGCACGTTCGGGGAATGGATGTCATAGACGCCAGGGCCGATGTCGTTGGGATAGCGGTAATCCTCGAAGGCCGCAAGCAGCTCCATGTTCGAGCGCGAGGTTTCGATCGTGATCACATCCGCATCCATCTCGGCAATGGCTTCGATGATGTCATTGAACTCCGAATAACACATGTGCGTGTGAATCTGCGTATCGTCCCGGACGCCCGCGGCGGCGAGCCGGAAGCAGTCTACCGCCCACCGCAGGTACCCTGGCCATTGCGAACGACGCAGGGGTAGCCCTTCGCGGAATGCGGGTTCGTCGATCTGGATGATCCGAATGCCGGCTGCCTCCAGATCCAGCACCTCTTCGCGCAGCGCCAGCGCCAGCTGGCGGCAAGTCTCGCTGCGCGGCTGGTCGTCGCGCACGAAAGACCACTGCAACAGGGTGACGGGTCCCGTGAGCATCGCCTTGACCGGCTTGTCGGTGAGCGACTGCGCATACGTGGTCCAGCCGACGGTCATCGGCGCCGGGCGCGAGACGTCTCCGTAGAGAATGGGGGGCTTCACGCAGCGCGACCCATAGCTCTGTACCCATCCGTTCCGGGTAAAGGCGAAGCCGGCCATCAGTTCGCCGAAGTACTCCACCATGTCATTGCGCTCGAACTCGCCATGCACCAGGACGTCCAGCCCGATGCGCTCCTGGAAGGCGATGCAGTCCGCGATGGCCTGCCGCAGCGCCTTCTCGTACGCGGCGTCGCTGAGCGAACCGTCGCGCCAAGCGCGCCGCAGGCCCCGGATCTCCGGCGTCTGGGGAAAAGAGCCGATCGTGGTGGTGGGAAAGCAGGGCAAGCGCAGCCGCGCCCGCTGCAACGCAATCCTCTCTCCGAAAGGTGGGCGCCGGAGGCTCAGCTCGCGGGACGCCGCCACGGCCTCCCAAACTCGCGGGTCGTGAATGCGGCGCGAACGGGCGCGCGCCTCAAGGGCGCAGCGCTGCCTCGCCAGCGCTTCGGCGACCGGCGATTCGGCGGCGCCCCCCGGGCCCAAGGCCTTGCGCAGCAGCGCCAACTCGTCGAGTTTCTGGTGGGCAAAGCTGAGCCAGCCTTTTAGCTCGTCGTCGAGCGCGTCCTCCTCGTCGAGGTCCACCGGCACGTGTAGCAGGGAGCAGGAAGGCGCCAACCACAAGCGTTCGCCCAGGGATGTCGCGACCGGCGACAGGCGTGCGAGCCATGCATCCAGGTCCGCCCGCCAGACGTTGCGGCCGTCTATGACTCCGGCCGACAGCACCTGGCCGGGCCGCAAGCCGGCCGCGACCGCCTCCAGCTGCTCGGGTGCCCGCACGAGATCAACGTGCAGCCCGGCCACGGGCAAATCCAGGGCGGCAGGCAGATTGTCCCCCAGCCCTCCGAAGTAGGTCGCAAGGAGGATGGGCGCCGACATGCGCGCCAGGCGCCCGTACACTCCCGCGAACGCGTTGCGCCAGCTCGCAGGAAGGTCCAGCACGAGTATGGGTTCGTCGATTTGCACCCATTGCACGCCCTCGGCCGCCAGGCGTCCGAGCACCTCTTCATAGACAGGCAACAGCGCGGGTAGCAGCGCCAGCTTCGCGGCATCGCCTGCGCCGGCGTAGGACTCTCCCTTGCCCAGCCATAGCCAGGTCAACGGCCCCGGGATGACTGGCTTGACGGCATGGCCGAGCGCGTGGGCTTCGCGCACTTGGTCGAACAACGCCGTGCGCGCCACCCGAAACCGCTGGCCAGGGTGCAGTTCCGGCACAAGGTAGTGGTAATTCGTGTCGAACCACTTGGTCATCTCGCAGGCCGCCGCCGGCGCACCGGCCGGGGCGCGGCCGCGGGCCATGCGAAACACGGTGTCCAGCGCCACGGGCTCGTCCCCTGGCTGGCCAAAGCGCGCAGGCACCGCCCCCAAGGTCGCCGACCATTCCAGCACGTGGTCGTACCACGCGAAATCGCCCACGGGCACCCAATCCATGCCAGCCTGCGCCTGGACTGCCCAATGGCGGGCACGCAGCTCGCGGCCCACGCGCTCGAGCTCGTCGGCCGAAATAAGGCCGGCCCAATAGCTTTCCAGCGCGCGCTTGAGCTCGCGTCGCGCGCCTATGCGCGGAAAGCCGAGATTGTGCAAGGTCGCCATGATGTCTCGATCCCCTATGCCGAAAAAGAAGAGGCAGACATTCTGCGGGCGCCATGCCGTGAATCAAAATCAAGTTCTACATATACAATATGAATTTAGTTCAAGTTTTCCGCCATGCTCGAGATCCGTCACCTGGAAACCCTCGTCGCGATACGCGACGGCGGCAGCCTCATTGAGGCCTCTGAACGCCTGCACGTCACCCAGTCCGCACTCTCTCACCAGCTGCGCGAACTGGAAGAGCGGCTGGGCACGCAACTGCTCAACCGCCGCACCCGGCCGCTACGCTTCACTACCGCCGGCTTGCGCGTCTTGGCGCTGGCCGACGACGTCCTGCCAAGGATGCGCGCGGCCGAGCGGGAACTCAGAAAGCTCGCCGCCGGCCGCACCGGGCGCCTGCACCTTGCCATTGAGTGCCACTCCTGCTTCCAGTGGCTGATGCCGGCGCTGGACGTCTTCCGCGAACAATGGCCGGAAGTCGTGCTAGACCTGTCCGCGGCCTTCTCCTTCGCCCCGCTGCCTGCGCTGGTCCGGGGCGACCTGGACCTCGTCATCACGTCGGACCCGGTCAAGCTCGAGGCGGTGCATTACTTCCCGCTGTTCCGCTACGAACTGGTGCTGGCCGTCGCGCGCCACAGCCCCCTGGCGATGTACAAATACATTGAACCGGCGCACCTCCAGGACCAAACGCTGATTACCTACCCGGTGGAGCGAGACCGGCTCGACGTCTTCACCGCCTTCCTCGACCCGGCCGACATGGAACCCGCTGAAGTGCGGACGACGGAGCTCACGCCCATGATCGTCCAGCTCGTTGCGAGCGGGCGCGGGGTCGCCGCCCTGCCGAACTGGGCCTTGACGGAGTATCTGGACCAAGGGCTGCTACAAGCTTGCCGGCTGGGCCCGGATGGCATATGGCGCACGCTTTATGCCGGCGTGCGGGTGGAAGACCAGGAGACGCCTTACATCCAGCATTTCCTGGACATTGCGCGCGAGGTGACGTTCAAGACGCTGGCCGGGATACGGGCACCGCGGGCCGGGCGTTGAATGGGCAGCCTCCTAGCCCCCCTACGCCCGGCCTGGGGTCGGCCCTGACCGGGGCACGCGACTTACTGCACGACCACCGTCAGGGCCGATCGAGGCGGCACCGCAACCGTTTCGGAATAGGTCGCGCCCGAAGGCCGCCGCACGACGGGGAAATGCCCCGAGGCCTTGAGGACGGATGGCGCACGCGCCGGCAGGTTGCGCGACGATGCATAGTCAGGACCATTGACGGCAGGTAGCACGTACCCATCCTCCTCGCGGCGCGGGTAACCGAAGCCGCTCGGCGACGTGGCCGGCAACAGGGCGAGCGCTGCCCCCCAATCGCGCAAGGCCGCGCGCACCCCTGCTCCGCCCGCTCGCTTGATCGCTTGGTCCAGCAACGTGAAAGAATCGGTCGAAGAGGTGCTGCGGACCAGGTCGCGATAAAACCCGATGCCGTAATGCCGTAGCAAATATCCTCCGAAATTGGCGGCGATGGGGTAGGAGAAGCAACTCGCGCCCGGGCTCGGCTCCCATGCCCGGATGTAGTCGCAATTCTGGCTTTGGCGTAGCCAGTTCGCGAAATCGCTGTCGCGCAGGGGATTGAAGCCGGGGATCACCCGCTCCGCGAGCAGGTCTTCCATCATGAGCGCCGAGGTTTCTTCCAGCCACACGGCGAAACGATAGTCCGGGCGTGCGCCGATGCGCGCCGCGCGCTGGTAGAAGTTGACCATGTGCGTCATTTCATGGGCCAAGGTGGTGTAGCCCGTGTTCCTGCCAAGCGCGCCCCCGAGGTACAGGGTTTCGGTATCCAGGAATAGCGCGACGGCTTCGTTGCTGAGCGGCTCGTAAGTCTTGAGGAAGGCGTTGGCGCTGAAAAAATAGCCCACCAGGCCCCAAGGAGCACGATCCGGCGTCAGGTTGGCCAGCACGATGTGCAGATCCTGGTCCGGGCCGATGAAGCCACCGCCCACGGTCTCCCCCCAGGGGGCCCCGACGAGATCGGTCACGATGGGATAGATGGAGTTCTGGTTCGAGGAGAACTTGGCCTGCATCGAGTCGAGCAGGGCATCGCTGATCTTCGCATCGCCCCGCTCGCCGTCCTGGACCCAAATGTTGAGCATGCGGCCGTCCGTGGCCGCCCACCGCCGCGCAAGCGTGGCCAGGAAAGACCTGCCGTCGGCATCCAGCCATTCTCGCGTGTCGCCTTCCGCTGCGGCGCTGACGGCCGCCACGACCCTATCCTGCCTCGGGGCCTGGCTGGCCCGCTCGATGGGTGGTTGGTAATCGCGAATGTGCGGGGGAATCACGTTGACGCCAGGCATGCGCATGACATCGCCCGGCTTCTGCTGGGTAGCCGACGAGGGGGGCTCCACCACCGACGCACTGATCGCAGGCATGGTGACGTCGTTGTCCGACACATTGGTAAAGACCAGCGTGACTGTACGGCCGCTTACGCCGCCCAACGCGATAGGCACCGAAGCGGTGGCACCGGACGCACTATTGTCGTAACGCCAGACACCCACTCCGCTGCCGCGATACGTCTGGGCATCGGCAGCTCCGCATTGTGCGCCGCTGCACGCAACGGATAGCGCCCCCGGGATCGAGCCGCCACTTCCGCCATCCCCCCCGCCGCCGCACGACGCCAGTAC
>NZ_JADGHH010000277.1 GCF_019689535.1 Pigmentiphaga sp.
TTGTTGGGGTAATTCTTCACCATCGTCTGCTGTTGGGCGATGGCGGACTTATAGTCCTTGAGCGCGTAATGGCTGCTCCCGATGTAGAACTGGGCTGCGGGAGCATAGGGGCTTTGGGGATACTGGCGCACGAAGGCCGAAAGAGCCCGAATGGCTTCGGCGTAGTTTCCGTTGCGGAATATGTCGATTGCCGCATCGTAGGCGCGCTTTTCCTCGGCGCTGACGGTGGTTTCCTGTCCGTCTATCGAGGCTGTTTGCGGCTCGACGCGCTTCAGGCGCGTATCGATATCCAGGTAGATGTCTTTCTGCGCCTGTTGGGTATCGGCTACTTGCTTGGTCAGGATTTCTATCTGGCCGCGCAGCCGGGCGATTTCCTGCTGCAGTTGCTCGATCTGCGAAGCGAGCTGCAGCTGGCTGCGCTGGCTCTGCGCCAGCTCTTCGTCCAGCTTGCGGGCCTGTTGATCGGCCCGCTCGCGCACTTCCCTGCGCAGGTCGATGATGGCCTGGCGCGCCTCGTCGTCGGAGAACAGGGCCGCGTGGGCCGAGAACCCCGACAGGCTGGCGCCGATGCAGGCGCCGGCTGCCAGCAGTCGGAGGCGGGAAATGCGGAGCGTCATAGGCAGGTCCTTAGCGATCAACGGTAGACGATGTCGGCGCGACGGTTTTCGGCGCGGGAGGCTTCATCCGTGCCGATGGCCTTGGGCTTTTCCTTGCCGAAGCTGATGGCTTCGACCTGGTCGTCGCGCACGCCCAACAGCAGCATCATACGGCGGACGGCTTCGGAACGGCGCTGGCCCAGCGCGAGGTTGTACTCGCTGCTGCCGACGTCGTCCGTGTGGCCTTCGATCACGACCTTGCGGTCTCGGTTGTTGGTCAGGAAGCGGGCGTGGTTTTCGATGATCGGGCGATATTGGTCCTTGACCACGTAGCTGTCGAAATCGAAGTACACGGACCGTTGCGCTAGCTTCGGATCGTTGATGGGGTCGAGCCCTTGCTGGGTCGCATCGACGCGCGCGACGCCGCTCGAGCTGGTGCCCGAGGCGGCTTGGCCGGAGCGGTCTTCGACCGGCACGTTGCTGCTTTCATCGAGCTTGACGGGACTGCTGCAAGCCGAGACTACCGCGACAACGCTCGCGACGACGAACATTTTGAAGGCACGAGTAGACATGGTGTTTCCTTGGTTTCGAGGCGATAAGGGTGGCAAACAATGACTAGATGGAATCGTGATCCTAAAGTGTCACATGGGAAACGTGATCCTAAAGTGTCACATGGACCCTGCGCCGCAGCGTTGCAAGAAGTGACAACGATGCACAGCCGCGACCATGGCCATTCCAGGTAATCGATTGTTTCAGTTCAGGAAAGGTCCCCAGGTAGGTTCGCGCACGTCCCCGTTGAGCACGGATAGTGTCTGGGTGACGCGACCATCACTCGAAACCGCAGCTAGCACACCGCGTCCGGATTGCGATGTTGCATACAGAATCATCTTTCCGTTGGGTGCGAAGCTGGGCGATTCGTCCCTGCCGCCGTTGGTGAGGATGAGCTCATTACCGGTGGCAAGGTCTAGCGTAGCGATTTGGAAGCCGGCACGGCGGGTGACGTACAGCAAGGTTTTGCCATCAGGCGACAACTGGGGAGAAATATTGTAAGCGCCTTTGAACGTCACGCGCTCGACCTGGTTGTTTTCCAGGTTGAGGCGGTAGATCTGCGGGCTGCCCCCGCGGTCGCTCGTGAAGAGGATGGCGCGGCCGTCGTTGGTGAACGCGGGCTCGGTGTCGATGCCCGGCGACTGCGTCAGACGCCGCAATCCGGAACCGTCGGCATTCATGATGTAGAGCTGCGAGAGGCCGTCGCGCGTGAGGACGACGGCCAGGCGACTGCCGTCCGGGGACCAAGCCGGGGCGCTGTTGTTGCCCTTGAAGTTCGCGACCGGGATGCGCTGGCCCGTGGCGATGGTGTGCACGTAGACCACAGGCTTGCGGGTCTCGAAGCTCACGTACGCCAGGCGCGTGCCGTCGGGCGACCACGTGGGCGAGATGATGGGCTCGCGCGAACGCAGGGCGGTCTGGGCGTTCTGGCCGTCGGCGTCGGCGATCTGCAATTCGTAGATGTTGTCGCGCTTGAGCACGTATGCGATTCGTGTTGCAAAAATGCCACGGTCGCCCGTCAGCTTTTCGTAGATGCGGTCGGCGATCTGGTGGGCCGTGCGCCGCATTTCGTTGGGGCCGGAGGAGAACGCGACGCCGTCTATCTGCACTTCCTTGATAGTGTCGAGCAGGCGATAGCGGACATCGTAGCGGCCGTCGGCGGTGCGCTGCACGCTGCCCACCGCCAACGCGTCGGCACCCCGGGTTTTCCAGGCGGCAAAGCCGATCATGGCCGATTCGGACAGCGCCGTGTCGCCGGTGTCGATGAGCCGGAAGAGGCCGGTGCGGTTCAGGTCGGCCCGGATGATCTCGGCGATCGCCCGGCCTTGGGGGTCGGTGGATTCAAAGTTGGCGATGGCGACCGGGTACTGGTTGGCGCCGGCGCCTGAGATTTGCACGGTGAGCTGGGCTTGCGCGGGCTGGGAGCCCAGGGCGAAGGCGGTCGCGGCCAGCGCGGCGGCGCATTGCATCAGCCGCCGTCCGAGCCGGCCGCCGATGTCTCGCAGCCGGACACTGCCAGGCGTGGCCGGCGAGGAAAGGGTAGCGGTATTTGCAAATGTCATCAGTCGAACATCCGATATTGAACTTCTATGTTGGACTCGTACCGGCCGGAAGACGGACGCGGGAAGGGATTGCAGCGCCGAATTCCGTTTTCTACCGCACGGTCGAAAGCTTCCACGCCGGATGAGCGGACCAGGCGCGGCGGGCCTGCCTGCTCTCCCGTAGGTAGCAACTGGACCCGGAATACGGCCGTCGGGTTCCCGCCGGCAGAACTGCCAGTTGCACTATAAATGACTCCGGGTTTGATGCAAGCGCGCACCAGATCGGCGTAGCCGGGGTCTCCGCCTCCGCCGCCCGCCTGATTGCGGTTGGCGGTGCCGCCCTCGCGGCCGCCTTCGAGGCCGGCGACGCGCGCGGCATCGTTGCGCAAGGCTTCGCGTAGTTTGCGATCACGCTCGGCCTGGGCTTTCCGTTCCGCTTCGGCCTTTTTCTCGGCAGCAGCTTTCTCGGCGGCTGCCTTCTTCTCCGCAGCGGCTTTCTCGGCAGCGGCTTTTTCTGCCGCCAATTGTTCGGCCTTTTTCCGTTCCGCTTCCTTGCGCTCCGCTTCGCGGCGTTCAGCTTCCTTCCGTTCCTGTTCGCGCTTTTCGGCCAGGCGTTTTTCTTCTAGCTGCTTCTGCCGCTGGCGCTCGGCCTCTTCGGCCTCGCGGCGCGCGCGCTCTTCCTGGCGTTTCTTTTCCTGCTCGATGGCGATGTCGGGGTTCTCCTGCTCCACCTGGGGCTCGGGCTTCGGCGGCGGAGGAGGAGGGGGAGGCGGCACAGGCCGCGGCTCGGGTTCAGGTTCCGGCGTCGGGGGCTCGGGCTGGTTGGGCGAGGGAAGTGCCGTCC
>NZ_JADGHH010000278.1 GCF_019689535.1 Pigmentiphaga sp.
GCGATCCAGCATCGTCAACCTCTTCTGAACGCCTCAAACCGGCCTCAAGAGTACGAAATCTATTCGGATCGCTCCACGTTATTCTGCGATGAACCAAAATAAAGCCCCCGCGAGGGGGGCTAAATGGGGCGGACTCAGAATGACCCGCCTCACGAGCAGCGAAAGGGTTGAGCGATTCAACCGTGTCTACCGATTCAAGGAGGGTCGCTTCCAGAGCGGTGAACCTGAACACCGCTTCCCCTGTCAGGACGTATGCGGTTCTCACGCGTCATGATTATGGAAGCATTCGCCGCCGCGGATAAGTCGGGCGTATGGCTTAGTACTTAGGGATGGCGGGCTACCCGCCCGTTACGTGATCCCGAACCAGGCCGGATCGGCCGCCAGCGCCGCCGCACCGATCAGCGAGAGCACGGTCGCCAGCAGCACCGGCCCGTCGAAAGATTCCAGGTCGGGATTGAGCCAGCGCGCCAGCCATACCCGCATGACCAGCGACGTGCGTTGGATAGGCGTCACGATCGACGCGGGAGCCAGGGCAAGCGCCATGTAGACGAATATCTGCGATGCCGCCGCCATCAGGCCGGCGACGGAATACCACCCCAGGGTCGAACGCGGCATGGTCACCGAACGTGCCAAGCCGCCCTGGAAAGCGACGATGAGCAGCACGGCCAACGTCGCGGTGGTATAGGCAACGGCAGCACCAGCCAGTCCGCCGGCCATGCCGCTGCCTTCCACCATGCCCTGGCGGACGAGGATGGGGCTGGACCCATATGCCAGCGCGGAGAGAATGGCGAACAGATACCCTTCGCCGAGCTTGGGTTGGAAGGCATTGCCCGCAGGCTGCGCCTTGGCAGGCGCCGGGGGCTCGCCTGGCACCCGCCTGAATCGCCGCAGCGAGAAAGGACCGTGCCCCCGCGCGCCTAGCATGGGGGCAGCCAGGATCAGCGCGATGCCCCCCAGGTGCAAGGCGTTGAGCCGCTCGCCGAGCAGGACGACGGCCAATACCAGCGTCATCAAGACGCTCGTCTGCTGGACAGGGCCGACAAGGACAGCGCCCATGGCGCGTGTCGCGCGGTAATTGCAGTAGCGCCCAAAGCCGAAATGCAGCAGTCCGGCTGCGGAGAAATACAGCACAGAGCTCAAGGGGAAGGCGCGAAGTTCACGCATCCCCCCAGTCGCCAACGTAGCGATCCAGACCAGCGCTGCCCCGAGCAGCAAGGTGACGACCATCGCCTGCGCCAGCGTGCCCCCGACCACCCCGCGGCGAAGGGTGGCGTTGTTTGCCGCGAACGTGAATGCGGCAAGAAGAGAAAGGGCGATGGGCAGGATCATGGGCGGCGCCGCGACGGGTGGTTTGGGCTGCCATAGTTTGCCAGACCTAGCGCCCCGCGTTGCGACGCTGCCGCGTCAGCGCGCTATTCCGCCCGGATGCCGGCCTTCTCGATGGTGGCTTTCCAGGTCGCCGCCTCGCGCGTGATCTGGGCGCCGAACTCTTCCGGGCTGTTGCCGACCGGCGTCACGCCCAATTTCTCGAACTGCTGCACGATCTCCGGCTTGGAGACGGCGGCCTTGACCGCATCGGCCAGCTTCTGGACGATGGCCGGATCCGTGCCCACCGGGGCCGCCAGCCCCCACCAGTTGCCAGCCACAAGGGCAGGCATGCCCTGCTCGGCGGTGGTCTTCACCTCAGGCAGCGCGGGCAGTCGCCTGGGCGAGGCAACGGCCAGCGCCTTGAGCCTGCCGCTGGCGATATGGCCCGCCACGGTGCTGATGCCTGCTGCGGCAAAAAAAATCTGGACATCCCCCGCGACCAGCGCCTGCACGGCAGGCGGTGCACCACGATAGGGTACGTGCACGATGTCGACGCCGGCAGCCTGCGCGTAGAGCGCGCCGACCAGATGCGGCGCGGTTCCGCTGCCAGGCGTGCCGTAATTGAGCTTGCCGGGATGCTGCTTCGCGTACGCGGTCAGCTCGTCCAGGCTGTTCGCGGGCAGATTCGCGTTGACCACGACGACTGCCGGGGCGTTATTGATGACAGAAATCGGGACCAAATCCTTGATCGGGTCATAGCGCAACGTGGCCAGATACTGGTTCGTGACGAAATTGTTGGTCGCACCCAACAACAGCGTGTAGCCGTCCGGTGCCGACCGCACGACGTCCTCGGCGCCTATGTTGCCCGACGCTCCGCTCTTGTTATCGATGTAGAAGTTCGCACCCAGTCGGGCTTCGAGCTCCTTCTGCACGATCCGGAAAGTCACGTCGCCGGCGTTGCCGGGCGCGAAGGGTACGACCACGCGGATCGGGCGCGACGGCCAGCTGGCGTCCGCCGCCTGCGCGGCGATTCCGGGAATGCACAGCAATGCGGTCGCAAACAGCATTCGGCCGCGCGCGGCCTGGGCGAATGAGCGGGACATATGGAGATCCTATCAGGTGGAAGACACGCCGCCTCTCGCCAACTTCATGACGGCGCGATACAAGACGCTCGACCTGTCGCACAGGTCAAGGATGACGTCGAAATGGTTGCGCCCCTCGAACAAAAACTCGTCCACGAGCAAGTCGCGCTCGCGCCAGTACTGTGCCACTTCACGGCTTTGCCGGCGGAATTCGTCCGTGTCGCCGGCCGCCACCGCCACGATCACAGGAGTGCGCCCGCTAGGCTCATTGGTCAGCAGTGAAAACTCCTGGACTTGCTCCGGCGTCAGGTGCAGGCGCTTATTGCGATAGGAAAGACGCACGGGCTCGAGGTGACCGAGTCCGCTGACCAGCGCCGCTCCCGCGAAATCGTTCGTGGGCAGTCCGTGCGCCTTCCAGTCATGGATCAGGCATTGCGTGACCAGGTGACTGCCGGAGGAGTGGCCGATCAAGACGATGCGGGAGGGATCCCCGCCGTACTGCGCGATATTGCGCACGATCCACGCCACGCCCCGACGCACGCTCGCGACCATTTCGGCGAAAGGGACCTGAGACGCCAGCGGAAACCCGAGCGCCACGAACATACAACCGTCGCGCACGAAGGCCGGTGCCGCGAACGCACTTTCTTCCTTGCTTTGCCCGATCCAGGCGCCGCCGTGCACGTAGACCACCACGGGATGAAGACCGGCGCCGGGAGGGCGATAGATGTCGAGGCGGGCATCTCGGTGCTCGCCCCAACGCACGTCGGGCGACGTACAAAGCGGCCGCGCCTGCAGACTCAGGCGGGCGCCTTCGTCCAATATCTCCCGAAAGCGGGGGCAATAGCGTTGGTTGTCGTACTGCCGATCCAACGCTTCCTGGTCATAGTCTCCGAATACCGCGGTTTTCATCCATGCATTCCGAATAAAGATGCACGCACATTAGCAAAGGGCATTCTTGTTCGGAATTGAATTGTTTGTATAGATTGATTAATTATTCATATAAGCCTTGCAAGCGCGCACGGCGCCCCCATGGCGTGCCCGCCGCGCTTGCCCGCGTAAGCCCCCCCGACCAGTCACTTATACACATCTCACGCTGCCGCCGAGATGCAGGGGGTAGAGAG
>NZ_JADGHH010000279.1 GCF_019689535.1 Pigmentiphaga sp.
CCCTAGGTCCCAGCACGCGGGGTGTAACCTATTATTGCTCCATACCATATTTAAACCATGGTTTTATATATGATACAAACTTGGGTCGCGCCGGTTACCTGACGCCTGTCGGCTTCCAGCGACCAGACCGGTTCCATGTCTTGGCGACCCGCCCACCGGAGCTTCTCTGATGAAACGTCGTGAATTCCTCGGCGGCCTTGCCGCTTCCGCCGCCCTATTGCCGTTCTCCGGCGTGGTTTCCGTCGTGCACGCCCAGGAAAAGGGCAAGCTCACCTTCTTGACCCCCTCGGCGTTCTCGCTGGCATTCTCGCCCATTCTGTATGCGTCCGCTGCGGGGCTTTTCAAGAAAGAAGGCATCGATGTGCAGGTGGAGGCCGGCCGCGGTGCCGCGCAGGTCGTGCAATTGACGGCGGCCAAGCAGGTGCAGACCGGCCGCACCGGCGGCGCCAACTACATGATGGCACGCGTCAACAACAATGCGCCGGTGATCGCCATTGCGACCATTGCCCAGCGGTCTCCGTTCGCAGTCATTTCGTCCAAGGATGCGCCCATCCGGAATCCGCAGGACCTGGCGGGCAAGACCATAGGCGTGCAGTCCGCGGGCGGTTCGATGGAGGCCACGCTGGACTTGCTGCTGATGCGATCCAAGATTGATCCGAAGTCCGTGCGGCGCGAGCGCGTAGCGGATTCGGCAGCCTCGTTCGGCATGATCCAGGCCAAGCGCGTGGACGGTTTCCTTGGCAACATGAGCGCCGCCATCCGCCTGACGTCCCAGAACTACCCCGTGGCGACGATGCCCATGGATGACGGGGTGCCCGGGCAGGTGTACGTGGCGGAGGAGTCGGTGCTCGCCGCCAATAAAGACCAGTTCGTCGCCTTCCTGCGCGCGGCGTATCGCTCCGTCCAGGAGCTGATGGCCATGGACGACGAAGGCTTGAAGAAGGCCGTGGCGCTGATGCGCGGCAAGTTCGACATTCCCGGCGCGGACAACGAGTCGATCGCCGTTGCGGACATGCGCGCCAACCGCGACCTGTGGACGACCTCCGACCCCAAGAAGCTCTTGCGCTGCAATGAGGCGCAGTGGAAGGAAGGGGAGGAGCTCCTGCGCGGGGCGGGCATGCTCAAGCAGCCCACCACCAAGCCGCTCTATACCAACGAGATCTGGGAGGCTGCCAATGGCTGAGACGCCCGTGCGTGCGGTGCCGCCCGCCGGTAACGTCCACGTGCTGAACGCCGGCCGCGAGCCGGTGGTGCGGCTCGAGGGCATCTCGAAGCGCTTCGAGACCAAATCGGGGGCCGTCCAGGCGCTGGAGGGCATACGCTCGTCCATCGGGGCAGGCGAATTCGTCGCCGTGGTCGGGCCATCCGGCTGCGGCAAGTCTACGCTGCTGCGCATTCTATGTGGCCTGGAGCAGCCCACCCAAGGCAAGGTGGATTGGGGCAAGGAGGGTCATGCGCCGCGCCTGGGCGTGGCCTTCCAGGAGCATCGCTTATTGCCTTGGCTCAGCATCGAGCAGAACGTCATGCTGCCCCGCCTCATGCAGGGCAGCGCTTCCGCCGCCGATCGCGAGCGCGCGCACGGGCTGTGCAGGCTGGTCGGCCTGAGCGGGTTCGAGAAGCGCCGCCCGGCGGAGCTGTCGGGCGGGATGAAGCAACGCGCCTCGGTTGCGCGCGCCCTTTTCACCGACCCCGAGTTGCTGTTGCTGGACGAGCCCTTCGGCGCGCTGGATGCGCTCACGCGGGAGCAAATCACGGCCGATACCGAACGCATCTGGATGGAACGGCAATTCGCGGCGCTGCTGATCACCCATTCTATCAGCGAAGCTGTCCACCTGGCCGATCGCGTGATCGTGATGTCCGCGCGGCCCGGCCGCATCGTGGCGGAGTTCAAGATCGATCTGCCGCGCCCCCGCACCGAGGTCTTGGGGTCGCCAGAATTCGGCAAGCTCTGCAGCGATATCCGCAAGAAACTGGAACTTTGAATTCCCGCGGCTGGGGAAGACTGAAATGACTCGAATCGTTTTGCAGGTGTTCGCCGTCGTGGCGTTCTTCCTGATCTGGAAAGGGTACGTCCATTTCTTCGACGTATCGCCTCTGGTGCTTCCAGCTCCCGAGCTGGTGGTCGTCGCCTTGTTCCGCCTCCTGGGCCAGCCCGACACCTATTACCATCTCGGCGTCACGCTTGCCGAGTGCCTCGGCGGCTTTTTGTTCGCTGTCGTGTTCGGCACCGTCATCGGCCAGCTCCTGGGCCGTGTCGCCCTGCTCGACACCATTTTCAAGCCGTTCGTGATCGCCTTGCAGGTCACGCCCAAGGTGGCGCTGATACCCCTGTTCATCCTTTGGTTCGGCTTCGGGCTGGAGTCGAAGATCATCGTGTCCGCGGTGCTTGCCTTCTTTCCCGTGTTCGCCAACAGTTACCTGGGCGCGAAGTCCGTGGACCGCGGCCTCTCGGAGGTGTTCACCGTGGGCCAAGCCAAACAGTCGCGGCGCTTCCGCCTGTTGGTCATCCCGAGTTCCTTGCCCTACATCCTGACGGGCATGGAAATGGCCATCGTGCTGGCCATCATCGGCGCCGTGGTGGGCGAGTTCGTCGCGGGCACGCGCGGCCTCGGCTATCTTGCCACCATCAAGCTGCAGGAGCTGGAGGTCGACACCCTGTTCGCAGTGGTGCTGCTGCTGGCGGCGATCGGCTTTTCTCTTTACTTCATCGTCGGCTCGCTGCGCCGGATCATGATTCCCTGGCACGAATCCGCGAGCAAGGTCGCGATCTGAGGGCGGGGCGCCCGTCGGCCAGGGCGGGCGCTCCTTCGGCGCGCCATGCGCGCCGGCGCGTTACTCGCGTTCCAGGATCGCCAGGCCCCCGAAGCGATCGATGAGGAATATCAGTCCGCGCTCATCGACATAGACGTCGTTGCTCGACGCCCGCTCGTGGCCGGGCGCCGGGTCCGGGATGTAATGCGCCACCTCGCGCAGCGAGCGCGGGTTGGAAATGTCGATGAAACGCACGCCTTGCGCGAACCACGCCACGGGAACTTCCAAGCCAGGGATGAACTCGACGGGCTGGTGACAGCCTGATTTCCCGGGGTTGTCCTGTCCGTCCAGCCCTTCGACCTGGAAACTCGCCACGGGAACGGGCCGCGTTTCGTCCGAGATGTTCACCATCCAGAGCGCCGCGGGCATGGTCTGGCTGGGTACGTCCGTGGTAAGAGGATTGACGTCTTCGTCTGCCACGATGGCCCACCGGTGCCCATGAATGCGTTGCTGTACGGGCACCATGGAGTGCGTAGGCCAATGGAAGGGCGGGCTCCAATCGATCTGGGACACCAGGCGAGGCTTGGCGATGTCCGAAATATCCAGGATGACCGCGCCTCCGTGCCAGTAGCTCACGTACAGCCGGTCTCCGTCGCGAATCGCGTGGTGGCAGCGGTGCTGGTATCCCTTCCAGGTGCGCGTTTCCCCTCCCGCCGCCCATTGCCCGGGCATCCACCACCTCGAC
>NZ_JADGHH010000280.1 GCF_019689535.1 Pigmentiphaga sp.
CAACATACTGTTAGTCATTTGTCTTCCACCTGCAGAATGGCCAGGAACGCCTCCTGGGGAATCTCGACGCTGCCGACCTGCTTCATGCGCTTTTTCCCCGCCTTTTGCTTCTCGAGCAGCTTCTTCTTGCGGGTGATGTCGCCGCCATAGCACTTGGCGAGCACGTTCTTGCGCAAGGCCTTGACGTTCTCGCGGGCGATGACCTCTGCGCCGATCGCAGCCTGGATCGCGACGTCGTACATCTGGCGGGGTATCAGCTCGCGCATCTTGGCCGTGATCTCCCGCCCGCGGGCCCGGGCGTTGGCGCGGTGCACGATCAGCGACAACGCATCGACCTTGTCGCCGTTGATCAGCAAGTCCACGCGCACCACATCGGCGCTGCGGTATTCCTTGAACTCATAGTCCATAGACGCATAACCGCGCGAGACCGACTTCAGCTTGTCGAAGAAATCGAGCACGATCTCGGCCAGGGGCATCTCGTACGTCAGGTGCACCTGGCGGCCGTGGTAGGCCATGTTGGTCTGGATGCCGCGCTTGGAGGTGCACAGCGTCATGACCGGCCCCACGTACTCCTGGGGCATGAACAACGTGACCGTCACGATGGGCTCGCGGACCTCGGCGATGCGCCCGACCTCGGGCATCTTCGACGGGCTGTCGACCATCACCACCGAACCGTCGCGCAACACGACCTCATAGACCACCGACGGCGCGGTGGTGATCAGGTCCATGTCGAACTCGCGCTCCAAGCGCTCCTGCACGATTTCCATGTGCAGCAGCCCCAGGAACCCGCAGCGGAAGCCGAAGCCCAGCGCCTGCGACACCTCAGGGTCGTACATGAGGGCGGCGTCGTTCAGCTTGAGCTTTTCGAGCGAATCACGCAGCGCGTCATATTCGCTCGACTCCACTGGGTAGAGGCCGGCGAACACCTGGGGCTTGACCTCCTTGAAGCCGGGCAGCGGCGCGGGTGCAGGCTGGGCGGCATGCGTAATGGTATCGCCCACCTTGGCGTGCTTGAGCTCCTTGATGCCGGCGATCACAAACCCGACCTCCCCGGCCGAGAGCTGCGGCCGCGCCTCGGACTTGGGCGTGAACACCCCCACCTGCTCGCACAAATGGGTCGCGCCAGTGGCCATGAGCAGCAGCTTGTCCTTGGGCTTGAGCACGCCGTTGACCACGCGCACCAGCATCACCACGCCGACGTAGTTATCGAACCACGAATCGATGACGAGGGCTTGCAACGGTGCCGTCGCATCCCCTTTCGGGGGAGGAATGCGGGCAACCACGGCCTCGAGGATGTCGTCGATGCCCATGCCGGTCTTGGCACTGGCGGGAATGGCGTCATCGGCGGGGATGCCGATGACCTCCTCGATCTCCTGCTTGGCCCCGTCCGGATCTGCCTGAGGCAGGTCCATCTTGTTCAGGACGGGCACCACTTCCACGCCCAGCTCGATCGCCGTATAGCAGTTCGCCACCGTCTGGGCCTCGACGCCCTGCGAGGCATCGACCACCAGCAAGGCGCCCTCGCACGCCGAGAGCGAACGGCTGACCTCATAGGAAAAATCGACGTGCCCCGGGGTGTCGATCAGGTTCAGGTTGTAAACCTTCCCGTCCCGCGCCTGGTAGCGCAGCGCCGCCGTCTGAGCCTTGATCGTGATGCCGCGCTCGCGCTCGATGTCCATCGAGTCGAGCACCTGGGCCTCCATCTCGCGATCGGACAAGCCGCCGCAGCGATGAATGATGCGGTCGGCAAGCGTCGATTTGCCGTGGTCGATGTGGGCAATGATGGAGAAATTGCGTATGTGCTGCATGCGATCCGAAGTAATGAGCCCACTCCCAGGCGGCCCGGCGCCGCTCCCCCACGGGGGGGCGGCGCGATGAGCCGGCGAAACCCGGCCCCGGCACCCTCGGGACTTGCAAAAAAAGGGGGCGCAACGCGCCCCTCCTATGGCCGGCCGCGCGGAAAACTCGTCCCGCAGCCGGTGTCATTTGTCGCGACCCGGCATTTTACCGCCGAGCGCGAATGTCTGCCGATTACCTCGCCGGACGGATCGGTACCCATTGCGTCAGATCACCCCGACGGACGAGCACGACGTGGCTCCGGCTGCGGTCCAGCTTGGCCACCAGGGCGTTGAACTGGGCCGCGTTGGTGATCTCGATATTGTCGAGTGCAAGCAACACATCGCCCTGGCGGATGCCGGCGCGGGCGGCCGGACCATCTGCCGCCTCCACCTGCACGCCCCCACGGACGCGCAATTCGCGGCGACGCGCTGCGGAGAGGTCGGACACGATCAGGCCGAGCGCATTGGTTTTCTGGGCTTGCCCCCCCTCTTCGGCCTGGGCGGCGCTCTTCTCGGGCTCCATCTCGCCCACTGTGATGGTCAGCTCGCGCAGGCTGCCGCGCCGCCATACCTGCACGGTCGCCTTGGTGCCCGGCTTGGTTTCGCCAACAGTGCGCGGCAGGTCTGACGAACGCTCGATGGTCTTGCCATTGAATTTCAGGATGACGTCGCCCGGTTCGATGCCGGCCTTCTCAGCCGGGCTGCCCGGCTCGACCATGCCCACGGAGGCACCCGCCGTACGCCCCAGGCCAATGGCGTCCGCGACTTCCTTGCTGACCTCGCCGATCTGCACCCCGATGCGGCCGCGGATGACCCGCCCCGACGTGCGCAATTGTTCTGCCACGCGCATGGCCTGGTCGATGGGAATGGCCAGCGAGATGCCCATGAAACCGCCGCTGCGGGAAATGATCTGGGAGTTGATCCCCACCACCTCTCCACGCATGTTGAGCAGCGGACCGCCCGAATTGCCGGGGTTGACGGCCACGTCGGTCTGGATGAAGGGCAGGTAGTCCCCCGTATCGCGGCCGGTGGCGCTGACGATGCCCGCCGTGACGGTGGAGTCCAACCCGAAGGGCGAACCAATCGCGAGCACCCATTCACCCTTGCGCAGCTGATTGGGGTCGCCCGGTTTCAACGCGGTGGTGCCGGTCGCGTCGATCTTGATCAGCGCGACGTCGGTGCGCTCGTCCGAGCCGATCACCTTGGCCTTGAATTCCCGCCGGTCCGTCAATGTGACGTAAATATCGTCCGCGCCGCTGACAACGTGGTGATTGGTCAGGATGTAACCGTCTGACGAGATGAAAAACCCCGACCCCACGCCGCGGGGCACCTCGCGCCCCTCTTCCTCGGGCTGCGCGCGGGGGTTGCGCCCCGGGGGCACGAAATCCGGCCCGAAGAACCAGCGGAACAGCTCATAAGGATCCTGGCCGCCCCCGAACGGACTGCGCACCACTGCGCGGGCCGTGGTGCGGATGTTGACCACCGCAGGCTCGGACTTGGCAACCAAGTCCGTGAAATCCGGCAAGCCGCGGCTCTGGGCCCGGGCCTCCCCCTGTCCCACGAAGAGGGCTGCAGCGGCGCACAGCGCAACGACGACCCTGCACGCCCAACCCCACCCGCGCCGGGAGGTGGCTTCAGGGGCTGCGG
>NZ_JADGHH010000058.1 GCF_019689535.1 Pigmentiphaga sp.
GCAGAACGGGGAACTGCTTGATATAGAAGTAATTCAGCGTTGTACCGCCAATCTTTTGCCGTGCAGCAAAATCTAGCGCAAGGCTGGACAGATTTGCGAGGAATGCTGCGGCTTGCGGCGCGTTCACCCAGTCGCCAAGCAGAAACAGCGGGATCTTATTTCCCACGCCAGCCAACGGCACCACCGACGCAATCACCGTCCGCTCATCGGTCGCACGGGATATATCGCGCCACCCCATCAGCCACTGTGGGCAGGCGGCCTGCAGCCAGCGTTCAGCCAGGGTGAGTACAGCAGGTTCGCCCGCCAGCGGGGCTTCCGGTGCGGGCAGATGGCCGTAGTCGGCGGCGAGCGCCAGTATGGCGCGCTCAGCGTCTGGGTCGGTGGCATACCAGGCAGTGGCGTTGCGGGCGCCGGGCGTGTAGGGCTGCACCTTGGCTTCGCTTTCGGCGGGCAGGTAGTCCTCATTCAGCGGTTGCAGACATGGGGGGTTATCCCCGACGAAGCCCAGTGATATGGGGGCGATGGTGCGTGCATAGGGATGCTGGGCGACAAAGGCTTTCCATGCAGGGTAGATGCCCATGCCCGGATGGGTGCGACGCTGTTCGGCCAGGTAGCGCCCGAACAGCAACTGGGTGACACACAGCACGGTGGCCTGGGGGTTGCCGTCCTTGAGGGCCCTCATCAAGCCTTCGGGGAGGCGGGCGACGCGCAGCCAGACTTCGCGGGCCTCTACCCAGTAGCGCGGGGTGACGGTGAAAGCCGGGTCGGCCTTTTCCGCCGGCGTGACATCACGGCTGTTGCCGTCTGGCGTGTAGGTGGCCCAGCGGTGGTCGAACTGGTGGATCAGTTTGGCTTCGTACAGCGGCAGGTGGTCGGGGGCTGGCTCGGTCTTGAACAGATGGCTGTCGTTCGACATGTGGAACATGGTCATGAACGAAATGCCCCACGGGTTTTGCGCGGGTTCCACCACCTTGGCCTGCTTGCCCTCGCCTGCGATCACGGCATCGCGCATCAGCACCGGGGCGGCGCGGTAGAGCTTCTTGGTCAGTTCCGCGTCGCGCTCGCTGCGGAACACCGGGCAGGTGAGCGTGTTGGGGTTGATGAGGCGGAATTCCTCAGGCGTGAGGGTGAAACGGCGGCGCGGGTCGGCCAGTTGGCTGACCTGGGTGGCGAAGCAGACGAATTCGGCTTGGTCCGCTGCGCCCAGGGTGAGCAGGCAGAACTTGTAGCTGCGGTGTACCGAGGGGAATACCGCCTCGCGGTTCTCGATGTCGTACAGGCTGACCAGCCGCCGGTTCTGGGTGATGTGCCCGAAGTAGGCTTTGGTGCTGTCGTCGGTGGCGATGCCGGTGGGCACGATGAATCCGGCACGGCCGCTGTCGGCATGGATTTGCAGGATGGTTTCGGCAAACAGCGCGTAGGTGTTCACATCGCCCACGCCGGTCAGCGGGTAGCGGCCGCCGTCGGCGCCTTTCACATGGGCGAACACGCTGGCGGCTTCCGCCGTACGGCGGGCGGTGACGAATTCGCGGTAGAGGCGTTTTTCGGCCTCGTCCTCATGCACCTCGTGGGCCAGGTCGGGGTACAGGTGGCGTGCCAGCATGCCTTCGCTGAGCCACTGAATGCGCTGAGCGCGTTCGGCCTTGTTGCGGGCTTGCGCCACATCGCGGTGGCGGGTGGCGAAGAACTCTTCCTCTTGCAGCTTGATGCGCTCCCACGGCGGATTGCCCAGCACACAGTCGAAGCCGCCCTGCGCAAACACCTGCGGGAAGGCCAGCGGCCAGTGGAAAACGCGCGCCTGTTCGCAGGCCGCGCGTGCGGCGGCGATGGGCGCGGCGTGCTCGGTCTGGGCGCGTTGCGGGTCGGTCAGCAGCGCATGCAGGGTGATGCTGGTGGGCACGGTTTCTGCCGTGTCCTCCGTCTTGGGCAGCAGGTAGGCGCCCACCAGCGCATCGGCGGCGTGGGCCAGCGGGCTGTGGGCGGAGTCTTCCAGAAAGCGGCGCCAGGCCTGTTCCTTGGCGGCCACCTGCTCGGGGGTGTCAGCGGGCAGGGTTTCGATGGCGCGCAGGGCATCGAGGCCGCTGCGGTTGTCCACGCTCAGCAGCATTTGCCTACCTTGCAGGTCTTTGGCGATCTGCTTGAGGCCGGCGGCGTTGGCCTTGGCCAGCTCCTTGCACACGTCCTTATCGTCGCCGCTGAGGGGCTTGAAGGCATCCTTGGCGATGCCTTGTTCGAGCACGTTCAGGTCGGTCAGGCCCAGCAAGGCGTCGCCCACTTGCAGGTGGTGGTCAAGAAAGCCCAGCGGGCGGCCCTCCTCGTAGCCTTCGAGCCACAGCGCCATGCGCGCCAGTTCGATGGCCATGGGGTTGCGGTCCACCCCGTAGATGCAGCGGGTCACCACCTCGCGCAGGGCATGGCGGTAGTCCTGCGGCTGGATGGCGCCCTCCTGACCACCTTCCAGGCTGCGCAACTGGGCCAGTTTTTCCGCCAGCCGGCGGGCGGCGGCGAGCAGGAAGTGGCCGCTGCCACAGGCCGGGTCGATGACGCGGATGGACAGCAGCGCCTCGGTGGGGTTGGCCGGGTTGGCGGCCAGGCGTTGTTCGATGACGGGGTCGAGCGCGCTCCTGATCAGCTCCTGCACCAGGCTGTCGGGGGTGTAGTAGCTGCCGGTGAGCTTGCGGGCGTTGCCGGCGGTGCTGCCTTCCTCGGTGCGGCCGACGAAGCCGAAGGTGCGTGCGGGCAGGTCGATGGCGGGCACCAGTTCCAGCAGGCTTTCGTAGACACTGCCCAGCTCTTCCGGGCCCATGTTGCGGTAGTCCACCGGCACCAGGCTGTGCGCGCCGGTCGGCTTGGCCCAGCGCAGATGTTGCAGGGCGGCCAGCAGGTGGGCGTTGTCCAGGCTGGCGGCATCCAGATCGGGGCATTGCGCGGGAGCGAACAGGCCGCCCAGGGCGGGCAAGGCCAGGCGCGGCTCGCCTTGTGCCAGGCCCCGGAAGACGATGCGGATGGCCTGCCACTGGTCGTCGTGCCGGGTGCGGGCACGGCGTTTGAGGCACAGCTCGCGCAGGCGGGCCAGGGCGTAGCCTTCGGCATAGGCGCGGCGGGCGGCTTGTGCTTCGGCGCTATCGCTCCGTGGGTGCAGCACGCCGCGCTCTTCCACGGTGAAGACGAAGATGAGCCGGTAGATCAGGCGCAGCAGTTGCTGGAAAAAGGCGTCCTTGCTGAGTGTGCCGTCATGCAGGGCGGTGCGCAGGGCGTGGTTGTCGGGGTGTTGCAGGAAGCCCTGACCGAAGGTCAGCAGCGCCTGCTCGACGCCATCGCGCAGGCCATCGCGTACGCGGGTGCCTTCTTGCTGGCCTTCGCTGCGCCATTGTTCCCAGATGCAGGTTTCAGCTCCTTGTACACGATGACCGGGCGCACGACTGGCATGCAGCAGGCGCCAGACGTTGGCGAATTCGGCGTAGCGCTGGCCGCCCAGCAGGTCGGCCAGATCGACTTCAAGAAAGCTGGGGCGGGTGAGGCTGGCGGCGTCGCGCAGCAGGCGCAGTTGCCTGCCGTTGCTGACGATGCCCCAGAGGTGATCGGGGCTGGCGTTGAGCAGCTCCTGCATGGCCTGGAAAGGGGCTTTCCTGCGACTGCCGCCGCCCTGCACGGCAAAGTGCGCGTCGGCCTCGTCCAGCCCCAGGGAATACGGCGCAACGAGTACGGGCAGGCTGCCGTTCGTCAGGCTGACGGGGTAGCGCAGTTCCCCCGCCGACTGTGCCGAAGTGGCTTGCAGGGTGGCGTAGCCGAAGGCATCGCGCAGCAGTTCGTGCACGAAAGCGGTGGTGAGCTGGGCGGCATCGACGTCGGCGCGCTCCATCTGCGCGGCGAAGTGCTGCCACTGGGCGCAGGCGATCTGGAAGGCGCGGCTGTATTCGTCCTTGAGCTTGACGCCCTTGGGGGTGCCGTAATCGGCCTCGCTCTGGGCGCTGGCGCGGCCCTGAGCGGCTTTTTCCAGTTGGTCGGGCAGGAACAGGCCACCTTCAAGCTTGAGGGTGGGGAGATCCAGCGTGGCCTGGGTCTTGCGGATGCGTTTCATGTTATTCGTCGGCCTTTGTAACAACTTCCCAATAGCCGCCCTTGGTGGGGCCATGGCGGCGTAGCTTGCCGGTGCGTTTGAGCTGGTTGAGGTGGTACTTGACACCGTCGGGGCTGAGCCCCGTTACTCGCGCCAGCTCGACGGTCGTGATGCCTGGCTGGCTGCGCAAGTGTTGCAGCAGGATTTCTTGGGTAGTCCTTGGTAGTTCTTGGGTAGTTTCTTGGGTAGCCTGCGGTAGTTCCTGGGTAGTTTTCAGGCTGGTTTCCGGTCTGATCGCGGGTGCATCTTGCGAGGCATCCAGCGCGGATGGCCGGTTGAAACGGGTGATGAACAGACCGCCAATTTCGTCAAAGCTGGTGCTTGGGGCATTTTCCAGAGCGAGATAAGGCTGCTGCCAGCCCTCGGCCTTGATTTGCAGACAATGCTTGCCGTCGATGCACTGTTGGGTGATGTGTGGATAGATGGCCGGTTCCATATGCGCGGTAATGGCCTGGGATACATCACGCAGGGTCTTTTCGCTGATCTCCAGACCCACGGCTTTGTCGTTGGGTGCAATGCCGAACCACAGCTCGGCCTGGCCGTGTTTGTTGAGCATGGCGGCCAACGAGATCAGGCCCTGCTTCAGCTCAGCCAGGGATTTTTTCAGCTCGACGGTTTCGGTTTCCGTCATGGTGAGTACCTGGTCCATCAGAGCGCATCCGGCAGCAGGACGTAAACGCCCATGACGTCGACCGGCAGACAAGGGCTGACGCTGTGGTGGCCCACGTCGCGGGCAGCGGCGCGCACGCGCTCATGGTCGGCCAACAGGGCTTGGGCGCGTTGCTCTGCCAGGGCTTGCAGTGGCTGGGGATGCGCGGCGAGGAAATCGAGCGCGGCGCGCACTTCGCGTTGCACGGCTTCTGCGGGCAGGTTGCCACTGGGCGTGCATTCGAGCAGGCGGTTCACGCTGTCATCGGCCAGCCATTGCGGATTGGTTCGGCCACGCACGGCCAAGGCCACGGTCTCCTCGGCCATCATCTGGAAAGGCTCACGACGGCGCACATAGCTGAGCTGATGCCGCAAGCGCAGCAAATAGATCGTGGTGGCGACATCGACGTCGTCGGTCAGCGTGGCGGCACAACGGGCAGCCAGCGGACGTTCGCTGCTGAGTGCATCTTCCAGCAGGTGCTGCGCCAGCAGGCCGACCAGCGGGTGGCTGCGGTGCAGCTCGGCGAAGTCGATGCTTTGCGGTCTGTCGATACCTTCATCGGACAGGCGCTGGCGCAGTGCTTCGGGCAGGTGCTGCGGCAGGAAGCGGGCCTGCTTGCGGCCCATTTCCAGGGGGGAGCCGAGGCGCACGCAGGCGCTTTGCAGGAAACGCTGCACATCGGCCTGGGTACCCAGGGCTTGTTGCTGTTTGTGCCATTCCGGCAGCACCTCGTCGGGCTTGATGCGGCGTTGGGCAAAGACGGTGCGGTTGGCCTTGGCTTTTTCCAGGGCGTCCTGCCACTGGGCCTGCAATGGCGCCAGCAGTTGCTCGGATTCACCGAAATCGAAACTGGCTTGCGGCGATGCCATGCTGCTGTTGCTGCGCCGCATGAGCGCGGCCTTGACCAGGGCCTGGTTGATGCGGGCTTCGTCCTCGGGCAGGGGCACCAGCACGCCCAGTTCCTTCTGGATGGTTTCGCCCTTGCGCAGGATGACGTTGAGCACAAAACCATCGACCGGGTTGTCCTGCCCGTAGAGCATGGTGCAACGGACTTCCTCGGCCTGCTGGCCGAAACGGTCGACGCGGCCTTCGCGTTGTTCGTGGCGTGTGGGGTTCCAGGCCAGGTCGTAATGGACGACGGCGGTGAACAGATGCTGCAGGTTGATGCCTTCGGAAAGGCAATCTGTGGCGACAAGGATGCGTTGCCCGGCATCCTCCATGTCTTCCACGCGCTCACGACGTTCTTCCGGGGTGAGCTCGCCGGTGACGGCATCGACGGTGGCCGTGGGAAAAGCGGCCTTGAGGTGCTCGGCCACGTAATGGGCAGTGGCAACGTAGCGGCAGAACACCACGGGGTGATAGCCATCTTCAAGCAAGGAACCAATGTGCCGGATGAGCGCGGCCAGCTTGGGATCGCCCTTCTTGCCGGACAGGCGCTGTGCTTCGGCAATGAGGTCGTGCAGGCGGCTGGCGTCCTGCAATTGGGCGGGGGGCTCCAGGTCACTGCCCATCAGGTCGTCGGCTTCGCCATCGTGCAGGCGCTCGTCACTGAGCAAGTTGTCATCCATCATGGAGCCTTCCAGCCGCGTGGTCAGGGCCTTGACGGCCGCCGCAGGCGAAGAGGCCACACAGCGCAGCAAGGCCAAAGTGGCGTACCAGATGAGGCGGGCGCCACCTTGCTGCGTGTCCTGCTGTTCAATGGCTTCCGCCATTTCTCGGCAGTAGTCCTGCACGGCATCGAAGAACGCACCCCATTCGCCGCTGAGCTGGTAGGTGAGCTCGGTTTTCATGCGGCGGGGGAAACCCCGTCCATCCTGGGTTTCAGCCTGCCACTCGACGATGTCTTTGCGGCGGCGTTGCACAAAATGGCGGGCGAGTTCCTGACGCAGCGGATCGGAGGCCGTCATGCGCCCTTGCAGCGCTGCAAAGCGGGGATCGAGCAGCGACAGCAGGTTGTAGAAGGCGGTTTCGTCACCGGAGTGCGGGGTGGCGGTGAGTAGGATCAGGTGTCGCTGCGCGTCACGGGCAAGGCGTTGCAGCAACTCGAAGCGCAATTGCTTGCCGGTGCCGCTGCTGGCGCAAGTGTGGGCTTCGTCAACGATGATGCATTCGGGGGCAGCGGCAAGAAACTGTTCGCGGTGGCGTTCGCTCTTGATGTAGTCCAGGCTGACGACCACCACGGGATGATGGTCGAACAGGCGCACGCCATGTGGCAGATCACGCTCGATGCGCGACGCGGAAGCCGAGGTCAGCGCGATGGCGTGCAGGTTGAAGCGGCTTTCCAGCTCACTTTGCCATTGTTCGACCAGATGTGGCGGGCAGAGGATGGCCAGGCGGGCGATTTCGCCACGGTCCATGAGCTCGCGTGCGATCAGGCCGGCTTCGATGGTCTTGCCGATGCCGACGTCATCAGCAATCAGCAGGCGCACGGTAGAGAGGCGCAGCGCCATCAGCAGTGGCACCAGCTGGTAGCCGCGCGGCTCAACAGCGATATTACCGAAAGAGCGGAACGGGCCGGCGCCGGAGCGCAGTGTCAGCCGCAAGGCATCGCGCAGCAACAGCGCGGCGGCGTGGTTGCCGGCGTGCGCGGGATCGGGCCATTCGAAGGAGGCTGGTTCGACGGGATGGAGTTCCAACTCTGGGATCAGGGCGATGCTTTCGTCCTCGGCGCCGCTCAATGGACGCAGGCGCAGCCAGTCGCGGCGGGAGTCGTTTTGCACCACCCATTCGCGGCCTCGGGCGCGCACCAGGCTGCCGGGTAAAAAGTCGTGTTCAAGGGTTGTCATGCGCCTTTATTCCTTGCGGCCGAACACATCGGCGTGTGCGGCGAACTGTTGTGGCCACTGTGAAGCGTCCGAAAAATCGAGCACCTGCCAGCCTTTGTCCTGCAGCACGGCGGCGGTCTGCTCATCCACTGCGGACAGAAACACCAACGCACGAGATGCCTTGTAC
Organism: Pigmentiphaga sp.; assembly: GCF_019689535.1. Lineage (GTDB taxonomy): Bacteria > Pseudomonadota > Gammaproteobacteria > Burkholderiales > Burkholderiaceae_B > Pigmentiphaga. The sequence goes on from NZ_JADGHH010000058.1 coordinate 7,722, forward strand.
TGGGCTGCGGCGTTGGCCGCGCCATTGTTGACGGGTACATTGACCGCATCAGGTTGTCTAGCCCCGACCTGGCGGAGTGCGGACAGCCAGGCGTCGAGCAGCTCGTCTTCTGAAGTCGTTGCGGCAACGGTGGCCGGGCTGTTCGCTACGGGCTGCACCTGAGCATTGGCAAGCGCGACCAGCAGCTTGAGTGCATCCGCGTTACGGCGGTTGATGTGCTCGTGATCCGGCTGATTGAAGTAGGAGAGCAGGCATTGGTAACAGCCGGCCTCGCATTGATGATTGCCCAGTTCATCGGTCTGCTCCAGTGACGGCAGATCGTCCAGCGTCCAAACGCCGCTCTGCGGTGCGCGGTAGTGAATCAGTTGCAGGGCATTGCTGGCGACGAGTGCAAGGTCGTCGCGATGATTCGCCAGACGAGTGAGCACGCCTGCACCGCCTTCGGCCGCTTCGTAGAACAGCAAGGCACGGCGCTCATCTGCCTTGGGCAGTGGCTCGACCACCAGCTCGGATTCCTCGATCTGGAAGGTCATTTCGATGCCACGCTTGAGGGCAGCCTGCAGAGTGGCCATGGCCTCCAGCGACAGGGCATGCAAAGGCGCGAAGATCAGCAGATTGCGATGATCTTCCACAAAAGGAACGATGCGTTGGTTGGGCACCTTTTCCAGCAAGGCATCGTCGTTGCCGTTGTCGTCTTCCGCATCCGGTGCGTCCTGCTTGCTCCAGGTGCCGGTAATGGGATTGATGTAGAAGCCCAGTTGCTCCTTGTTCTTGCGCCTGCGCCAACCGCGGTTGATACGCCAGATTTGCGCAGCAGGCGCATAAGTAAGTTCGCCCAACAATTCTTCGCCCAGTCGGACTTCGGCTTTCTGCTTCTGAATCTGGCCATCGGGCCCGGGCAGGAAACGGTAGGTGGTCTGCAGCTCGAAGCCCTGACGCTGGCGTTCCTCGTCGTTGATGGAGATGCGCTCGGTGGCTACCGTCTCCACGGTTTCGATGCGGTAGAGCTCGCGCACCCAATCTTGCTCGGTGAGCAGGGCGTCACAGTTCTCGCAGCGATTGACCAGCGGCTGTTCGCCGCCCGGCTCACCGAGATGACCGTAGCCGCACTGACTGCACACCAGAGAGGCAATGGTGGCCAACTGGCTGCTACCGGAAATGTGGTCTGTATTGCCGACGTTGAGTTTGGCGCGCACCACGCGGTACATGCGGCCCTGGTGATAGATAAGACTGCGAGGGCCGAACTCTGACAGAGCCAGGAAACGCGGACGGCTGACCATGCTGCCCTCGTCGTCCCTGCCATTGGCGGTCTGGCCGCCTCGGGCAGGAATCCAGGCCATCAGCGGCAGGCGCGGGAAGTTGTAGCCTGGCAGGAAGCCCTGGCTGGCCAGGTAGCGATAGGTGTAGAAGTCGTTGTTCTGGCCATTACCGGATTTGAGCAGCACGGCGTACTGGCGCGCGGCATCGCCGTAACGGCGCTGGGCATTCTGGCGCTCGGTGTGCGAAGCGGTATGGCTCTTGACGATGCGATCCGCCATGTCCATCTGCTGACGCGTCGCATCGAACAACACGCGCCAGCGTTCCAGCGCTTCGGAGAACGCCTTGGGTGCATTGGCGATGACCTGGTGTACGTAGTCAGGCGTGAACCAGGCGCTGCTTGCCAGCTCTTCCTTGAGCTGATCGATGACCCGGCAGGCACTGGCCAGGGCACGCTGCTGGACGGTCTGCGCTTGTAGCGCTTCCTGCAAGGGCTGTTTCAGTGGTTTGCCGGGCCGATCAAGATCCAGCATGGGAGCAATACTGTCGTCCAGCGGCACCTGGGTGCTGGCCAGCCAGACCGCTTGCAGATGGCTGTCGATCAGGTCACGGTTGGCCAGATCGAGTGTAGGGGCGCGTACCACGCCATGCACCATCTCGCTGGCATTGCGGAAGAACCACTGGTCATGCGGGCTGAGTGCCGCGCAGTAGGTGATGACCAGCGCCTGCTGGCCCGAACGCCCCGCACGGCCGCTGCGCTGGGCGTAGTTGGCGGGGGTCGGCGGCACGTTGCGCAGGTACACGGTGTTGAGCGCGGAGATATCCACACCCAGCTCCATGGTGGGGGAGCAGAACATCACCGGCAGGCGCTCCAGCGGCGCTTCGTGGGCCGGGTTCTGCGCCCAGTCCTGCCTGTCTTTTTCTGTGTAACGGAAACGCTGCTCCAGCAGTTGCCGGCGCGGTGCATCCACCTGGGCCGTGTGTTCCTGTGCCTCGAAATCAAACAGCGGATGGGACGGCTGACGCAGCAAGTCGGCAATACTGAGATACAAGCTACGGAAGTACTGGTTGATGCGATTACTCTCTGCCGGTGGTTCATTGGCAATCAGGCACCATTCGAGGGCAGCTGCGTTCAGGCGCCAGCCAGCAAGCTGCGAATCAATGGCATGTTTTTGCACATAACCATAGTTGCTGGCTGCCTTGAGCATGTCTTCGATCAGAACGGCCCACTCGGCATCTTTCCACTGCGCGACTTCGCCGGCGCAGGCGCTGGCACGCCAGAAATCGGCAGCCTTTATTTGCCGCAGCAGTCGGGAGCGTGGGCCACCGGTCATCAGGTCGGTGCGCGGCTTGCCCTTGTATTCCGGGCGCTTGCCGAGGATGAGATAACGGCCGGTATCGAGTTTCTCGTCGGGGGCAAAAGCCCAGCGTTCATTCAGATAGGTGTGGGCGCTGGTACGTGCCTTGTCCTGCTCGACCGGGTCGAGGTAACGGCTTTCCAGACAAAGGTGGCGGCGCAGCGTGTCGAACAGTAATTCGTACAGAACTGCTCGCTGCACCGCCGTCAGTTTGTTCAAGGTGCTGTTTGCGGCAAAGATGCTGGTGTCAGCGCTAAAGGCAGCCAGGTCGCGGTACCGAATCTGCAACAGGCCAAGCTGATCCAGATTCGGATTATTGAAGCGCCAGCCACGCCGTAGATCGCGCAGCAGCCGGTAGGCAATAATGAATCGCAAGGTGCGTTGCGCTTCCTGCCGTGCCAGCCCCATGAGCTTGGGAGTGCGCAGATATTCCACCAAGGTGGCTTCATCGACCCCTTGAAAGCCGAGGGCCTTGAATACGCTTTCGGCCAGGTTTTCTTCATCAAGCTGGCCGCCACTTGCCTGTAGTGCGCCGATCAAGCCGGCACGCAGCGTCAACAGGAAAATGAAATCGTTGAAGTGACCCGCCTGCAGCGCTGCATCCTGGCGGTTGTCGGTAAACCCAAGCAATTTACGCGGATCAGGTTGGCCTGGAGCTGGCTCGGGAAGTGCAAACAGTTGCTGTAAGGCCGCCAGGGCAATCATGGTAGTGGCCGAAGAACGGCCTTCCCCGGACAAACTGGAGAGGCGGTTGGCATCTTTGCCGTGGGCTTCGTGTGTCGTGCCGCAGTTCAGGCAGAAGCGGAACTTGCCCGGAATAAACCAAAAGTCCGTTCCGGAGCCCGTTTGCCCTTTGGCATCGACCGTGACCATATAGGGAACGGCATTCCTGTAGGCCGGCTTGATTTTGGGTTCGCTACGACTGAGGTCGATCCAGGTTTCCGGCAAGTCTTCGGGCAGGCCACCGTATTGCTGTCCCGGCACCAGTGGGCACAGGAAGCCATAGCTGGCGGTGTCGTCTTCTGCTGCGATATCGTCGATTTCACGCGGGCTGAAGCTGACCGGTTGCTGTGCGCGCCAGACAGGCAGGTATTCCTGGCCGCAATCGCGGCAGAAATGCGTGGGGTAAAGCAGCACATTCTCTTGCTGCCGCCCGGGTGCGAAACGCTGCGCATCGAGCGTGACATGGCGCTTGCCACGCTCTTCCAGCGTGGTGAGCACCTTGCCCGGGCCACTGATGAACTGGTGCAGCTTGAACGCGAAAGGCGGCCTGCCTTGGGGCGAGCGCACATCATGGGCTGCCACCAGAAAACGTTGCAGGGCGGCACGAGCGGCTTCAGGCTGGCAGCCCGCGTCTTCGGCGAGACGGCGGCTGGCCTCTTCCAGCGTCATGGGTCTCGCACGCCTTGGAGGCTCGTCCGCAGGCAGTTCGATACCCAGGTTCAATTCCACCCAGATGGCCAGCGGATCATTGCGAAACGCGTCAAAGTCAGCCCAAGCATCCTGATTTCGTGAAATTGTTGCCGGCAGTTCGGTGCGGATGGCGTTGACGTCCTTGAGCGGGTTAGTGACGCGCTCCAGTGTCTCGCCTATGACGTCATGCTCGCTGATCCGGGTGCCAAACAATTTGCTGGCTACATCAGCAACCACGCGGTTGCGGTCGGCTTGGCTGCCTGTGCTGGACATGGTGGCCGACGTACCGATGCAGACCAGTTGCTCGGCTTTCAGGCGCTCTCGCAGGCGACGCACCAGCAAGGCAACGTCCGCCCCTTGACGGCCACGGTAGGTATGCAACTCATCCAGCACCAGGAACTCAAGTCCCTCGCAGTGTTCCACCACGCGCCGATCCACTTCGTCGAAGCGCGTGAGGATGTACTCCAGCATCATGAAGTTGGTAAGCAGGATATCGGGTGGATCATCCGCAATAGCAGTGCGTTCCGCCTTGCTTTCCTGGCCGGTGTAGCGTTTGACGGTGAAGGGATGAAGCTCTGGCGCATAGCCATGCAGAAACTTGTCGAGTTCTTCCAGCTGGCTGTTGGCCAGGGCATTCATCGGATAGATGACAATGGCCCTGGTACGTGCTTTGCCATCGGAGTCCTTGGCCTTGAGAATGCGGTCGATGATCGGGATGAAAAAGGACAGGGACTTCCCCGACCCCGTTCCGGTTGTGACCACATAGCTTTGGCGTTCCTGGCCTTTGGCCAGGGCTTCCATTTGGTGCTTGTAAAGATGCAGGGGACTTGGTTTGCCTTCCGTCTTCCCAACCTGAAAGATGTCTGCGCAGGCAGGATGCAGGACCCCCTCCGCCACCAGATCCTGCACTGTGCCTTGACGTTGATAATTCGGGTTGATCTGCACCAACGGTTCAGGCCAATAGCGGCCCTGCGCATATTGATGCTCGACCTCGGCTTGGATATCAGGTGCGGCGATGCGAACGAAACTGCGGGAAAAGCTGCCGTATCGCTCGATGAGCTGGTCGCGGAACTGGAAAACGTTATCCATGTAGAGTCCTCACTGATCCATCTTGCGGTCAATCGCCAGAACCGCTGCTCTATCCGAGGTGCCTGCTGTGACGCGCTTCCACTTTGCCCCTCTTCCCTTGCCAGTCGGTTCGATCAATCCCTCTGACTTCATCGCCCGCAGCACCAGCCGTACCATGTCCCGGCTCACGCCCGGGCAGGCCTCTTCGATTTCGGAAATCGAAAACGGCAGGCAGCGCCCCAGCACTTCCGCTCGCACCCGGTCGCCTTTACTGCCACGGCCACGTTCGATGGTGCCGACACGCTCCTCGAACTCGCGGTATGCCCGCAGCAAGGCACCCCAGAAGTAGTCGAGCCAAGGCTTTGCGTCGTGCTGCCCCTGGTGCCAGCCCTGCGAGCTGGCTTCCAGCGTCTCGTAATAGCCTTCCTTGGTTTCCTCGAAGATGCGTTCCAAACTGATGTAGCGCCCCACGGCATAGTCGAAGTGGTAGAGCAGCAGCAGGGTCAGCAAGCGGGACATGCGACCGTTGCCGTCCGGGAAGGGGTGAATGCACAGAAAATCGAGCATCGCCAGCGGCACCAGTACGAGGGGGTCGGCCAGGTGTTGATCCAGCGCGGTGGCGTAGCGCCCGGTCAGATCGGCCATGGCCATGGGTGTGAGGTGCGCAGCAACTGGCTGGAAGCGCAACCGCGACGTGCCATCGGGATGGCGTTCGATGATGTCGTTGTTGGTGGCTTTCCAGCGTCCGCCCGCCTGTGGCATATAGCGGTACAGCAGGGTGTGCAGTTGCAGCACTACGCCTTCGCTGAAGGTCATGTGCGCGGCAGACTCGTGGATCAGCGCCAGGGCATCACGGTAGCCGGCGATCTCCTGTTCGGAACGGCTCTTTGGTGTTGCGTTGCGGATGACCAGAGACTTCAGTCGCGAGGGTGAGACAACAACGCCTTCCAGGCGGTTGGATGACTCGGTGGATTCGACTACCGCGATCTGGCGTAGCCCTTTGAGGGCTTCGGGCGACTGCGCGGCGTAGAGTTGCTGCTTGCCCTGGTACTCGCCCAGTGTGCGCAACGTGGCGGCCTGGGTGCCATCGAAGCGAAGCGAAGCGAGGTACTCAGGTGTGAGCGAGTGCATGGAAATGTAAGCCCAGGCTGTTTAAATGGGGCAATCATAGCCTTCAAATGGGGTAGTGTCTCTAAAAATGCCTCATTATCGGTGTTTGACTACCCCATTTCCTGAACATTGGACTTGTCGTGAGGGGCTGGCATGGCCGACCAAGAAGGAAATGGGCGACACGAACTCAAAAAAGGGTAATAAATTCGAAATCACCCCATTTAATTCATTGTTTACCCCATTTCCACCGCCCAGCCTTGGGCAAAGGCAAAGGCAAAGGGCAAGGGAACGACCCTCAAGGGACAACGGCCCTATCCAGAAAAGGAAAAGGCCGCCCCTGTCCATTCGTTCTGCAACACCCGGCCAAATCGTCCCTATGCCGTGCCGCTGTCTTCGGCCGCATTCAGATAGTCCGCCCAGTCCTGCAACAGCGTCCTTCTCTGATCCAGCAACAGCGCCTTGTTGTACGTCGCCCGAACCTTGTTGCTTTCCACATGGGCAAGCTGCCGCTCAATCGCATCGGGCCGGTATCCGTTCTCATTGGCCCAGGTCGAAAAGGTCGTCCGCCAGCAATGCGGCGTCGTGCCCCGGCCCAGGTTCATGTCGCGCATCGCGTAGGTGAGCCGGTTGGGCGTAGTGAAGCCCTTTCCGCTTCGGTGCGGAAACAGATAGCGCCCGCCACCCGTGATGTGCTGCAAGTCTTTCAGCACCGCTATGGTCTGCGTGGACAACGGACTGACATGGTCACGCCGCGCCTTCATCTTCGCCGCAGGCCGACGCCACAGTGCATCCTCAAAGTCGAACTCGTCCCACTCGGCATCCGCGGCTTCCCCTGGACGGCAGGCGGTCAGCGCAATCAACCGCAGACACAACGAGGTTTCCGGATAGCCCCGGTAGCCACGCAACTCCTGATAGAACTTCTGGATTTGCTCTCGCGTCATCGCCGCCTTGCTCTCGCTGAACGGCACGCGCAGCAGCCCGCGAAGACTGGGAATCGGATTGGCCTCTACCAGGCCACGCACCACTGCGAACTCGAAGATGGCCGACAGGTCGCCCTTGACGTGGATGGCTGCCCACGCGCCATGAGCCTTGCATTCCTCCAATAACGGGCGAATCTGCTTCACGCCTATGTCGCTCATCGGCATCCCGTCGAACTTGGGCGACAGGTACTTCCTGATGCGGGACTCTTTCGTGCGGTAGGAACTCTGTGCAAAGACTGGCTTTATCTCGGCTAGGTACGCCTGCGCCACCTTGGCGAACGAGCTTTCCTTTGCGCGTTTGCGTTCCTCCAACACTTCCAGGTTGCGCTGCTTGACCTGCTGCCGTTCATGGGCAGGATGGACGCCTTGCTTGACCAAGGCACGCGCTTTCTCGCGGGCAGAACGCGCCTCCGCAAGGCTTACTTGAGGAAAACCGCCGATGGCAAAGAGATTCTCCTTGCCTTGCAGGCGGTACTTCCACCGCCAGAGCTTGCCGCCGGTGGGCTTGACGAGCAGGAACAAGCCCCCGCCGTCTGAAAGTTTCCAGTCTCGATCAGTCGGTTTGGCCGACCTGACCTTGAGGTCGGTGAGTAGATTCTCGGGCATCGTTGGACTCCACTGCGGGGAGATGTACCCCCACGGTTGAACACGAGTACCCCCAACGCTACCCCCGAATTTTCTGGACCTCGATGAACAATAGGAACGCTCAGCAGACCGTATTGTTTACGCAACCCATTGATTTCAAATGGGACAACCTATCCACCAAGCGCTACTGAGCGCCACCGAGATCCAGCAAAAATCGTCAGACGTTGAACAGAAAGTTCATCACATCGCCATCCTGCACGACGTAATCCTTGCCTTCCGCTCGCATCTTTCCGGCTTCTTTGGCGCCAACTTCGCCCTTGTACTGGATGAAGTCCTCGTACGAGATCGTTTGGGCGCGGATGAAGCCGCGTTCGAAGTCGGAGTGGATGACGCCGGCCGCCTGGGGCGCAGTGGCACCGATGGGAATGGTCCAGGCGCGGACTTCCTTCACGCCTGCGGTGAAGTAGGTCTGCAACCCCAGGAGTTTGTAGCCCGCGCGGATCAAGCGGTTCAGGCCGGGCTCTTCCATCCCCATGTCGGCCAGGAACGCGGCGCGGTCGGCCTCCTCCATCTCTCCAAGCTCGGCTTCGATGGCGGCGCAGATAGCCACGGTGGGGGCGTTCTGCTTGTTGGCGTACTCAACCAGCTTGTCGAGCAGGGGGTTGTCGGTGAAGCCGTCCTCCTTGACGTTGCCCACGTACATGGCGGGCTTGGCGGTGATGAAGCACAGTGGCTTGACCAGCGCCTTCTCTTCCTTGGAGAGATCCAATCCGCGGATGGGCTTGGCTTCGTTGAGCTGGGCAACGCATTTTTCCAACACAGCCACGAGCTTGGCGGCCTCTTTGTCGCCGGCGCGGGCCGTCTTGATATGGCGCTGCAGGGCCTTCTCGGCGGTCTGCAGGTCGGCCAGCGCGAGTTCGGTTTCGATGACTTCGATGTCGGCGAGCGGGTCCACCTTGCCCGCCACGTGGACGACGTTGGGATCCTCGAAGCAGCGCACCACGTTGACGATGGCGTCGGTTTCGCGGATGTGGGCGAGGAACTGGTTGCCCAACCCTTCGCCCGTGCTCGCGCCCGCCACGAGGCCGGCGATGTCCACGAACTCCACGGTGGCAGGCACCACGCGCTCGGGCTTGACGATTTCGGCCAGTGCCGCCAGGCGGGGGTCGGGCACTTCGACAACGCCCACGTTGGGCTCAATCGTGCAGAACGGATAGTTTTCAGCGGCGATGCCGGCTTTGGTCAAGGCGTTGAAGAGGGTGGACTTGCCGACGTTGGGCAGGCCCACGATGCCGCACTGCAGGGCCATGGGATTTCCTTAAAAAATCAATGCACGACCTGACCCGGTTCAGCGTGTCGGCGTGGCCCTAGTTCAAGCATGCTTGGCCAGCCGCGCCTTCATGCGGGCAAGAAGTGCGAATGGAGTGCCTGGGACGGGAAATTGCCCAGGTTTTGTTCGAGATTGGGGAGATTGTAGCCGGTGCTGCGAAGGGGAACGTCCCCGGTATCGCTTCAGGCGGCGCCGCAAGATAGCAAAGCCGATAATGCCTGGAGCGAGGGACTGCACCTCAGTTCTTCATGCATGGAAAGGCGTGGGCAAGCGCGACTAATGCGATGATCGAGGCACGCTCGTTCCGGATCGCGTCGCCCGGCCCACTCCGCCTCACTGCGTCTTCAGCAGCTCTTTCCAAAGCGCATCTAGCGCCTGTTCAGGCCTGTGCGCCGGGTTCTGGCTGCAATACCTGTCCATATAGGCCAGCACCTGGGCATTCGAGGTGATCTTGCCCAGCGGATTCGCGCTGGAGACGTCGTAGACCACGCGCGCCATGCCGCTCAGGTACCCCAGGACCCAGGCCTCCATGAGCGGCGTCTTGGCCCGCAGCCATGTCCCACAATCGCCGATCGTAAATGTCGTGAACCCCGCAGTCCCCTGTGCGTAGACCGGGCAGCTGAGCATGGCGGCGAGGGCAAAGGCCAGAACGCGCAGATGGGCTTTCATGGGCTTTCTAGTTCGGAAGGTGGTGGACGGATCAAGGCCACACTATATCCGATGGCGCATTGCGGCCTCCCAAGAGGCGATGCCCTCCCTTGGTGCATCCCGGCTGTTGTCCCGGGCGATACGCCACAACAGTGGTAAAACCCGTAACTTTGATCACCCCACGACAAACGCACCGCCCGGATCCCGCGCGGCTAGCCGCCTGGGCTGTGGCGACATTCCTTCCTTTCTTTAGAAGTTCGGCAGCATGAGCAACTCTCCCGCGGCTTCCGCCCCGCGCTCTTTCGCCGCCCTCCGGCATCGCGGTTACCAGGCCCATTTCATCACCTACATGCTGGCGATGATGGCCGACAACATCGAGCACGTCATCAGCTATTGGATGATGTATCAGAAATTCCAATCGCCCGCACTCGGCGGCTTTGCCGTGGTATCGCATTGGCTACCTTTCCTGCTTTTCTCGGTGCCGGTGGGCGCGCTGGCGGACCGGGTCGACCCGCGCCGGGTGATCCAGTCGGGCATGGCGCTATTCGTCATCGCGTCGCTCGGATGGGCGTATTTCTTCATTACCGACACGCTGGCCATGTGGCATGCCATGGTGCTGCTAGTCATCCACGGCTGCGCAGGGGTGTTGTGGCAAACTGCCAGCCAGCTCCTGCTGCACGACATCGTGCCGCGCGAAGAACTGCAAAGTGCCGTGCGCCTGAACGCTTCGGCGCGCTATCTAGGGGTACTGGTCGGGCCGGCCGTGGGCGGGATCATCATGATGACGATCGGCCCCAAGCACGGCCTCTTGCTGAATACGGTGTTCTACTTCCCGCTGCTATTGTGGCTGTGGAAAGCACCCTATGGCCCTAAGTTCCGCAGGGCAGACCAAGCCGTACCGCGACGCGCCGTCAAAGGGTTTTCCGATATCGTGCAGACGGCACGAGATATCGCGGGGCAGCCGGTCATCGTCTCCATGGTCCTGCTTGCCGGCGCAGCTTCGTTCTTCGTCGGCAACAGCTATCAGGCTCAAATGCCCAACTTCGCCGAAGACCTAGGCTACGGCGATCCCGGTGCAGCCTACAGCATGCTGCTGGCCGCCGATGCGGCTGGCGCGCTGGTGGCAGGCTTTCTGCTAGAGACCCTCGGCAAGCTGCGCACCGACGCCCGCACCGCCCTGCTGCTGGCAGTGGCATGGTGCATTGCCCTGGCCGGGTTCGCGCTTTCGGAGAACTACGCGTTGGCGCTCGCCCTGCTTTTCTGCGCCGGTTTTTTTGAGCTTTCCTTCAGCAGTACCGCCCAAACCCTCGTCCAGCTCAATGCCCAGCCGGAGATACGGGGGCGCGTGATCGGCCTGTTCAACATGTCGTCACTCGGTCTGAAGACCTTCAGCGGCGTCACGGTCGGCATCACGGGCACCCTGTTCGGCGTACACCATTCGCTCGCGGGCGCGGCGCTGATCTTGCTCGCCATCACGCTATGGCTGTGGCGGCGCACGGTGGCCGCGAGCCGCAAGGCATCGGGCGGCTAAACGCGCCCGCCCCCGGCCCGGTCGTGCCGCATTGCTTGCCGTGGCGGCGACGCCCCCAGCCATATGCGCGCCCGGAAAAATAAAGGTTCATCGAGGAATACCGGGGAAAGCGGCGCGGATTTTGAGGAAGAAGTATTCCTCGTCGCGATAGCCGTAGGCGCGGCGCTTGATGACCTTGAT
>NZ_JADGHH010000281.1 GCF_019689535.1 Pigmentiphaga sp.
CAATTACATTTCATCCCAAAAGTACCAGAATTTGCCGCACTGCACCGTATCCCAAGGAAAAGCACCATGTGTGGCATCGTCGGCGCCGTCGCCCAACGCGACATCGTTCCCGTCCTGATCGAAGGGCTGAAGCGGCTCGAATACCGCGGCTATGACTCCTGCGGCGTTGCCGTCCACCTAGACGGAGAATTGCGCCGCACCCGCAGCACCTCGCGGGTGGCGCAATTGGAATCCCTGGTCGGCGAAGAACAGCTGACCGGATTCACAGGCATCGCCCACACGCGCTGGGCCACCCATGGCACGCCGGCCACCAATAACGCCCACCCCCATTTCTCGGCCGACCGCAACGGCCGCAATCGCGTGGCGCTGGTGCATAACGGCATCATCGAGAACTACGAAGACCTGCGGTCCGAACTGCAGGGCTATGGCTACGAATTCGAAAGCCAGACAGACACGGAAGTCATCGCCCACCTGCTCAATCACCTGTACGACGGCGATCTCTTCTCTGCGGTGCAACAAACCGTCAAGCGCCTGCAGGGTGCCTACGCCATCGCGGCATTCTGCCGCGATGAACCACATCGCGTCGTGGGCGCCCGCCACGGCTCCCCACTCGTGGTAGGCGTCGGTGAGGGCGAAAACTTCCTCGCTTCCGATGCGCTGGCGCTGACCGGCACCTCCAACGACATCATCTATCTGGAAGACGGCGATGTGGTCGACCTCCAGTTGGGACGCGTCTGGATCGTGGACGCCGACGGCAACCAAGTGGAGCGCCCGGTGCGCACGGTCGTCGCCCATACGGCGGCGGCAGACCTGGGCCCCTACCGGCACTACATGCAGAAGGAAATCTTCGAGCAGCCGCGCGCCATCGGCGACACTCTCCAAGACATCGAAACCGTTACCCCCGAACTGTTCGGCGAATCTGCGGACGAAATCTTCCGCGAAGTCGATTCGGTGCTCATCCTGGCTTGCGGCACGAGCTACTACGCCGGCCTGACTGCCAAGTACTGGATCGAAGCCATCGCGCAGGTGCCGGTCGCCGTCGAAATCGCCAGTGAATACCGCTATCGCACGAGCGTGCCCAACCCGCGGGCCTTGGTCGTGACCATCTCGCAATCAGGCGAGACTGCCGACACGCTGGCCGCCCTGAAGCACGCGCAGCAGCAGGGCATGGCCAATACGCTCACGATCTGCAACGTCGCCACCAGCGCCATGGTGCGCGAGTGCAAGCTCAACTTCCTCACCCGCGCCGGCGTGGAAATCGGCGTCGCGTCGACCAAGGCTTTCACGACGCAGCTCGTCGGCCTGTTCCTGCTGACGCTCACCCTGGCCAAGATCAAGGGCCGCCTGACCGACGAACAGGAGGCAGACCACATCCGCACGCTGCGCCACTTGCCCGTTGCCATCCAGGCCGTGCTGGCGCTCGAGCCCCAGATCATCTCCTGGGCGGAAGAGTTCGTGCGCAAGGAAAACGCCTTGTTCCTCGGGCGCGGCATGCACTATCCGATCGCGCTCGAAGGCGCGCTCAAGCTCAAGGAAATCAGTTACATCCATGCCGAGGCCTATCCAGCAGGCGAGCTCAAGCACGGCCCGCTCGCGCTCGTGACCGACCAGATGCCCGTCATCACGGTCGCCCCGCAGGACGCCCTGCTCAAGAAGCTGCAATCCAACATGCAGGAAGTCCGCGCACGCGGCGGCCACCTGTACGTATTCGCAGACGCCGGCAGCAACATCCGCACCGAACCGGGCGTCCACGTGATCCGCATGCCCGAGCACTACGGGTGGCTCTCGCCCATCCTGCACGTCGTGCCCATGCAGCTGCTGGCCTATCACACGGCTTGCGCGCGCGGCACCGACGTCGACAAGCCGCGCAACCTGGCCAAGAGCGTGACGGTGGAGTGACGTAGATTCGACGCTAGACGCCAGCGAACCTGGGCACTAGCCCGGAGGCCACTCCGGGCTAGTGCGTCGCGATGCCGTTGGATCCGCGACCGCGGCGATCGCCGCCCCTTACACGATCGCGGCACGCACCTGATTGCGGCCACGTTCCTTGGCGAGATAGAGTTGCGCATCGGCGACCTCGACCAGTGTCTCCGCGCCGGGGTCGCCCGCCTCCACCGTCGCGACCCCGACGCTTACCGTCACCCACGGAGGAGTAGCGGCGGCGTTCGGCAGGCGGAGCTGCTCGATGTCGCGACGAATCTGCTCCGCCAACTGGCAGGCGCTCTGCGCGGGGGTGGCAGGCAACAGGCATACGAACTCTTCTCCGCCATAGCGAGCCAGGTGGGCTCCCTGCCGGTCGACACTGCGTTCAAGCGACCTGGCGACGGACCGAAGATAGGAATCGCCAGTGAGATGCCCGTACTCGTCATTGATGCGCTTGAACCTATCGACATCGATGGCAAGTAAGCTCAATGGCGTGCCTGTCGCCCGATAGCGGGCATAGGCCGCGGCGAGCCCTTCGTCGAAAGACCGGCGATTCGGAAGCTCGGTCAAGGAGTCCGTCCGCGTAAGCCGCTCCAGTTTCTGGTTGGCTTCGTGCAGCGCGCTTCGCTGTCGCTCGATATATCGATTCTTTTCATTCAACAGCCGCGTCAGGCGGCGATGTCGCTGCAGGGCGACAGACACGACCGCGAGCAAGGCCACGCCTGTGATGCAGGCGTATAGCAACAAGCTGCGTTGATTGCGTTGCTTGACGTAGCGTTCCAACAGGACTCGCTCACCGTCCTGGTGCGCATCAACCGAGGCGGAAATATCGACGGCTGCGAGATAGCGGTTGAATGCGTCCACGAGCAAGGCATGGTCCGGGGCCTTGCTGAAATAGAAGCGGTAGGCGCGAGGGGACTCGTATACGGTGTAAATCACCTCAAGATCGAAGTACTCGTTGTGGTAGCGCTTCTCCTGAAACACATCTTTGTTGAACACGGCGACATCCACCGTGCCCTTGCGCACCACATCGAACAGCCCATTGCTGCTTCTTTCGTTGAACGTGAAGAGTCGATCAGGCGGGACGGTGGCCTTGAGCAAGGGCTCGAGCGCAGCACCTGGCAGATAACCGACCCGATAATTCGACAGGTCGTTGATACCGCGCAATACCACTCCGGAGCCCTGCCGGGCGATGACGGCGTAATAGCTGTTGTAGAACGTGTTCGTGAAAAGTCCGGCTTCTGCCCGTTCTGCTGAATGACTCAGCGGAATGAAAAGGTCCGCCTGCCCAGTCTGCACCTGTCGCAGTTTGTCGTATACGGTTTGATCCCGGCCGGGCGCGATCTCGAAAGAGATGCCCAGCTCCGCGGCGATCAGGCAGAGGACGTCAATCGCGATCCCCTCGTAGGTTCCGCGCTTGGCGTCATACCTAACCAGGGGTGGAGCGTCCACCGCCGCCACTCGCAGGGGAGCCGAAGCCCGCAGTTTGGCGCGGAGCGAATCTCGAATGTTCACGGGCCGCTTGAGCCGGACATTCTGACTACCTTCGCAGG
>NZ_JADGHH010000282.1 GCF_019689535.1 Pigmentiphaga sp.
CCGGCCCTCGCCCTGCGGGCGCCGGCGCGCCGTTCCCGTTTCCTGCTTTACCGGGCCCGGCCTTACAGCCGGGCCAACTTTCCTACAAGCTCGGCCTGCCTGCGCACGCCGAGCTTGCTCATCGCGGCCTTGAGCTGCATCCGGACGGTGCCGAGCGCCGATTGGCGAGCCTCGGCAATTTCGGTGGGCGTCTCGCCCAAGGAAATACGGACGGCCACGTCCGCTTCCGCTTCCGTCAGCCCATAAGCCTTGCGCGCTACCCTGGCAAGGCGTCCCGATCCATTGTCGTCCAGCCCGCGCGCCACGACCAGCACCCGCGGATCGAAAGAAAATTCGTGCTCGGCGTTCACCACGCGGATCACCTCCAGCACCATGGCCGAGCCCGCCGAGGCGTCTTTCAGGACGATAGTAGACATGGCGGGCGTGCCGAGGCCGGAAACACTCCGGGCGGCCGCGGCGATGGCATCGGAAAGCACCCTGCCGCCGTCTCCCCGGCTCGCATACAGTACGCCATCCCGCAATCCGAGCAGGCCGCCCGGCCTCACCAGGGTTTCCGCCGCCGGGGTCATCGTCCGGACGCGGCCGTGGCGGTCGCAGACGAACACGCCCATGGAAAGCCCGTCGAAGGCAGCTTTCAGGATGCTCTCGCCGTTGTTCTCGAGCGCGATCTGGGTCTGGACCGCCGCGCGCACGTGGGGCGCCACGGCGGCAAACACGGCGCGCTGCTCAGGCGTCACCGGCCCTTCCCGCCGGTTGCGAACGACGGCCAGCCCGATCACCATGCCGGGCTGCCGTGCGACTGTACACAGGCAAGCGTGGGGAACGTCGCGCTTCAGCGCGAACTCCTGGTACCAGGTGTTGCGCTTGTAATCGTCGGGGGTCATGCAGTCGTAGTCCGCCAGCACCTCCAGCACGGGCGCGGCCATGCCTGCACGAACGAAGGGATTCCGCGCCGGGTCGCCGCCCCCGCTCGCCACGAACTCGTCTTTGAAATCGGCATCCACGTTGGTCATGATATTGAACGGCACGGCCGCATCCGACCCGACGCCGATCAATTCACCGCTTTGCGATCCCGTGGCCTGCGCCAGGGCATCCAGCGCGGCATACCAGCCCTTTCCGACCAGGCCCGCCCCCTGGAAACCCTCGGCGATGGCCTGGACGCGTTCATCCGATACTCCCATTTTCCCCCCGCAACTATAGGCGCTCCGCCCCTTCGCGCCTGCCGGCATCTAGCGGAACGCCGCCGGGAATTGTATCGGCATGTTGCGCCGGACCGAAAAACGGGAGCTGCCCTTGCGCCTTCCCCCCCTTAGGTACGCAGGGTACGTATGGTTTCTTCCAGGATGCGCGCCTGGTTCTGCAAGGACTCTGCCGAGGCCAGCGACTGCTGGACCGCCGCCGCGGACTCTTCCGAGTACTGCGCGATCTGTTCGACGCGGCTGGCGATCTGTTCGGAGGCGGATTTCTGCTCCATCGCGGCGCTGGAAATGTCGGCAATGACCTCCGCGGTGCGGCCGGCCGCCTCGCGGATGCGCGCCAGCACGTCGCCTGCCTGGCGGGCGCCTTCGGCCGAACGCTGCATGTCGGCGTTGACCTGGCGCATGGCTTCGGCCGCCAGCGCAGTCTGCTTCTGCACCGCGGCGATGACTTCGGCGATCTGGGAAGTGGAGGCTTTCGTGCGCTCCGCCAGGCCCCGCACCTCGTCGGCCACCACCGAGAAGCCGCGCCCTTCTTCGCCGGCGCGGGCTGCCTCGATGGCCGCGTTCAGCGCCAGGAGGTTGGTCTGCTCGGCAATCTCTTGGATCGTCTTGACCACGGCAGAAATCTGGCGCGACGACGCCTCGAGCTCCTGCACCACCTCGGCCGAGCTGGCCACCTGCGAGGCCATCTTCTCGATTTCCGAGACGGTCTGCGTGACCACGGCGGCGCCTTCGTCTGCGGCCGAGCTCGACGCCTTGGAGAAGTTGTTGGCTTCGCGGGTATTGTCGGCGATCTGCGAGATGGAGACCGTCAGCTCCTCGACCGCAGCGGCCACACCGCTTGCCGCCTCGGACTGCACCTCGGTTGCCTTGCCGATCTGGTTCAGGGCCTGCACCGTCTGCGTGGTGGCGGCCGAGACTTCCGACCCGGCGGCGCTCATCTGCTGGGCGAGCTGGGCGATGCGGGCACGCGTCGCGTTGATGCGGTCGGCCGTGATGTGGACCTCGTTGCGGGAGCCCGGCGGGCCGGCAGGCACGTCGCGCGTGAGGTCGCCGTCCCCGAGCCGGACGATGCCGGCGACCATGTCGCGCACGGGACGAAGCGCGGCCGACATCTGGAAATAAATGAGCAAGCCGATGACCGCCCCGCCGAGCAAGAGTGCCCCGACCATGAGGAGTATCTGGCGATACTGCGCCGCCATGAAATCGGACTTGGGCCCGACCGCTACCAGGGTCCAGCCCCAGTTCGGCACGGTCTGGAACGCGACCATCATCTCGGACTCGTCGGTGGACCGCTTGACGTCCAGTACCCCCTGGCCCTCGTCCACCAGCTTGTAATAAAACGGGCGATCTTCCTCGGGCGTTTCCTCGACGGTTTCTCCCTTGTACAGCGGATGCACCAGGAATTCGGACGTGCCATTCACCTTGGGCGTCATCGCGAACATCCGGCCATGGCCGGCAACGGTGGTTTTTTCGATGAAGTCGAGGACGCCGGCCACGTCGTCGGTCAAATCGACCTGCAAGGTCAGGCCACCGAAGATTTTTCCGTTGTCGTCCTTGAGGGGACGGACGTGGAGCGCGTACCAGCGGCCGTTGCGATAAACGATGTCGGTGGCGGACTGCTCGGAATCCATGGTGGTGGCAACGAAATCGTTTGCCGGAACGGGATGGCCTGTGAGAGGAACGCCGTCCGGGTTGCGCTGCAGCGTGGCGGCGCGTATCCAGCGGTTGTTGTGGCGCACCACGAGCTCGGGCTCGGCACCGGTATAGCTGCGCATGCGCTGCAGGATGGCGGAATTGCCGTTGAGGACGGTTTCGCCGGCGCGCACGGTCATGATTTCGCCGGCCACGCCAGTCTCGGTAAGGGTGCCGTCGGGCGAGGGTAGTTCGCCGAGCATCCGCTGGAACACCAGCAACTGCCGTTCGACGCGGTCTCGCGACGAGGTAAAGGTGGAGACCAGGCTCGCGTTGATGGAGCCGAGGGCGTCGGTCATTTCGCGCTCGACCGCGAGCCGGCCGGCGCGCAGGCCTTGCCAGGCCACCACCGCGGAGACCAGCACCGACACCAAGGCGCTCACGGACAGCGCCAAGACCAAGACCTGCTTAGCCAGCGAACGCTGGCTCAAGCCCAAAGAAACTCCCATTCCTTTACCCCAAACCGTTGTTGCCGGCTGCGCGCCGGTCGTTTCGAGTGCACGCTCTCCCCCCACACAGGCAGGCGTGTATGGGTTTACGGCAGGGATGAACAGGAATTGAGCGTTTTTTTGG
>NZ_JADGHH010000283.1 GCF_019689535.1 Pigmentiphaga sp.
ACGTTGAGCGCGCCATTGTACCCGCGTTGGGCAAAGACGAAAAATCCTGGGGCGGGCTTAGCCGGCAGCCGTTTCCGAGGTGTCCGTCAGGCGCGTTTCGATGGTTGCAAACACGCGTGCCGAAGCCCCCTTCGCTTCGAGCGCGAACAGCAAAAGCGAATGTGCCGTGACTTGGTAAACGTCGCCGGCACTGAATACGGGTAGGTCTTCCCGTACCGGCATATTGGTGTCCAGCAGGCAGGTCCAAACGTCGGGTCCTGGTACGTCGGGGAGCGTGAAGTTGACGGCGTCGTGATGGGCGTTGAACACCAACAACAAGGTTGCATCCGAAGCGGGGCGCTTGATGCCGGTCGCTTGCGCACGGCCGTCGATGAGCATGCCGAAGCAGCGCATGGACTCATCTGCCCATTGCTCGCCCGTCAGGGGCGTGGCGGCAGGCGAAAGCCATTGGACGTCGGTGACGTCCAATGCCTCATTGTACTCGCCTGTCAGGAAGCGGTTCCGCCTGAGCACCGGCAGGCGCCGCCGCAAATAGGTCAGCTTGCGCACGAACTCTTGCAGGGCGCGTCCGGCATCGTCTATCCCCTCCCAGTCCACCCAGCTGATTTCGTTGTCCTGGCAGTAGGCGTTGTTGTTGCCGCGCTGCGTTCGTCCGAATTCGTCGCCGGCAAGCATCATGGGCGTGCCTTGCGACAACAGCAGCGTCGCCAGCATGTTGCGCTTCTGGCGTTCGCGCAGGGCCAGGATGGACGGGTCATCGGTCGGCCCTTCGGCACCGCAATTCCACGAGCGGTTGTCGGAATGGCCGTCCCGGTTGTCTTCGCCGTTGGCTTCGTTGTGTTTCTCGTTGTAGGAGACGAGATCGTTCAAGGTGAAGCCATCGTGCGCCGTAATGAAATTGACGCTGGCCCAGGGTTTGCGCCCGCGCCGATTGAATTTGTCGCCCGAGGCCGTGATGCGGGTGGCAAAGTCTGCGGCAGTTCCAGGGTCTCCCTTCCAGAAACTGCGCACCGTGTCGCGGAAGCGATCGTTCCATTCCGCCCATCCCGGTGGAAAGCCGCCCACCTGATAGCCGCCCGGCCCGCAATCCCAAGGCTCCGCGATGAGTTTCACGCTCGAGAGCACAGGGTCCTGGCGGCAACTGTCGAGGAATCCTCCCCCTTCGTCGAAGCCATGCGTTTCACGGCCGAGTATGGTGGCTAGGTCGAAACGGAAACCGTCCACCTTCATCTCAGTGGCCCAGTAGCGCAGGCTGTCGGTAACCATTTGCAGCGTGCGGGGGTGGCTCAGGTTCAGCGTGTTGCCAGTTCCCGTATCGTTGATGTAATAGCGGCGCTGATCGGGCAGCAGCCGGTAGTACGAAGCGTTGTCGATGCCTTTGAACGAGAGCGTCGGGCCGAGCTCATTGCCCTCGGCCGTGTGGTTGTAGACCACATCCATGATGACTTCCAGTCCTGCGGCGTGGAAGCGATCCACCATGCTCGTGAATTCTTGCACAGGATGGCCGGCGAAATAGCGCGGGTCTGGTGCGAAAAATCCGAGGGTGTTATAGCCCCAATAATTGGTCAGTCCTTTCTCGAGCAGGTGATTGTCGTTGACGAAGGTGTGCACCGGCAGCAGTTCGACCGACGTGACGCCAAGGCTGCGTATGTAGCCGACGACTTCCGGATGCTGCAATCCGGCGATGGTTCCGCGCAACTCCGGCGGAACGGCCGGATGCAGCTTGGTATAGCCTGCCGCGTGCAGCTCGTAGATCACCGTCATGTCCCAGGGGACGCGTAGCCGGTCCGGGCGCTCGCCGCTGGCGCTGTCCACCACCATGCATTTGGGGACGAAAGGCGCACTGTCCCGCTCGTCGAAGGACAAGTCGCCGTCCGGGTCGCCGATACGATAGCCAAAGACTTCGGGTGCCCATTGCAAGTGTCCCGAGTGCGCCTTCGCATACGGGTCGAGCAGGAGTTTGTTGGGGTTGAAGCGATGGCCCTCGTCCGGAACGTAGGGGCCGTGCACGCGGTAGCCATACAAGGTTCCGGGTTGAAGGCCGTGCAAATAGCCGTGCCAGATTTCGTCCGTGAACTCTGGTAGTTCTATCCGCTCGATCTCGCGGCCGCCTGCGTCGAACAGGCAGAGCTCGACCTTTGTCGCGTGGGCGGAGAACAGCGCGAAATTAGTGCCCTTTCCATCCCACGTCGCTCCCAAGGGATAGGGGCGGCCTTCGGCGAGCCGGTATTGCCCGTTTGCCATGTGCTTCTTCCGCGGTGAGCTGACCCATAGCATGCTACAGGCGCGGGCCGGCGTCTCCTACGGCGAGGTAAAAAAAGTAAGCGAAACAAGGCAGGCTTGCAGGTCAGGCGTGGAATCGCTCGGCCGTCAGTCCGTCCAGGTCGATCTCGGGCGTGCGGCCCGATACGATGTCGGCCACGATCTTGGACGTGCCGCACGACTGGGTCCAGCCGTTGGAGCCGTGTCCGCTGTTCAGGAACAGGTTGCCCCACCGGGTGCGCCCCAGGATGGGCGGGCCGTCCGGCGTCATGGGCCGCAGCCCGGCCCAGAATTCCACCCGGCTCCAGTCCAGGCCATGCGGGAATAGCTCGCGCACGACGCGGGTCAACAAGGCCTGGCGCGCGGGATCGAGAGACAGGCCATAGCCCGTGAGCTCAGCCATGCCGGCAGCGCGGATGCGATCGCCCAGGCGCGAGATCATGATCTTGTAGTGCTCGTCCATGACCGCCATGCGAGGCACCGCATCGGGCTCGGACACGGGCACGGTGATGGAATAGCCTTTGAGCGGATAGACCGGCAGGTTCAGGCCGAGCGGGCGCAACAGGAAGGGAGCGTAGCTGCCCAGCGCGACGACGTAGGCATCGGCATGCAGTTCACCTCGAGACGTGCGGACCGAGGCGATGGCGTCTCCGGCGTGGACCAGGGACTGGATTTCGACGTTGTAGTGAAACGCGACCCCGCGCTGTTGCAACAAGCCCGCGAGGCCGACGGCGAACTTGTGGCTGTCGCCGGAAGCATCCGCCGGCAGGTGCAGGGCGCCTGACATCGTCGCCTCGCTGTGGGCCATGGCCGGCTCGACAGCAGGGATCTCTTCGGGGGCCAGGATCCGCCAGGGCACGCCGTATTCTTCCAGCGTCTTGGCCGCAAGTCGGCCGAGGTCCAGTTCGGCTTGCGTACGAAAGACTTGCAGCACGCCACCCTCGTGGAAGTCGAACGAGGGAATCGGTTCGCTGGCCGCGATCTCGCGCAAGCAGCGCAGGCTGTAATGCGCGACGCGCTGCATGCGCAGCTTGTTGATGCGGAAGCGCTCGGCATTGCAATTGCGCATCCATTGCAGCACCCATGCGACCTTGTGCGGTTCGGGCAGGGGGGAGAATCGGATGGGGGAGTTGGGCTGCACCGACTGCTTGAGCACCTTGGCGATCATGCCGGGTGCAGCCCAGGGGCCGGCGAAGCT
>NZ_JADGHH010000284.1 GCF_019689535.1 Pigmentiphaga sp.
GGGCACGGCAGCGCATGGAGCCGCTAATGAATTGAATGAGTACTCAGACGTTGAACAGCGATTGTGACTGCAAGTCATTGAATGAACAGTTAACCATGCTGCTCCATTAAAAAACATACTCATGTTTGTACTCAAGAAACTCAGCATTGAGTATGTTCAACCGTGATCTGGCGCCGTTGCGCCGGCTCGGATTCAGCTTTCCAGGCGCCGGCGACAGGCATCAATGGTGGATTTGATCTGTTGCGCCAGCATCTGCCTGATCGGCGCACGCTCCAACCGCTCACCTAATGAGCTTGCCTGCAGCAACATCCGCTCGATGACCTCTTCCGCCCGTTTCCTTGGGACGCCACCTTCCTCCGCCAGACGCAATAAATGCCGGCGTTCGATGGCAGCACCTTCGCCGCAAACGTCCAGGTGATGCTGGCCCATCGGGCCTTCGCTGAAGGTCAGGTCGAATGCCGGAGCCAGACGCCAGCGCCGGTCAGGCCCGAGACGCCACGCGAAATTCTTGGGATGGTCGTCACGGTTGTGGAAAAGCACATTGAAGACGGCTCGTGCGTAGGCTTTCTCCACTTCGCGCTCGTCGCGCGTCAGGAAACGGGTAGCCCGCAGGAAGGCGGTATAGTCGGTGGCACCGGGCAGGCGAAAATCCACTTGCAACAATCCAGCCAGACTGTGCACCGGGACGCGTTGCCCTCCCTCCCGGTCGAAGCGCGCGACGCCGAAGGCGGCCAGTTCGGGGCCAAGGTCGAACCAACGACTTTGGGGCACATCCAGTCCGCAATCCCGAGCCAACTCGGCATAGAGCTGCTCGATGACGCAAACCTCTTTGTGTTCGTTCTGCGCCGGGAACTTGACCAGCCAGGGACTGCCGGGCGCATCCGGACGGGTGCTGACTTGCCCGGTCATTGCGTCGTACTGCACCAAGGCCTTGGGGCGAGCCCCTTGCGGTGAGCCGCCGGTGAGCGCGAGCTCGCGCAGGGCTGCCCCCGCCTCGCCCGCGAGCGCGAGACGGCTTTGCTCGGCCAGCGCCAGCAAGGACCAGTCGGGCTCGTGGGCGCCGGCGTCGCTTGCCGGAACGAAGCGCAACGCGCCCATCGCGCGCTCACCAATGAAGGCCAGCCGGTCCAGTGGCCCGGGATGGCGCAAGCCGTGTTGACGGAACAGGCGATCCATCAGCAGCAAACCCCAGCCGTCAGGCAGACTGTCGGCGATCAGGCCCGGAAGGCGATGCAAATGGATCGGAAAACCTCCGTAGGCATCCGCACGCAGCTTGAGGTGCAAGGGCGACAGTTCCAAGCCTTGAGACAAGGCTTCGGGAGAATATTCGAAGAGCAGGGATTGACCGTCATCGGCCAGGCGTCCCAACGGCCAGTCTTCTCCCCAGCCGCAATAATGCACGGTAAGCAGCTTCATGATGCTCTCTTACGCGGCGCACGCTGGCGGCGGCTCACAAGGTCCACCTGCTCCATCTGGGCGATGGATTGCCGTTTGAGCACGAAGAGATCGTCCAGCGCCTCCAGCAAGCCAAGTGCCTGCGCGACACGGACCAGCGTTTCCAGTGAGCACTGGCCGTTGCTTTCGAGTTTGCGCAACGCCCCCAAGGACAGTCCGGCCATTTGCGCCAGTTCACGCTGCGTAAGCGATTGGGCAAGCCGCTGCTCGCGCAGACGAACACCCAGCGCATGCAGGATCTCAGCGGGAGTCGAGAGATGAAAAGTCATTTTTATGACCCTTAACGCGAAAAAAATTGCGTAAGCGCCATTGTAGTGGGCTTTACTTATTCTTGAAAGCAGATGGCTGCGATAGCTGCCGCGAGCGATCATGCGGTGACCCTCGTAGCGCTACCCCCCTGCAGCATTGGCCGGGGTGCCAATCGACTCGTTGGCATCAGCACACAACGTCCTCTTGGCGCTGGCGGAGCAGGCCGCAGCGGACGTGGGTGACGAAGAACTGCTGGAAGGGCTGATGTTCCGTCTAACCGAAACATTAGGCAGTAATGTCTCTTCAGCGCAGGGCTGGCAACAATTGGAGCAGGCGCTGAGGCGGTCCCTAGAGGCTGGCCTGGCCCCAGGTGACATTGCGAGCTTACTCAAAGGGCACCTACAGAACAGATAGCCAGACCGCTTCTTGTTCGAGCGCCAGTCCGGATTGGCGCATTTGTTCGGTTAACGGGCCCAGATAATCAGGTAACTGCGGAACAGCACTGGTGAACTCCCGAAACGTATCCTGCCATAGCCGCTGGCTGCCATAACGTGCCAGCTTGCTTTGCCAGTCGGGCATCAGCCAGCATTCGCAAACATCGCCCAGCTGTGCATAAAGCCGCGCGAAATTGGCCAGCCCCACGCCGTCATAGTCCGGGAACAGTACGACACGGCTTGCACGCGGGCGCTGCCCCAGCCAGGCGAGAAGCCGGCCATCAAGCTGTCCGCCGTAGTACAGCAGGGTGGCTTGCGTTCCTACTGGCAGCCAATCCGTGCGGTCAAACAGCGCCTGGTTCTCCACCAGCCAGAGCGGCTGCCCGCTTTGCCAGGTGTCGCCAGTTTCAATGCGCAGGCTGGCAGCCCCGAAGTGGTGCGTGAGCTGGCTGAGTGGCAGTTCGCTCCCGTGTTCGCCTTGCCGCCAGAGAACCTTTTCGCCAACGGCCTTGAGCAAGGGGTAGTAGCACTCATGCTGATGATTGCGCGCTTTGCTGTCGCGCGCGTGGGCGATGTGTTGCGCGCGCTGCGGCAGGTCGTCCGTGGGCGGTATCTCGACTTGAGGCGAAAGCGCGCCCAGATGGATATCGAATAGTCGCGGATCGCCGACACGGTAAACATCCCCGCGCCCCTGACGCAGGCAGATTACCGCTCCTGTCTGCCGGGCAAAGCGATCCAGAGCGCTGCGCTGAGCGGCGGTGAAATAGCTGGCCGGCAGGGCTTGTTGGCCATGCAGCTTGAGCAAGGCTGCGCGCAGGGTTCGATCCATGGTCAGGCCTCCAGCGGTTCGATTATCTGCCAGCTATGGCGGCTGATCTGGTTGCTGCTGTTGCGCGTGCGAATTGGCACGCAGTAGCGCACGGTCGTCAGCGGCGCGGGCGAGGCAAAAATCAACGAGAAGCCGAACTCCGCCGCCGTGTCGATCAGGCTGCGCTGATTGCGGGCGTCCAGGGCCAGTGCCTCGTCCAGATAGCAGATGCCCTGGATGGGGCGACGCTGATCCTGCATCAGATGCAGCATTGCCAGCCCCGTCACCAGTTTGGCCATCAGCACGGTGCCATTGGAGGCGGCACTGTCGAGGTCGTCGAAGGCTTCCGGCTCGCGATCGGCCTTGCCGACCCAGAAGCGCAGGCGAAACAGGTCGGCCACGCGCAAGCCGTGGCGGGCATTGCCCTCTTCGATCAGCAGGGTCTTGGCGCGATTGAGCTGCTCGTCGTCAAGGACGCTCTGCTGGTTGAACAGCTCGAAGGTTTC
>NZ_JADGHH010000059.1 GCF_019689535.1 Pigmentiphaga sp.
GCGTTTCGGCAATAAAAAAAACCGCGCGGCGTATGCCGCGCGGTTTCCAGGCCGAGGCCGAAGGGGATAGGGTTGCGGGACCCGATTAGAAGTCCATGCCGCCCATGCCACCCATGCCGCCCATGCCGCCGCCGGCGGGAGCAGCAGGTTTGTCTTCGACCAGCTCGACCACCGTGGCTTCCGTGGTCAGCAGCAGCGAAGCAACCGAGGCGGCGTTTTGCAGTGCCGTGCGGGTCACCTTGGTCGGATCCAGCACGCCGCATTCGACCATGTCGCCGTACTCGCCGGTGGCGGCGTTGTAGCCGTAGTTGCCCTTGCCGTTCAGCACGTTGTTGACGATCACGCTGGGCTCTTCGCCGGCGTTGGAGACGATGGTGCGCAGCGGTTCTTCAATGGCACGCAGGACGATCTTGATGCCGGCATCTTGATCGGGGTTGTCGCCCTTGAGGTCCTTGATGGCTTGCTTGGCACGGAGCAGGGCCACGCCACCGCCGGGGACGATGCCTTCTTCCACCGCAGCGCGGGTAGCGTGCAGGGCGTCTTCCACGCGGGCCTTCTTCTCTTTCATTTCGACTTCGGTGGCGGCACCGACCTTGATCACCGCCACGCCACCGGCCAGCTTGGCCACGCGCTCTTGCAGCTTCTCACGGTCGTAATCCGAGGTCGCTTCCTCGATTTGGACGCGGATTTGCTTGACGCGGGCTTCGATGGCCTTGGAGTCGCCAGCGCCGTCGATGATGGTGGTGTTTTCCTTGGCCACTTCGACGCGCTTGGCTTGGCCCAGCTCTTGCAGGGTGGCTTTTTCGAGCGAGAGGCCAGTTTCTTCGGAGATGACGGTGCCGCCCGTGAGGATGGCGATGTCTTCGAGCATGGCCTTGCGACGGTCGCCGAAGCCGGGCGCCTTGACGGCGGTGGTCTTCAGGATGCCGCGGATGTTGTTCACCACGAGGGTGGCCAGGGCTTCGCCGTCCACGTCTTCAGCGATGATCAGCAGCGGGCGGCTGGCCTTGGCGACTTGCTCCAGGATCGGCAGCAGGTCGCGGATGTTGCTGATCTTCTTGTCGTGGATCAGGATGTAGGGGTTGTCCAGCGCCGCGACTTGCTTGTCGGGGTTGTTGATGAAGTAGGGCGACAGGTAGCCGCGGTCGAACTGCATGCCTTCCACGACTTCCAGTTCGTTTTCCAGCGACTTGCCGTCTTCGACGGTGATGACGCCTTCCTTGCCCACTTTTTCCATCGCGTCGGCGATGATCTGGCCGATCGAGCTATCGCTGTTGGCCGAGATGGAGCCGACCTGGGCGATTTCCTTGCTCGACGAGCAGGGCTTGCTCAGCTTCTTCAATTCTTCCACGGCGGCGGCGACGGCCTTGTCGATGCCGCGCTTCAGGTCCATCGGGTTCAGGCCGGCGGTGACGTATTTCTGGCCTTCGTGGACGATGGCCTGGGCCAGCACGGTGGCGGTGGTGGTGCCGTCACCGGCGTTGTCGCTGGTCTTGGAGGCGACTTCCTTGACGAGCTGGGCGCCGAGGTTTTCGAACTTGTCCTTCAGTTCGATTTCCTTGGCCACGGACACGCCGTCCTTGGTGACCGTGGGGGCGCCGAAGGAGCGCTCGAGCACGACGTTGCGGCCCTTGGGACCGAGCGTGACCTTGACGGCGTTGGCGAGGACGTTTACGCCGCGCACGACGCGGGCACGGGCGTCATCCCCGAACTGGACTTGTTTGGCAGCCATTTAAGAAAATTCCTTGGAGTATGGGTTGAACGCTAGGGGATCTTGCAGCGAGCCTCAAGGCTTACTGGATCACCGCCAGGATTTCTTCTTCACGGATGACGAGCAGTTCTTCGCCGTCGACCTTCACGGCTTGGCCGGCATACTTGCCGAACAGCACCTTGTCGCCGACTTTGACGTCGACCGGCAGAACCTTGCCGTCTTCGGTCTTCTTGCCCGGGCCAACGGCCAACACTTCGCCTTGGTCAGGCTTCTCGGCAGCGCTGTCGGGGATGACGATGCCTGAAGCGGTTTTGCGCTCGTTGTCCAGGCGTTTGACGATCACGCGATCGTGCAAGGGACGGAGGGCCATACAAACTCCTGATATTCTCGAAGTTGACGTCTGATTATTGAAAAGAGGCTGGAACGCCGGATTCCGGCCAAGTCCCGCGCGAGCGGACGATGCGACAGCCTCGCCGGAATGCCCCCGCGCCGTGGACGGCGTTGTTAGCACTCTCGGCTAGCGAGTGCTAATTATAGGGATGGGTCTAGGGTCTTTCAAGCTGAAGGGCGTAACGAGATCGATCCGGTCGAGCGCGACCACCGTTTTGGCGCGGCGTTCGCGCAGGCTAGGGGTTTACCCGAGCGCAAAGCGCGTCAGGCTTTTTTCGCCGGCGCCCCGGGGGTGCCATCGATGCGATGCCCGCGCCGCGCGGGGTCGGGAATCCGCCGCACCTATCGAGAAATCGGATAACAGAGATTTGGAAACGGGCCTGTATTCCCGGGCCCGGCGGCGTAATAATGGCGCGCGGCTGCCGGCAAGGCTCCGTATTCATGCACGACAAATAGATCGATACAAGGAGACAGCATGGAAGCTTTCCGATTTCGTGCCGCCGTGGGCGCATGCGTGCTGCTTGGCGCTGCTGCGACTGCCCCGGCCGCCGCACAAGATTTCCCCGCGCAGTGCCAGGTCCTGAAAATCATCGTTCCGTATTCTCCCGGGGCGTCCGCGGACCTTGCTGCAAGGGTGGTCGCCGAGCGGCTCGGCACGGCTCTGGGCAAGACCATGGTCGTGGAGAACAAGCCGGGCGCGAGCGGCAACATCGGCACCGAAGAAGTGGCGCGCGCCCGGCCAGACGGTTGTACGCTCTTGATGAACGGAACGGTCATCGCGACGTTCGTGCACAGCTTTCCGAAGCTGGGCTATCACCCGTTCAACGACCTGGTGCCCGTGGGCAGCGTGGGCATCACGCCCACGCTCACGGTGGTGCCGGCCAAGAGCCCGTTCCACAGTTTTTCGGAGCTGGTCGAGGCCGGCAAGGCCAAGCCCGATACCTTGAACTACAGCATCGCAGGCTACGGACTGCAGCAACACTTGGCGATCGAGGAAGTGATGGCGCGCACCGGCGCCCGGTTCGTCTACGTGCCCTATAAAGGCGCGGGCGGCGCCGGCATGACCGACCTGCTTGCCGGGCGCGTGGATTTCGCGAGCTTCCTGGCTGCGACGGTCGCGGGTTTCATCAAGAATGGGCAATTGCGCGCGCTGGCCGTGATGCAGGACAAGCGTTCCCCGCTCTTTCCCGACCTGCCGGCCACCGGCGAACTGGGCTTGAAGGGCCTATACGGCGGCGTGCATTTCTTGTTGTTCGCACCAGCCAAGACGCCCCGGGCGATCGTGGACCGTCTCGATGGTGCGCTGGCGAAAGTGGTCGGCTCGGCCGAGGTCAAGGAACGCTTGGCTGGCGCCGGCATGGAAGCGACCGTGATGTCTTCCGCCCAGATGGCAGCCGAAATGCAAGCGCTGTCTGACGCGCTGGGACCCACGATCAAGCGGCTCGGCATCCGGCTGGAATAGCATGGAGCGACGCACTTATGTGTTGGTGCACGGCGCCTGGCACGGGGGGTGGTGCTGGCGCCGGGTGGCCGACCGCTTGAGGGGCGCCGGCCATGCGGTTTTCACGCCTACCCTGACGGGCCTGGGCGAACGCCGGCATCTCCTGCACGAAGGCATCACGCTGGAGACCTTCGTGCAAGACGTCGCCAATGTGATCGCGGCGGAAGAGCTCAGCGAGGTCTATTTGGTGGGGCACAGCTTCGGCGGGCGCGTCGCCTGCGGCGTAGCCGATGTCATGCGGGATGCCGTGCGACGGCTGGTCTTGCTCGATGCCGGATTGCCCGAGCCCGGCAAGGCGGCGTGGGACGATTTGCCGCCGGCCGAGCGCGAAGCCCGGCTGGCGCGCGCCCGTGCTGCCGGGCTGCATTTCGCGGTGCCCCCGCCGCCGCCCCCAGCTTTCGGCGTGACTGAGCCAGCCGCCGTAGCCTGGTTGGAGCGCCGGCTTACGCCTCAACCGCTGGGTGCCTATACCTCCCCGCTGCGTTTGTCGCACCCGCTGGGCAATGGGCTGCCGGTGTCCTACGTGCGCTGCACCGCGCCCGCCTACGAGCCGATCGCCTCCAGCGCGGAGCAGGCACGCGCCCGCAGCGATTGGGAGTACCTCGAGCTGGCGACCGGGCACGATGCCATGGTCACGGCGCCGGATGCGCTGGTGGAGATCCTGTTGGCGTTGCAGTGAGGCGCGGTGCCGCGCGCAGGGAATGACCGACCGGCGCGGCGGCTGAGCGGGGCGGCAGTCAGAATGCGAAACGCGACATGCCGCCGTCGACCGGGATGACGGTGCCAGTCACGTAGGAGGCTCGCGGCGAGCAAAGGAAAACCGCCAAGTTGGCGAGTTCCTCGGCCTCGCCGAAACGGCCGGCGGGGATCTCCTGGCGCGCGAACTCGAGCTCGCTTTCCACGGTGGGATAACGCGCCTTCATCTGTTCGCTGTGGATGCGGCCGGGCTGCAGGCAATTGACGGTGACGTTATCTGCGGCGACCAGGCGCGATAGGCCTTTGGCCCAGACGTGGACGGCGGCCTTGGCGGAGAAGGCAGCGTTGAGGATCTTGGGTTCGGACGTGCCGGTGATGTTGATCACACGCCCCCATTTCTGGCTGCGCATGCCGGGGATGATCGCATGGGTCAACTCCCTCAGGCGGAAGAAGTTGAGCGTCATGCCTTCCATCCATTTGTCGGGCCCGGCATCGAAATCGAGGGGTCGGCTGCCGCCGCCGGCGTTGACCAATATGTCGATGTGGCCGAAGGCCGCGCGCGCCGATTGCTCGATGAGTTCGATCGAGTCTTCCCGGTAGAGGTCGGCCTCGACGACCAGGGGAGCGGGGCCGCCGGCAGCCATGATGTCCTGGGCAAGCGCCTCTAGGAGGGGGCGGCGGCGCGCGACCAGCGCGACGCGGACGCCTTCCATGGCCAGGCCCATGGCAATGGCTTTACCTATTCCTTGGCTGGCCCCCGTGACCACGGCCGTGCGTTCCCGCAATTGCAGATCCATTTTTCCTCCCTGGTGTTGGTGGCGAGATAGTAGTCATCGCCGACGGTCTTGGAAAGAAGAAGGACGTGCGCAAAAAAAGCGCCGCATCGGTGGGTGCGGCGCTTTTGGCCTCGCTGCGGGATGGCCGGGAGGGGACGGCTGGGCCGGCTGCGGGCGGGCCCAGCCGCGAGCCCGCGCATCAGACGTCGAAGAACACCGTTTCCTTGCCGCCGTCGGGCGTGTCCTGGATGCGGATGTCGAAGCGGTACACCACCTTGCCGTCGCGTTCTTCGCGCTTGGCAATCAGGGTGTTGCGCCGTACTTCCCACTCGATCCCATTGATGATGGGATCCTTGGCATTGGCTTCTTTCTCGTCTTCGAAGTAGACCCGCGTGTGCAGGCCGATGTTGATGCCGCGGGCGAACAGGACGAGGCAGATGTGGGGCGCCTGCATGGTGCCGGGCTTGGGCCCGGGCACCGGGCCGGGCTTGATGGTCTCGAAGCTGTAGAAGCCAGTCTCGAAATCCGCGCCCGTGCGGCCCCATCCGCGGAAGGTCGGGTCGATGGGCTTGTCTTGCGTGTCGGCCGGGTGGGCATACTTGCCGGCGGCGTTGGCTTGCCAGATTTCGATCAGCACGTCGCGCAGCACGGTGCCGCTGCCATCGAACACCTGGCCCTCGAGGCGGATGCGTTCGCCCTTGGTTTCGGGCTGGACGAGGACGTTGCCGAAATTGTTCTCGAAAATATCGAAGCCGGCCTGCTTGGGAGCGAGGCCGATGTGCACGTACGGGCCGCCCGTCTGGGAGGCCGTCTCGCGGTAGAAGGTGATCTGGGTGCTCATGATCCTGTTCTCCCTCAGACGTTCTCGAACCAAGTCGCGGAGCGGCCGCGCAGCGTGATGTCGAAGCGGTAGCAGCGGCTGTCGAGCGGAATGAAGTTGCCGATGTCCTGCAGCGCGATCAGGCCGCGGATTTGCTCTTCATTCTTGATGGTCTTGAGAATGGGGCAGTGCGGGATGAGCGGATCGCCTTCGAAGTACTGCTGCGTGATCAAGCGCTGCGCCCAGCCGTCGGCCAGGATGGAGAAATGAATGTGCGAAGGCCTCCAATCGTTGAGGCCGTTGCGCCATGGATAGGGGCCCGGCTTGATGGTGCGGAACCAGTAGTAGCCGTTCTCGTCGGTCAGCATGCGTCCGCAGCCGCCGAAATTCGGGTCGAGCGTGCCGATGTAGGTGTCGTTCTTGTGACGGTAGCGGCCGCTGGCGTTGGCTTGCCAGACTTCGATCAGCGCGCCCTTGACCGGGCGGCCGAATTGGTCGCGCACGAAGCCGTGGACGATGATGCGCTCGCCGATGGGCAGGCCGTCCTTGGCGAAATTAGTGATCAAGTCGTTGTCTTTGGGGCCGAGCTCTTCCGGCCGGAACACGGGCGAGGTGATCTCGGATACCGAGGGCGGGTTTGAGATCAGCGCGCGGCGCGGCGAACGCAGGACGCTGGTCTTGTAGCCAGGGGTGTAGGCTGGCGGGTGCGATTCGGGATCGCGCGGGAGGAAAAAGCCCGTCGTCGAGGAAGGCAGAAGGGGATTGCTCATGTCTCTCTACCGTTGGTGGGAATGTTCGCAGCGGAAACTGTAGTCACCGCGGCTGGCGGGGACAAGTGAAGAATGCGCCGGCAAGGTATAACTTGACGGAATATCTTCGGCCAAGGCTACTCGTTCAGGAAGAGGCTCCTTCCAGTCGTTCGCACGCGGCGCGCCAGCGGGCCGCCACTTCCCGTACCACCGCGGCCATGTCGCCCGCCAGCGGCCGGTGGACGGCGGGCTGTGCCTGGGTGAAGAGGCCGATGGCTTCGGTGGCTGCCCCGGGCACCCGGCGCGCGGCCAGGATGCCGTGCTCGACCTCTTGTTTGACGGTGCTGAGCGATGCGAACCAGAGCGCATCGCTGTTCAGCGCAAGGTTGCGGGCGAGGGGGATGGCGAGGGTTTCCAGCCGTTCATGGCTGGCGGCGGGACGGAGCTGGGCGAGGAAACTGTCGGCGGCCTGGTAAATGCTGGTGCCAGGCAGAGGGAGGATGACAGGGTAAGACAGCTCCTGCCATGCGTGCCAGTCGGCCCGGGCCAGGGGGTGTAGGGGGCGCATGGCCACGACCAGCGGTTCGCTCCACAGGGGCTCGAAACGTAGTTCCAGCATATGGTCCGGTTCTGCCAGCCGCCCGACCACGACGTCGAGCTCCCCTTGCCGCAGGCGGCCCAATAGTTCCGGGTTGAGCCCGGTTTCCAGCCGGACGGGGCCGTGGCGCCCGCGCGCACGCCAACTTTGCAAGATTTCCTGTGGCAGCTCCACCGCCAGGGAGGGCAGTACGCCCAGTTTCACCGAGTCGCCTTCCGGATCGCGCGCCTCGCCCAAGGCCATTTCCAGCGCCATGACGCCTTGGCGCGCATGCTGCACGAAGGCCATTCCCGCCGCGGTCAACGCCACGCCATGGCGTTGGCGGACCACCAGCGGCTTGCCGACGATCTCTTCCAGTTCCTTGATGATCTTGCTTACCGCCGGCTGCGTAATGGACAGGAACTCCGCTGCGGCGCGCATGTTGCCGTGCTGCGCCGTGGCGAGCAGGCACCGGATGTGTTGCAGGCGGATGCGGTTGAGCGGCGACGGGGACATGGGAACGAACGTCGGGAAAGCCGTGATGGTACGGCTTTCCCGGCGCGCATGTCAGGCCCGCCGCCCCGAGGTGGCACCCGGTGCTTCAAGCCGCCCGGACTTCGAGCTCCGGCTGCGCCAGCGCCCGGTGGACGCGCCCGAGCACCTCGGGGTCGTCGAGCAGCCGGAGGCGCTGCGCATCGGTGAGGTGCGAGAGGCCCGTCTCGAGCACCTCGTTCGTGAAGCGCGCCCGGGCGTGCTCGATCAGGGGATGCCCCGCCCGGTGGCGGGCGGTCGCACATGCGCGGGCCAGCGCGTTCACCGCGGGATCGGTGAGCGCCTCCATGAAGCCGGGACTGCGGCGCGCCTGGTTGGCTTCGTTATAGCGATCGGTATCGAGCAGCTCGCGTGGCGGCGCGGTTTCTTCCGGAATACAGAACAAACCGTTGGCGAAGGCCCGCCGGCCCAGGCTGACCCGGCTGGAAAGCACGGACAGCGGGATCGCGAGCAGCAAGGATGCCAGGATGGGCAGCATCCACCAGAGGAAGTTGGGGTTCAACCAGGCGACCAGCAGGCCCCAGCACACGCCTAGCAGGGTTTGCAGCCCGTGGCGCTTGACGGCTTCGCCCCACGGCGTTTCGTTGTTGGCGCGGGCGGGCGATTTCCATTGCACTTTCCATCCCAGGAAGGCTGCCACGACGAAACGCGTGTGGAAGAGCATCCGTATGGGCGCGAGCAGCATGGAAAACAGCACTTCGAGCAGCATGGACTTCAGCAGCTTGCCGCCGCCCCGGTAACCCTGCGCGCCTTTTACCCAGGCGAGCAGGACGCTCAGTATCTTGGGCAGGAAGAGCAGCAGGGCCGTGGTCGAGAACAGGGCGATGGCCTCTTCGGGATGCCACTGCGGCCAAATGGGGAATAGCTGATGCGGCGCGACGAAGTATTGCGGCTCGGTGAGCGTGTGCACGGCCAGCAACGCCGTGGACAGGGCGAGGAACAGGAACCATAGCGGTGCCGACAGATACGACATGACGCCGGTCAGGAATACTGCGCGGTGCACGGGGTGCAGGCCGTGGATGAAGAAGAGCCGGAAATTCATCAGGTTGCCCTGGCACCAACGCTGGTCCCGCTGCAGCTCGTCCAATAAATTGGGCGGCAGTTCTTCGTAGCTGCCCGGCAGGTCGTAGGCGATCCAGACGCCCCAGCCGGCGCGCCGCATGAGCGCGGCTTCGACGAAGTCGTGGGAGAGGATGGCGCCGGCGAAGCTGCCCTTGCCGGGCAGGGGAGCGAGCGCGCAATGCTGGATGAAGGGGGCCAGCCGGATGATGGCGTTGTGGCCCCAGTAGTGAGATTCGCCCAGCTGCCAGAAGTGCAGGCCGGCCGTGAACAGGGGGCCGTATACGCGGGTTGCGAACTGCTGCACGCGCGCATAGAGGCTGTCCATGCCGGAGGCGCGCGGCGCGGTTTGGATGATGCCGGCTTCAGGGTTGGTGTCCATCAGCACGACGAGCCGCTTGAGGCATTCGCCGCTCATGACGCTGTCGGCGTCGAGCACCACCATGTAGTCGTACTGGCTGCCCCAGCGGCGGCAGAAGTCGTCGATGTTGCCGCTCTTGCGCTTGACCCGCCGGCGGCGGCGCCTGTAGTGGATGCGGCCGAAGCCTTTGACGGCTTTGCACAGCTCCACCCAGGCGCGCTGTTCTTGCACGCAATGGTCGGGCTTGTAGCTGTCGCTGAGGATGAAGAAATCGAATTTGTCGAGATCGCCGGTGCGCTCGACCGATTCATAGGTTGCCCGCAATCCGGCAAACACCCGGCCCACGTCTTCGTTGCAGATGGGCATGACGATGGCGGTGCGCGTGTTGGGAGAAATGGGCACGCCCTCGGCCACGGTGGCGGAGATGCTGTAGCGGTCCCGGCCGATCAGCAACTGCAGGAAGCCCATCAGCGCCGTCCAGAAGCCAGCCGATACCCAGCAGAACAGCAGTGCGAACAGCAGCAGGATGGCGACTTCCAGCGCTTGTCCGCCCTGGTAGGGCAGCACGGCCTTCATGTACCAGGTAGCGATGGCCGTCTGGCTGAGCACACCCACCAGCAGGATCGAGCGACGCAGCCGTCCCGCGGTTTTCCAGCGCGGCTCGGGCGGACGGGCGAGCCGCTCGGCGCGCCGCTGGTGCAGCCTGCCGCGCATCTTGCGCCACCCGCGCACCAGCGGGTTGGTGACCCACGGCTCGGGGACCATGGAGGTCCGCCGGATGGGTGGCGCCGTCTTGACGCATAGGCGGCCCGCATCGTCGCGGCCGATGACGCCGTACTCCTGGATCTCCGGGCCGTAGGCCTCGATCAAGGCTTGTTCGAGTGCCGCCGCGTCGCTGTCTTGCCCAGGGGCTGGGTTTATCGCTGTTGCCATGGCGTCACTCGGTTTTCTCATAGCCAGGCAACTGATAGCTCCAGGTTTCGGAGACGGGCGTCTGGCCGTGGACCAGATGGGCCCGCATTTCGACCGGCTTGGTCGTGTCCTTGACCTTGAGGCGCACGGTGACGCGCCAGCCGCCGGTGACGGGGTTGCGGCGCAGGCTGTTCTCGATCACGTCGGCGTTGCCGCCGGTGGAAAAGTTGAGCGATACCGGCAGGGGCGGATCATTGGGCTTGGCGGGGGCCGGATCGGAAAAGTCGATGACGAAGGCCGTGCTGCCATCGGGGCGCCGGATCAAGTCAGCGCCCTTGACCTCGCCTGCCGAGCGCCGCGTCTGTAGCACGCGCGCCAGTTTGGGATCGTACAAGCCGGCTTCGTTGCGCGTCCAGCGCAGCGTGTAGTTGAAATCCAGCGCGGAACCGGGCTTGGGCTGTTCTTCCGGTACCCAGAAGGCCACGATGTTGTCATTGGTCTCGTCCGAGGTCGGGATCTCGACCAGCTCGATGCGGCCCTTGCCCCAGTCGCCGCGCGGCTCGACCCAGAGCGTGGGCCTCAGGTCATAGCGCTCGTCCAGGTCTTCATATTGGCGGAAGTCCCGTCCGCGCTGCTGCAGCCCGAAGCCCCGCGGGTTTTCGACCAGGAACGAACTGTTGGCCAGCCGGCGTGGATTGTTCAGGGGGCGCCACAGCCATTCCCCGTTGCCGGCGTGGAAGGCCAGGCCGTCCGAGTCATGCAGCTCCGGCCGGAAGTTTTGGGTTCCGGACGGTTGGGCCGACCCGTACAAATACATGCTGGTCATGGGCGCGATGCCGAGCTTGGTTACTGGCGCGCGCAGGTAGATGCGCGACCGGACCTCGACCGTGGTGTCTTCGCCCGGGATGATGGTGAACCGGTAAGCGCCAGTGGCGCGTGGCGAGTCCAGCAGTGCGTAGACAACGAGGTGTTTGTCGCTGTTGGCCGGTCGGGCAATCCAGAATTCGCGGAAGCGGGGAAACTCCTCGCCTGACGGAACCGCGGTATCGATCGCGAGACCGCGCGCCGAGACGCCGTAGACTTGGTCCTTGCCAACCATGCGGAAATAACTGGCGCCAAGGAATGAGGCGATTTCGTCATCCCGCTTGGATGGGTTGTTGATCGGATAGAGGATCCGGAACCCCGCGAATCCCAGGCCTTCCAGTTGTTTGGGATCGGGGCTGCGCGGGCCGAAGTCGAAGTCTCGCGGGTCATACTTGATTTCGCGCACCCCTTCCAGGTCCACCTCGTGGATCTTGACCGGCAGATCGAAGGCCATGCCTTGATGGTGGAAGGCGATCTGGAAGGGGGTGCGGCCTTCGGCCCACAGGAATTTCTCGCGCTTGGGCTGGATTTGCTTGTACTCCGCGAACTTGAGCTCGCGCAGCTCCCGTGGCAGTTGGCTGGTGGGAGCCTTGTATTTTTCCTCCGCGAGCGCTTTGGCGCGCCGGGCGACGTCCGAGAAGTCGAACGCCCAGGCGGAATGGGCGGCAAGGAACCCAGCCGCAAGGACCAGGGCCGGTAGGGAGAGGCATGCCCGCAGGCGCGTTCCTGCGAAAAACGGAGTGAAAAGTTCAGTCACGGATCTGGGTCGTCCGGGGTGGCGAGATATGCTGAGACAAGAGGATTTTAGAAGGTATGCCTGTTTGCAGGGGCTTTCTTCCGCAAGCATGTAATACCGGATGTAGCGATCTTTTATGGGGCCATATGGACGTCGAAACCCCCAATTGGTTCCCCTATCGTCCGTTTGCACTACCCTCGCGCCGCGGGTCGGCGCCGGCCCGCAGGAGCCCGTTGCTCAGTACTTCGATGCCATGCAGGCCGCTCGGAAACGGGCGCATGGCGACCGCGTGTCCCATGGCCTGCAACGCTGGAACCAGCGCCTCGAGCTGCGTGCCGCGTTCGAGCCCGGTGGTCCGGTTGCGGCCTCCGTAGCGGGGGAGGTCGATGGCGGACTGCACGTCCAGCCCCCACACGAGACTGGCGATCAAGGTTTGGGCGACATAATTGGCGATCGCGCCGCCGCCAGGGGATCCTACCACCATGCGCAGCCGCGGGCCGGCGCCGTAGGCCCGCAGCACGATGGTAGGAGCCATGGTGCTGCGCGGGCGCTTGCCTCCTTCCGGCCGGTTGGCGACGGGTATGCCGCGTGCATCCACCGGGGACAACGCAAAGTCCGTCAACTCGTTGTTGAGCAGGAATCCTTCCACGAAGATTTTGCTGCCAAACGCCTGTTCGATGGTCGAAGTCATCGCGACCGCGTTGCCGGCCGCGTCGACGATGGAGACGTGCGTGGTGGAGGGCAGCGCCGGGGTGTCGTCCTGTCCATGGCGAGAGGATGCCCCGGGCAGGGGTTCGCCCGGGCGCGCGCGCCCCATGGATCGTTCGGGGGAGATCAGCGCCGCCCGGCGGGACAAATAGGCAGGGTCCAGCAAGGCCTGCACCGGGACGTCCACGAAGTCAGGGTCGGCGAGGTAACGGTCACGGTCGGCATAGGCCAGCCGGCCGGCTTCGGAAAAGAAATGGACGGCGGCAACCGATGTGGGTTCCGCCTTCTCGATGGGCGTGTGCTCGAGCAGCGCCAGCATTTGCAGCACGGCCAGTCCCCCGGAACTCGGCGGAGGCGCGCTGCAGACCAAGTAAACGCGGTAGGGGCGGCACAGGGCCTCGCGCTCCTTGGCCGTATACCGGGCCAGGTCTTCGGTGGAGAGCGCTCCCGGGGTGGGGTGGCTGCGGACCGCGCGCACCATGGCTTGGGCCAGCTGTCCCTGGTAGAACGCGTTCGCGCCATCGCGGGCTATGCGCTCGAGGGTCCGCGCGAGGTCGGGGTTCCTCAGGATCTCCCCTTCCTGCCTGGGTGATCCGTCCGCGCGGAAAAAGTATTCGCGTGCCGCCGGCTGGGCGGCCAGCCGCTGGTTGCCGCGCAGCATGGCCGCCAGGCGGGCCGATACGGGAAATCCGCGGCGGGCCTGGTCGATGGCGTCGTCGAACAGGCTGGGCCAGGGCAGTTTGCCGTGGCGAGCGTGTGCCATCTCCAAGGCCCGCAGCAGGCCAGGCACGCCAACCGATCTGCCGCTGTCCACGGCTTCGAGGAAAGGCATGGGTGCGGCGCCGCGCATGAACAGGGTCTCGCCGACGGCAGCGGGGGCCGTTTCCCGGCCGTCGAAGAAGGTCACCGCATCGCGCGCCGCATCGTAATAGAGGAGGAATGCTCCGCCGCCGAGGCCAGACGATTGCGGTTCGACCAAGCCCAGCATCATTTGCGCCGCAATGGCTGCATCGATTGCGCTGCCTCCGCGCTCGAGCACGCGCAGGGCCGACTGGGTGGCCAGCGGGTGCGCGGTGGCTGCCATGAACCGGCGGCCCATTACCGCCTGCTTGGCTTGGTAGGCGGTCTGCGGCTCCGGGTCTACATCGAAATCGATGTCTTGGGCGACTGCGTGCGCGCCGGCCATCAGCGCGCACGCCAGCCCGAGTAACGGGAACTTACGAAAGCGTCTCATTGGCCGGGCTCAGGCGCCGAGTGCCTTCGCGTGGAACCCAAGGTGATCTTCGATGAAGGTGGAGATGAAGTAGTAGCCGTGGTCATAACCGGGATGCCGGCGCAGCTCCAGTGGCTGCCCGGCGTCGCGACACGCCGCCTCGAAGGCCTCGGGCCGCAGCTGGGTGTCCAGGAATTGGTCGGCCAGCCCCTGGTCGATCAGGATGCCATGAGGAAACGGCTGCCGCGATGCGCGCATCAGCTCCGTGGCGTCATATTGCTTCCACGTTTCGCGGTCCTCCCCCAAGTAATTCCCGAAAGCCTTGTGCCCCCAGGGGCAGTCCATCGGATGAGCAATGGGGGCGAAGGCAGAGACCGACCGGAATTTGCCGGGGTTGCGCAGGGCGAGCACGAGCGCGCCATGGCCACCCATGGAGTGTCCGAAGATGCCGGCGCGTCCGGGGTCGCCGGGCAGCTGGGAAGTCACCAGGCCGAAGAGTTCGTCGACGATGTAGCTGTACATCTTGTAGTGGCGGTTCCACGGAGCCTGGGTGGCGTCCAGATAGAAACCGGCGCCTACCCCGAAGTCCCAGCTATCGGCTTCGCCATCGATGCCCGCGCCGCGCGGGCTGGTATCCGGCGCGACCAGCATGATCCCGTGCCGTTGCGCGAAGCGCTGCGCGCCGGCCTTGATCATGAAGGTTTCTTCGGTGCAGGTCAGTCCCGCCAGGTAAAACAGCACCGGCACCGGGCCGGGATCCGCATGCGTGGGCAGGAACACAGAGAAGCGCATCGGCAGGCCGATGACCGTGGACGCGTGGCGGTAGAAGCGTTGTTGCCCGCCGAAGCATTGGTGCTGGCTGATCAGTTCGAGCATGGGGAGTCCTTTTTTCGCCCCGGCCGGGCGGGGCGGCAAAGCGTGGCGTGCGCAGGGTGCTTGCGCATCCCGGCCCGGCAGGCTAACAGGAACTGGCGGACTGGGACAAGCGAGCCGCTACCCACCGGGATGCGCGCATGGATGCGTGTGCGCGCCGCAAATAACCCTAAAGTTATCCCGAGTTCTTGCCGTCAACCGCTCAAGAGTCGTTGTCGATCCAGAGAATCATGCGCAAGAACTTGCCCGTTACTTCAGTCGAGCGGTTTGTGGAGAAAAGCCGCCCGGTGGTGACGACCACCGACCTGAAAGGGCGCATCACCTATGCCAACCCCGCGTTCATCGAAGTCAGCGGCTTCTCGCGCGAGGAACTCATCGGCCAGCCGCACAACATCGTACGGCATCCCGACATGCCGCCCGAGGCCTTTGCCGACCTTTGGGCTACCGTCAAGCGGGGCCAGCCATGGCGCGGCTTGGTGAAGAACCGCTGCAAGGACGGCGCGTTCTACTGGGTGGAAGCGTACGTCACCCCGCTGCATGAGAACGGCAAGCACGTCGGCTACATGTCGGTCCGCAACGCGCCCGACCGCGAGGAAGTGGCGGCCGCCCAGGCGCTGTACGCAGACATCGCGGCGGGCCGGGCCAAGTTTCCGGCCACGCCCCGCCCCCGGTGGTGGCACCATCCTACCCCCTGGGGTGCCGGCGCGGCGGCGCTTTCGCTTGGCGCCGCGTTGGGAGGCTGGCTGGCGCCGCATTGGGGCTGGCTGCTCGGCCAGGCCGTCGTCGTGGCCGCTGCCGCGGCAGTTTGGCGGTTGCGCGTGTCCGAGCCGCTGCGTCGGGTCGACGAGACGCTGGCCGCGATCGGGCAAGGCATGTTGTCGCAGCGGGTCGAAGGGCGACACCAGTTCGATCTCGGCGGCCTGCCGATGCGCGTGGAGTCTACGCGCATTCACCTGCGCTCGACGTTGTGCGACGTGCTCCAGGTCGCGCGGGCGGTCGATTCCAACGCCGACCGGGTCGACGGCGAGATCGACGCGATCCGCAAGGTGGTCGAAGAGCAGCGCGACCGCCTCACCCGCATTGCCGCTGCGGTCGAGCAGATGAGCGTGGCCATACGCGAGGCGTCCCAGCACACTGGCACCGCGCTTTCGCTGTCGGAATCGGCGCTGCAGGAGGTCGACACCGCCGAGGCCAAGATCAGCGATTCGGTGCGCGGCACCCATTCAGTGGCCGAAGCAGTGGGGCGCACCAACGAACAGATCGGCTCGCTGCATGACCTCGTTTCCACGATCTCCGGCGTCACGCAGGCCATCAGCGAAATCGCCAACCAGACCCGGCTCTTGTCGCTCAACGCGGCCATCGAGGCTGCCCGCGCCGGTGAAAACGGCCGCGGCTTCGGCGTGGTGGCGGAAGAGGTGCGGACGTTGTCCGACCGCACGGCCGGCAGTACGGACGACATCGGCCACGCGCTCGAAGCCATCACGCGGTTCGCCACCGAAACTTCGTTGTCCATGCAGGAAGCGGTGGCCTCCGTGCAGTACAGTGGCGAGCAAATCCGCGAAAGCGCCGGGTTCTTCGAGCGCGTGCGCCGCTCATCCATGATGGTCGTCGAGCGCGCGCGCGACATTTCCGGCATGCTGCAGCAGCAATCCTCCGCGTCGAAGGAAGTGGCCGAGAGCATGGA
The DNA here is from genome assembly GCF_019689535.1 of Pigmentiphaga sp. Taxonomy (GTDB): domain Bacteria; phylum Pseudomonadota; class Gammaproteobacteria; order Burkholderiales; family Burkholderiaceae_B; genus Pigmentiphaga. Next base: position 16,183 of record NZ_JADGHH010000059.1, read on the forward strand.
GGGCATCGCCCAGGAGGTCGAACGCACGACCGTCTCGGTCGCCTCGCTGGCCCAAGCGACCGAGGCGCTCAAGGGCACCGTCAACCACATGCGCCAACTGTTGGTCCGCTACGAGAACTCGCTCTACCATTGACGCCCGGCGCACGCCGGAACCGGTATGCTTAGGGGCTTGTTCAGGCAAGCGGAGGAGTTGGCTTTGCTGCATGGTCGCATGCTGGCTGGTCACGGGGCAGATCGGCCCACCGGCATCACCGGAACCGGGTGGAAGAAAGGCATCCGGATCGCCCTCGGGGCGGTGCTATCTGTCGCGGCCTCGTGCAGCGCCATGGCCCAGGGCTTGCCTGCGGAACTGGCCGCGGCCTGGAAGGCCACGGGCTTGCCCGACAGCGCGCTTTCGGTCGTCGTGGAACGGGTGGACGGCACGCGGGTGGTGGCCGTCAATCCCGAGCAGCCGCGCAACCCCGCTTCGGTCATGAAGCTGGTGACGACCTTCGCCGCGCTCGACAGCCTGGGGCCGGCTTACGTCTGGCGCACCCAGCTCCTGGTGCATCCCGGCACGACCGTCTCGGCCGACGGCGAACTCTCGGGCCCGCTTTATCTGCGGGCCAGCGGTGATCCGCTTTTCAAGCTGGAAGATCTTTGGCGCCTGTTGCGGGAGCTGCGCCTGCGCGGCGTGCGCAGCATCCCCGAGCTGGTGGTGGACCGCTCGATATTCGGTTCGGTCGCCATCGATCCCGGCGCCTTCGACGGCGACTCGTCCCGTGCCTATAACGCGAGCCCCGACGCTTGGGTGGTCGGCTTTGGCGCAGTGCGCCTGTTGTTCATTCCTGACTCCCGCCTGCGGAGATGGCGCGTCACGATGGATCCGCCGCTGCCCGGCGTGGTCGTCGAGGGCGAGCTGAAATGGTCTGATGCTCCCTGTCCGGGGGCGCCGTCGGTGCGCACGGAGCCTTTCCTGACGTCGACCGGCGTTTCGCTCCGCCTGGCCGGAACGGTATCTGGCAGCTGCGGCGAATTCAGCGTTTATCGCCTGGCCTTGCCGCAGCCCCAGCATGCAGAGGGCGCCTTCCGCCGCCTATGGGAGGAAATGGGAGGCACAGTCCAAGGTCGGGTACGGCCCGGAGTCGTACCAGGCGATGCGGTCCTCTTCGTTACCCACGAATCGCCATCGCTGGCGGAAGTCGTGCGGGTCATCAACAAGTCCAGCAATAATGTCATGGCACGCCTGCTGCTCTTGGCGCTGGGCGCCAATTTCGAGCCGGGTCCAGCGACCGTGGCCAGTGGCGAACGAGCGGTGGGCAGGATCCTCGCCGCCAGGGGGCTACAGTTTCCCGAGCTGGTCGTGGACAACGGGTCCGGGCTGTCGCGCGACGCAAGAATTTCGGCCCAGAGCCTCGCGCGCCTGTTGGCCGCGGCGTGGCGTTCCCCTTTCATGCCGGAATTCGTGTCTTCGCTTGCCATCCCCGGTGTCGATGGCACCGTGCGACGTCGCCTGCGGGAGTCCCCGGCGGCGGGCATGGCGCACCTCAAGAGCGGGTCGCTGCGCGACGTGCGCGCCATGGCCGGCTACGTACTGGCCGCGAGCGGCCGACGCTATACGGTAGTCAGCCTCGTCAACGACGAAGGGGCGCAGCAAGCCAACGGTTTCCACGACAAGTTGATCGCTTGGCTGGCCGCCCAGTGATGCGGGTTGCAAGTGCCGGGTTGCAGGTGTTACCCGATGCTGCCCTGGCGGGTCCAGGGTTCCGGGAGACGGGAGCGACTGCTATCATCGGGTCGTCCAATCGAAAAACAATTTGGGAGCGCAAGCGATGAACACCAGCACTGCAGGCAAGGAAAAACTCATCTCGGACGTGAAAGTCGTGTTGAATGATGCGGAAGACCTGCTCAAGCAAGCCGCTTCCAGCACGGGCGATCGCGCGGTAGAGCTGCGCGAGCGGGCCCTGACCTCGCTCAAGCGCGCCCGCGAGAAATTGCTCGACGTCCAGGATTCCATGTTGGAGCGTAGCAAGGCCGCCGCCCGCGCCACGGACGATTTCGTGCACGACAACCCTTGGCGTGCCATCGGCATCGCCGCCGCGGTCGGCTTCCTGGCTGGCCTGCTGGTCAACAGCCGCCGCTGACGCACCGCGGTGTCGAAGTCTCCGCACCTCTTGAGCTCGCTGCGGGCGCTGGCCGCGACTTCCGTCGGCATCCTGCGCACGCGGCTCGAGCTCGTTGCCATCGAGCTGGCCGAGGAAAAGTCGCGCCTCATGGGCATGCTGTTGGTGGCGCTCGCGGCGCTGCTGTGCCTGGCGCTCGGACTGTTGATGTTTTCGTTCCTGATCGTTGCAGTGTTCTGGGATACCGAGTACCGGCACCTCGCCATTGCGCTCGTCGGGGCGGCCTACCTGTTGGTCGGGCTCGTCATGCTGTTCATGGTGCGAAGGCAGGCATCCCATTCGCCCATCGCCTTTGAAGATACGCTGGCGGAACTCCAGCGCGATCGCGACATGCTGGCCTCCGTCGCGGATGCCGAGAGCCGGCGCGGAGAAGGTTCATGAAGCGGCGCGCTTCGGACATGCAGGCTCGCAAGGAGCTGTTGCTGGCCCGTTCCTCCATCGAGCGCATGGAGCTGGCCGCCCAGCTGCACCAGCTGCGCGAAGCCATCAAGCCAGGCAACGTGGTCAAGTCGGTGTGGCCGGGTTCGCCAGGCAAAGGCGGGGTCGACACCGCCATGCAGGTCTGGCGCCTCCTCCGGCGTTACCCCATCGTGTCTTCGGCAGCGCCCATGCTGCTCGCCCGGGTCCGGCCGCGGGGCATCTTCCGGGTGCTCAAGC
>NZ_JADGHH010000285.1 GCF_019689535.1 Pigmentiphaga sp.
AGAACCGTTCAGCATCTGTTTCGATCCCATCCTACGAAACGATATTGACCCTGAACTCGTCGCCACGAACGAGTGGGCGGGGTAGTGCAGAGGTTCCCTGGCTTTGGCAAGGTCCTCGTTGGTTTCGCGGATGCAATCGGCGAGCCGCGATATGGGCACGCACACGTCGGTGCTGGAAGCCCGGGCGCCCGGCCGCAATTGCAGTGTCGCGAAATAGGCGTTGTGCCGCGCTGCCCAAAGGCGGTTCCGGTCTTCAGGATGCACGGCCCACTCGAAGTCCATGCCACCATGCTCCCTGGCAATCTCCTGCACCATCGTCGCCTGTTCTTCCACTCCCGAGGGACTGCCGTGGAACTCGAACAGCAGCAAAGGGGTCTCGCGCAAGGAGAGCTTGCTGTAGAGGTTAAGCGCACGCACGGTCGCCGTATCCAGCAACTCCACCCTGGCCACCGGGACGCCCATCTGGATGGTTTGGATGACGGCCGCGACGGCGGCGTCCACGCTGGGAAAATTGCAGACGGCCGCCGAGATCGCTTCGGGAATCGGATAAAGGCGCACCGTCACCTCGGTAATGATCCCCAGCGTCCCTTCGCTGCCGATGAACAGGCGGGTCAGGTCGTATCCAGCGGAAGACTTCTTCGCCCTGCGCGCGGTGCGTACGACCTTGCCCTGGGCCGTCACCACGGTCAGCGACAGGATATTCTCGCGCATCGTGCCGTAGCGGACGGCGTTGGTGCCGGAAGCGCGCGTGGCGGCCATGCCGCCGAACGATGCATCGGCACCGGGATCGATGGGAAAAAACAAGCCCGTGTCGCGAATCTCGTTGTTGAGCTGCTTGCGGGTCACGCCGGCTTGCACGGTGGCCGTCAAATCGTCGGGCTGCACGGACAGCACCCGGTTCATGCGCGACAGATCGAGCGTAATGCCGCCCTGCACGGGAAGCAGGTGCCCCTCGAGGGAGGATCCCGAGCCGTAGGCGATGATCGGCACCTGGTGCGCCGCGCAGGCAGTCACGGCCGCGACGACGTCCTCGGTGCTCTCCGCGAACACGACGGCATCCGGCGGCACGGCCGGAAACGGGGATTCGTCCCGACCGTGGTGCTCGCGCACGGACGGGTTCAGCGAAAGGCGCTCACCGAAGTGGGCGGCAAGCGCATCGAGGCAGGCCTGCGGCACGGGGCGGCGCAACGAGGTAGCTGAAGCGGGGGCGTTCATGACATTGCGGTTCAACAAGGGAATCCCCCGATTCTACGCCCAGCCGCCTTCGCCCTGTCCGCTCTGGCGCGCCGGCTGGAGACAGAAACCTTGGCCGGCACTGACTACAATGCCTACCGGGAACGCCGCCGCATGCGCGGCGCGTCGAAACCGATACACGGAGCATGCATGGGACATCGATTGAGCGTCATCGCCACGCGGACGGGCGACGACGGCACCACAGGACTGGCGACCGGCACGCGCGTCCCCAAAGACTCCCCGCGCATCGCGGCCATCGGTGACGTGGACGAGCTCAATAGCGCGTTGGGTTTGCTGGCGACGGAAGCGCTGCCGCCAGGCGTTGCCGCCGACGTGCTCGACATCCAGCACGACCTGTTCGACCTGGGGGGCGAACTGAGCATGCCGGGACAAGCGCTGCTGCGGCCGGAGCGCGTCGCGCACCTGGACCGGCTGCTTTCTGATTACAACGCGCGCCTCGAACCGCTGAAAGAGTTCGTGTTGCCCGGTGGCAGCCGGGCTGGTGCACTTGCCCATGTGGCGCGCACCATATGCCGCCGCGCCGAACGGAGCGTCGTCGCGCTCGACCGGTCGGAACCCGTCCAACCGGCGATACGTCAATACCTGAACCGGCTGTCCGATCTCTTGTTCGTGCTCGCCCGGCGCATCAACCAGGACGCAGGCGCCCCGGAAGTGCTTTGGCGCCCTGGGAGGACCGGCGGCAACTAGCGCGGGGCGGCCTTCGCCGCCCCGGCCTGCAAGCCTTACTTGCCGCTGGTGGTCGCTACCAGACGGCGAGCCTGCACTGCCTGGGCCAGGCGCTCAAGCACGCGCACTGAAGTCTCCCAATCGATGCAGCCGTCGGTAATGCTTTGACCATATACCAGCGGTTTGCCGGGAACGAGGTCCTGCCGGCCGGCCACCAGGTGACTTTCCACCATCACGCCGATGATGCGGCTATCGCCCGCCTCGACCTGGCTTGCCACGTTGTCGACCACCTGGGGCTGGTTCTCCGGCTTTTTCATGCTGTTGGCGTGGCTCGCGTCGATCATCACGCGCTGCGCCAGCCCGGCCTTGGCCATTTCCTGGGCCGCCGCCTCCACGCTCGCGGCATCGTAGTTGGGCGTCTTGCCGCCGCGCAAGATGACGTGGCAATCTTCATTGCCGTTGGTCGAGACGATGGCCGAGACGCCACCCTTCGTGACGGACAGGAAGTGGTGAGGCTGAGAAGCAGCCTTGATCGCGTCGACCGCGATGCGGACATTGCCGTCGGTGCCGTTCTTGAAGCCCACGGGGCACGACAGCCCGGAGGCAAGTTCGCGGTGCACCTGGCTCTCGGTGGTGCGGGCGCCGATGGCTCCCCAGGAAACGAGATCGGCGATGTATTGGGGCGTGATCATGTCCAGATATTCACACCCCGCAGGCACGCCGCGGGCGTTGATCTCCAGCAAGAGTTGGCGGGCGATGCGCAAGCCCTTGTTGATGTTGAAGCTGCCGTCGAGGTCAGGATCGTTGATCAACCCTTTCCACCCCACGGTGGTACGCGGCTTTTCGAAGTACACCCGCATGATGATTTCCAGCTCGCCGGCGAAGCGGTCGCGCTCGGCCTTCAGGCGCGACGCGTATTCCAATGCGGCTTCGGTGTCGTGGATCGAGCAGGGCCCGATTACCACGACCAGCCTATCGTCCATGCCGTGCAGAATGCGGTGTACGGCTTGCCGGGCGTTGTAAACCGTGTCGGAAACCTCGGCGGTGCAAGGAAACTCGCGCATCAAATGCGAAGGCGGAGCAAGCTCTTTGATTTCTCGAATGCGCAAGTCGTCGGTGTTGTGCGACACGGTCCTCTCCTGGATTTCAATGATGTCTGTTTGGCATGTAAGTCGGTGCTTGCCCCTTGCTCCATCGTCCAGGCACAAAAAAAGCCGCCAGGACGCTGGCGGCTTTTTTGGGGCAGGAATTCGTTAGATACGACGCTTCCTTTCCTCCGCCAGCGGCTTCGGAAATCCAAAAAAGTAAAAGTAGTAGGAAGCGTAGTTCATGAAATATATCGTAGCAGGCATGAAAAGCCTGAGCAAGTGGCGGGTACTTTTAAAAC
>NZ_JADGHH010000060.1 GCF_019689535.1 Pigmentiphaga sp.
GTCTACGGGCTTCCCGCCTCGGGGCCCGGGCCTGGGAAGCAAGGCCCCAATCCCCGTGCCGGACAGCTGGAGTGTCCGGGGGATTAAGGGCTGAGCTGCCTGCGGGCTGAGCACAACTCTCAACCCACTCCTTTTCCTCCGCCCCGAATCATTCGGGGCGAGGGCGTCGCCCGCCGCCCTCGCGTAGCGTTCGCTCAGTTCCTGAGGAAATCCAGCAGGTCTTGGTTGAATCGCTCCTTGTGGGTGTCTGTCAGGCCGTGGGGCGCGCCGGGGTAGACGATCAGTTTCGCGCCTTTGATCTGCGCGGCCGACGCTTTTCCAGATATGTCGAAGGGCACGATCTGGTCGTCGTCGCCGTGGATCACCAACGTGGGCACGTCGATTTTCTTCAGGTCTTCGCGGAAATCCGTGGCGGAGAAGGCCGCGATGGAGTCGTAGGTGTTCTTGTGGCCGGCCTGCATGCCTTGCGCCCACCAGCTTTGGACCAGGCCTTGCGAAACCTTGGCGCCGGGCCGGTTGAAGCCGTAGAACGGCCCGGACGCGAGGTCCAGGTAAAGCTGTGAGCGATTCTCTAGCGAGGCCTTGCGCAGGCCGTCGAAAACTTCCAGCGGCACGCCATTCGGATTGTCGGCCGTGCGCAGCATCAACGGCGGTACGGCGCTGACCAGTACGGCTTTCTTGATCCGGCTGGTGCCGTGGCGGCCAATGTAGCGTGCCACCTCTCCGCCGCCCGTGGAAAACCCGACTGCGGTGACGTCTTTCAGGTTAAGCGCGGTGATCACGGCGGCAAGGTCATCGGCGTAGTGGTCCATGTCGTTGCCGTTCCAAGGCTGGCTGGAGCGCCCATGGCCACGCCGGTCATGGGCGATCACCCGAAAGCCGTGGTCGGCCAGGAAGATCATCTGCGACTCCCAGCTGTCCGAACTGAGCGGCCATCCGTGGCTGAAAGTCACGACTGGGCCATTCTTCGGACCCCAGTCTTTGTAGTACAGGCGCGTGCCGTCTGCCGTGACGACGTAATTGCCCTCAACTGTGGCGCGCGCGGCGATTTGCGCGGGAGTGGCAGGCTCGGCGGCGTGCGCGAGCGTGCCGGTTTGCAGGAAAGTCGCCAGCAGGCCGGCGGCAATGGCGCGGGTAGTCGTGTTCATGTCAGTAGCTCCTAGTACGTAGAGGAGAAGGGTTTGCGATTGGGAGCTGCGTGATAGCGGTCCCGGTGAGACGCATTTTGCGCAACTCGCCAAGACTTTTGGTTTAATGAAGTACAGAAAACTTGATCAGGAGTACTGGCGTGGCGGACCGGCTTGCAGCATTGATGGCGCATTTCCCCGTCAGCGCGCAGGTGTTCAATACCGGCGCGCTATGCGGCCTCAACACGGTGGAAGACGATGGCGCGCGCGGACAGTTGCACCTGGTGCGGAGTGGCTCGGTGGAGGTGCGCTACCGTTCGGAGTCGCTGCATGTGAATCACCCGAGCCTGCTGCTGTTTCCCCGCCCCCTCAGGCATCAATTCATCACCGACCCAACGCGCGGTGCGGACATGGTCTGCGCAAACCTCTCTTTCGAAGGAGGTGCCGGTAATCCGGTCGCGTCCGCATTGCCGGACGTGATCTGCCTGCGGCTGGACGAGATTGAAGGTGCTGAACCGGTCCTGGCGTTGTTGTTCGAGGAAGCCTTTCAAGACCGGTGCGGCCGCGTTGCGCTGATCGAGCGCCTGTTCGAGGTGGTCATGATCCAAGTACTGCGCCGGCTAATGGAGAACGGCGCAGTGCAGGGCGGCCTGTTGTCCGGCCTGTCGCATCCGCGCCTACGCCACGCGCTGGTATCGGTGCACGAGGCGCCTGCGCGGGAGTGGACTTTGGACGAACTGGCGGGTGCCGCCGGCATGTCCCGGAGCGCATTCGCCACGGCTTTCCGCGAGACAGTCGGCGTTACGCCAGGGAAGTATTTGCAAGCTTGGCGCGTAAGCCTGGCGCAGAAGGCGTTACGCCGGGGCCGTCCCTTGAAGATCATTGCCGCCGAGGTGGGATACGGCAGCGAAGCCGCGCTATCTCGTGCGTTCAAGGCGCATTCGGGGATGTCACCCCGGGAATGGAGCGCTGCGCGCGCCGACGAAGTGCACGGAGGAGTTGGAACAGGGGCAGCTTAGCCCTCGCCCAACAAGGTCTCCATGATGGTTTCCCGGTTGATCGGAAGGCGGCGGATTCGTTGGCCCAGAGCGCGCGCCACGGCATTGGCCACGGCTGCCACCGTGGGCCCGACCGAGGCTTCGCCGACCCCTACGGCAGGATCGTACGGCGATCCTGTCCAGGAGATCTGTACGGGCGGGATGTCGGAAAAACGCAGGATCGGATAGTCCCTCCAGCTGCGGGCGCTGACGGCGCCGTCTTCGAAAGGGAGCTTCTCCCGGCTAAAGCTCAGCGCCTGGATGATGCCTCCCTCGATCTGGTTCTCCGCGCCATCAGGGTTCACGGTCAAGCCGGCATCTGCGGCGCACCAGATCTGGTCCACGCGGACGTCTTCTTCCACGGTGACTTCGGCCACGATGGCGACGTAGGCGGCGATGTTCTTGTAGCGGGCGAATCCGAGGCCCTTGGCGGAGCCGGTGCCGATCTCGGTGGGTCGTCCGAACCAGTCGCTCATGCGGCAGACTTCCTCGATCACCTTGCGGGCACGGTCATCGGCAAGCAGGTCGAGGCGGTAGCGGGCGGGATCCACGCCTGCGTGTTCGGCCAGCTCATCGATGAAGGATTCGATGGCGAACACGTTGGCCCAGGTGCCCAGTCCGCGCAGGGACGAGGTGCGTACGGTGGTAAGCGGAATCATGTGATGTGTCAGCTGGAAATGTCCGAGCTGGTACATCGGCACCGAGTTGCGCGTGGCGCCGCCGCCGCGCTCATGGGGGAGGTCGTCGATCGGTTTGAGCGGTGGCGCGCCTTCGATCGCCGATGCCCCGAGTAGGTTGCTGTTTCCGTTCAGGCCGGGACGCTGGACGTGGGGCGGGCTCCAGATTTCGGTGCGCCAGTTGAGCGGCCGGTTCTGTTTGTCCAGGTCGGCGCTCAATCGCATCACCATCGCCGGGCTGATGGGGGCCGAGCTGAACTCATCTTCCCGGTTCCACAGCACACGGATCGTCTTGCCGGGCCGCCGCATGGCGATGAAGGCGGCGTCGAACGCGGCGTCGTCCGCGGTATTGTGACCGTATGCGCCAGCGCCCTGGGCGTGGATGACGGTCACCTGCTCCGGCGACAGGTCCAGGGTAATCGCCAGCCACTCGCGCAGTACCGCAGGCCCCTGCGTGTGGGACCAGACGGTCAGTTTTCCGTCGGCGAACACGGCATAGGCGCACGAGGGGCCTATCGAGCCATACGTGAGGCAGGGACGGCTGTATTCTGCACTGATCGTGTGGGCCACGTTATCCGGGTCTGGCTTGCCCGTGGCGTGGACGCGTCGGATGGCTTCCTGGGACTTGAGCCACGCGATCGAGCCGAAGTCTGAGGGCAGGGACTCTCCTCCCTCCCACGTCACGGCGGTCTCGGCACGCTTGCTTGCGTGATAGACGGCGGACTCCGAGGTGCCCAGGATGGCGAGGAAGTCCTTGTCCCGCAGCAGTTCGATGGGTTGGCCGGCCGCGCGAGCGAGCGCGCGTTCATCGATGGATACGATGTGGCGCCCCCTGCGCTGTTGGCGGACGACACGCGCATGCAGCATGTCGGGAAAGTGCAGGTCGTGGATGAAGCCGCTGCCACTGAGCTTGGCCGGAAGGTCCAGGCGGGGCATCTTGTGGCCTACCCAGCGAAAGGTTTCCGGCTCTTTCGGGCGGGCCTCCCCGCTGTAAGCCCGGTCCAGCGACACCTCGTCACGCAGGGACCAGTAGCTGAGTCCGGTGGGGTGGCCGCCACGAACAATGGTCCCGTCCGAGATCGAAAGGTCTGCCTCCGGGCATCCCAGTCGTGCGGCGGCAGCCTGGATGAACAGGCGACGCACGTCGGCACAGGCCAGGCGCAGCGAAGCGCCTCCGACCGAAACCGAGTAGCTGCCTGCGGTGAAGCCTTCGTCCGGGCAGCTGTCGGTCTGGCCCGCGACCAGGTCGATCTGGTCGGGATGCAGGTCCAGCTCTTCGGCCGCAATCTGTCGCAGCGCGGTAAGGATGCCTTGGCCGATCTCGACCTTGCCCGACCGCACGGTGGCGCGGCCCGGGTGCGAAAAATCGACCCATTGATTCAGCCGCGGATTGTCGACCAGGCTCTTGGGTAGCGATGGTGTCATCATGTGGACTTGCGCATGATCGCAGCGGCTTTCTCGACTGCCCGGATGACGCGGTTGTGCACGCCACAGCGGCATAGATGGGGGTCGAGCGCCTCGATGATGGCGCTGCGATCAGGGGCGGGGCATCGTTTCAACAACGCAACCGAGCTCATGATGAGGCCCGACGTGCAGTAGCCGCACTGGGCCGCTTGCTCCTCGATGAACGCGGTTTGAACCGGATGGGGTGAGCCATCCTGGGCAAGCCCTTCGATCGTCTGGACAGCCTTCCCCGCCAGCGTGCCGATCTCGCGCGAGCAGGCGTACACGGGTTGGTCGTCAACGAGGACCATGCACGCGCCGCACTGCTCTTCGCCGCAGCCAAAGCGTGCCCCCTTTAGCTGGAATTCGTTGCGCAGCACGAACAGCAGCGGCGTGCTGGGATCCGCCATGGTCGTGACGGGCTTGCCGTTAAGCTCGAATTCGATCGTTGGTTTCATGCTTGTCGACCCCGGGCGGCTACGCGGGGCCTAGGGTTTCGCCTGTGCGCCCGCAGCCTGGACCAGGGGCCACCATTTGTCGATTTCCGCCTGGTGGAATCGGGCGAGGTATTCGGGGGTGCGCTCCTGCGCCGAGCCCACTTCATAGCCTTGGCCCTCCAGCTGCTTGCGGATTGCCGGATCTTCCAGGGCCTTGCTGACGGCGGCATTGAGCGTCTTGATCACTGGTGCCGGGGTATCCTTGGGCGCCCAGATAGCCTGCCACGGCGCGATATGGAGACCGGGAACACCGGCCTCGTCTATCGTCGGGACCTCAGGTGCCGAGGTCATGCGCTTGTCTGACAGTACCGCCAGGATCTTGGCATGGCCAGACCGCATGAAGGGAAGGGCGAGGATGGGATCGAGGATCGCGAAATCGACGACGCCGCTGACCAGGTCTTTCGCGACGGGCGCGTTGCCGGCGTAAGGAATGAGCTCGAACTCGGTTTGCGTCTTGTTTTTCAGCAGGATGCCGCCGAGGTGGGAGGGCGACCCCGAGCCCGCGGTGCCCATGCTCGCCTTGCCCGGGTTGTTCCGCAGCCACTGGAGCAGGCCTTGCATGTTGTCCACGGGGAGGTTGGCGCGCGTGGCGATGACCCATGGGGTGCTGGATATGAAGGAGACGGGGCTGAAATCCTTGACCACGTCATAGGGGACTTTCATCGTCGCCGGGCTAATGACGTGCGTTGCCAAGGACGAATAGATCAAGGTATACCCATCCGGCGCGGCGCGCGCGACACGGCCCACGCCAATCACGCCCGAGGCGCCGGCGACATTCTCGACGATCACGGATTGGCCCAGCGGCACACGCATTCCTTGGGCAACGAGGCGGCCTACGGTGTCCATCGTGCCGCCCGGCGGCGTTGGGACAACCAAGGTGACAGGTCGGTTGGGGTAGTTCTGCGCCCAGGTGTGCGCGGCGGGGAGAGAAGACAGCGCCAAAAGTACAAAGCCGCAGAGATGGGCAAGGGAGGGTCGTCCGAGCACGGTTGTCTCCAAGATTCTTAGAATTCTTGATTTAAATGTGCGGCCGGCAGCGGCGATGCTGAGCATTCGCACGGTGCGGCGACTCTTTACGGGCCACCCGGGGGATGGTGGTACCGAACCTCTAATTCTAGCGGAGCATAAAATGACGCCGGCGGCGATTTTTCGGTATCGCGATGACCACACGGAATCAATCTGGGCCGCCGCAGTGACAGCCTGACGGCCTATTTCCCGACGTGGGGCGGCGTAGGGAGGCCCCTCCGGCAGGCACCTCAACCGTTTTTCCTAAAACGACGCTTTCCACCGCCATGCATCCCAAGATGACGCTACAACAACTCCGCGATCTCATGGCCGTGGTCGAACATGGCGGTTTTCGCGCCGCCGCCCGGGCGCTGCATGTGTCGCAAGGCGGGCTGACGAAAAGCCTGGCCCGGTTCGAAAAGGAGCATGGGGTGTCGCTGATCGAGCGGCATGCCAAGGGCGTCATCCTGACCCCACAGGGAGAGGAATTCGTCCGCTACGCACGATCTGTTTTGTTCGAAGCCAACCGGACAGAGGAATGGCTGCGGCGGGTCCGTGAGCCGCGAGCCCCATGCGTCCGGCTCGGAGTGTCCATCGAGCCGACGCTGAAATTCGTCCCCGCCGTGCTCGCCGATTTTCGGCGAGTCCAGCCGGACGTGACGCTGAAACTCAAACAGAGCGTGGCAACCGAGCTGGTCGCGGGCGTACGGGACAATCGACTGGAGTTCGCGGTGACGAGGATTCCACTGCACTTCGACGCTTCGGACATGCACGTCGACGTGCTGATCGAAACCGAGTCGGTGGTGGTGGGGCGGAGCAATCACCCGCTGGCGAGCGCCACCGAGCTGAGCGAGCTCGTGAACTGCGACTGGGTGATCTTGGGAGAGCAGGACTTGCCCGGCGCGCACGACGAAACCATCTGGGAACTGTTCCAGGAACAATCCCTGGGTGCTCCTCGCATCGCCGCCGTGACCGATTCGCTTTTCGGCGTGCTTTCCATGCTCATCGAGTCGGACTGCCTGGCACGATTGCCGCGCAGCGTGGTACGGCATCCGTTGGCGCAGGGCCTGTTGACGGCGCTGCCGTTGAAGCGGCCCGTGCGCCGCTATTCCATCGCGCTCGTCCACAAGGCGAGCCAGCAGCTCACGCCGGAAGCCCGGACGCTGGCGGCCATGCTGGCTTCATTCGCGCGGTTGACCCGCTCGACCTGACGGGGCCGGTTGCGCCTGGACGGGCGGGACCCACGCCTAGCCGTCTAGTTCGACCCGAGCGAATCGGCCTTTGGCCAGGTCCTCTCCGTAGTATTCAACCTGCATCTCCCCGGCTCCGAACTCTACCGCGGAAACCGACCCCGGCGGTCCATTTTCCCCGAGGGGCTCGAACACGAACAGGTCTCCGCTCCAGTGGCGGAGCGGGTGCCGTACGTGGGCCGGCCCCAGGATGAGCTCCAACTCGCCCGTGCCTTCGTTGCGTTGCACCGTCGCCTCGCCGTAGTACGCGTTGGCGTAGCGGCCCGTGTAGTTTTCCAGGGGCTGCGGCGGCGCCCGGGACGCCGGTGCGTGCCATCCATTGCGGTACCAGCGTGTCCAGGTATTCGGCAGCCAAGCGCACCCGGGATTCGGTCGAGGCGCCATCGCCGCCGCATGCGCCCAAGAGGGCGGATGCACAGGCGGCGATGCATAGGCGCAGGGATGCTGCGGGGGTGCGGGCGCCCATGGCCGCGGTTGCATGCGAGGGTTCGGGGTCGCTCATTGCGGTAGCCGCGGCAGCCGGAAGCTCGGCGCCGACTTGAGGTAGCCAGACAAGCAGCTAGCTTGCCATGGAATGGGACGCCTTCCCCAATTTCCGGACGCATCATCGAAAATCGGGACAGTATCCCGAAAGATGCGGGTCAGCGGAACCACCTCCCCGTGAGCAGGCGTACGCCGATTGAGATCCACCGTTCGTCCCGCGTCCCGCCGTGGCCGTACGTGGCGTCGAGCTGGATGCGGTTGGCAACCAGCCAATAGCGAAAGCCCACATGGAAATATGGTCGGTCCGCGCCTTGGCCGAAGGTTTCCGCGATCATCCAAGTGGTCTCGGTGACGCGGAACTCGGTGCCTAGCGACCAGGTCGCGCGGTTGCGCCGCGTCTCACCTTCCCGGATCCAGCCGAGGTTGGCATGGACGGCCGCGGCATCGTCGCGAAAGGAAAAACTGATCGGTACATAGGCGTACCAGTCCCGCGGGCTGCCGTCTGCCCTGCGATGGCGGCCAATGCCTGCGACCAAACCCATGCCCCAGCCGTTGACATCCACCGGCTTGATATTGGTTCTTCACCTGGGCGACGAGGTCGGTGCTGAGAATCGAGTGATTCTCGCGCGTGCGGCCGCCGCCCAGCGTCACTTCCAGGTTACCGGTGATGTTGCAGGCAGGCATGAGCCAAGTTTCGCGGTTATCGCGGTTGAGTTGGACCCAACCTTCGAACTGGCACGTCTTGGGTTCGATGAGGCCTGCATCGTCAGTAATCATCGGTCGGGTGGCATGGACCTCGAAGGCGAAGAGTCCAATAGCGACGGCCCAGAGCGCGGACGCCCTGAGGCCGATGCGCGTGCTGCGCGGAATGAGACGAGACTGCATTGGCGCCCCCCGAGCTGCCGTTTACCCCGCGCCGGCCGAGGCGGAGGGCGTGTCGTTATGGTGATGCCGCGCGGCTCCCGCTAGGTGGCATCGGCTTCCAAGAGCCGATGGCCGAGCCGCGACCCGGTCCTCCGGAGACTCCCTTTCGTCCAAGCATTCGTGCACACGGTTGAGCTTGAGGAAAGCCGCGCGCCGTTCATGGCGTGGGCGAACAGGGTCCCCTGCCGGTGATCCTTGTGGAGGTGCGACGGCCGGAGGTCTCGGGGATACGGTGCGGGCGGAATCTTAGGGGTTGTGCGGACTTTTTTCCACTAGGACGAGTGGTGTGCGGATGCACGTGGGTGCGGAGCTGATGGATTAAAGCGTGACGCGAAGGAAGTGCTGCCGAGTTATTAACTCAGCTTAGGAGCACACGCGACGGATGATGTGGGTTGAGCCGATCGCAAAGGGCAGAAATGATGTCCGCTACAGAAAATCGCGGTAGAACCTGAAGACTTCCTCGATCCGCTCCGCAGCGGGAGGGTTCCGGAAAATCCCGCGCCGGCTGCCGCTTATGCCCTGCCGTTGCAGGCCGACCAGCATCTCGGCGTGTTTGACCCAGCAGCTCAGCGAGTCCAGGATGGGGGCGCCATCCACGCTGGTGACGCCATTCGTTAGCAGTAACACGCAAAGCGGGACTTCGCCGGGGATGATCACGTCTGCGCCGCGTTCGATTTCGCGGCGCGCCGCCGCCAGGAAGCGTTCGATCAGGGGTGCCGGGTCGCCGTAGGCCCGCAGGACGTCATGAAAGCGGAATCCCACGTCGGAGATGCCGCACAATCTCTCCTGCAGCCCGTAGCGACGCACGTTGTCGGCGACCAGCTCACCGAGTTCCTGGACGAACACCAAGAACGAGAATTTCGCGCCGAGCAGGCAAGCCGTCAGCATCGCCGATTCCCCGTAGCCGACCACGGGTATGGTGAGCAGCGAGCGCAATTCACGCAGTGCGGTATCCGGCAAGGTGCTGATGGCGAAGGCATCATAGCCTTCGCGCTGGGCCTCTAGGCCGGCTTGGATGACTTGCAATCCGTGCAGGGCCTGCAAGCCGTAGTGACGGATGTCGGTGCCGGGGTACTCCGATTGGTACGTCCCCGGCCGCATGCCATGAAGGACGATTTCCGTGCCGGGCGAGGCTACGCGTTGCAAGTGCTCTGCCAGTGCGTCTTTGTAGGGACCAAGATCGTCGAGGACCGTGAGGCTCTGATGCCAAATGCGCAAGCTCATGGGGGGCTCCGTTCGAGGCGCTCGTGTTATCCGGTGCGGCCGCTAAGCTCGCGTCATGGTAAGGGAAGCCTTGAGAAGACGGAAGGACTGCGCACTCCATGGAACCCATGGGGGTTGCGTTTAATGTTTTGTAAATTCTACGGAACAGGAGCCGATGGGTCGCAGAAAATGCTCTATCTTCGGCGAAAATGCTATATGATCAGCCGGCCTTCGACGCTGCACCGGACATGCCGAGCCCTCGGCTGTGTTTCGCGTCTCTCGCCGGCCCCCGGCTGGCGTTCAAACTCGGATCGGACGGTGCCCTGACGACTTTTTAGCCGATCCCTCATCGGGACTCGCGGGTGAACCTGGCGCATGGTGGATCCGATCAGCATCATCCTGGTGACAATTTTTTCCGCGGTCATGAGTTTGGCCGTGCTGGGGTCGCTGCTGCGCACGGGAATCCCCGGCGTACGACGGTGGTTCGCCGCGAGCATCCTCGCCGTGTTGGCGTTGGTCCTGTACGCCTTGCAGGGCCATGCCCCCCCTTGGTTGACGGTCGTTGGCGCCAACGTGGCGCTTTCGGGCGCCGGCATGGTCATCCTGCAGGGGTGCCGCCAGTTTTTTGGCGGTGCGCCTTCATCCTCGAAGCCTGAATATGTGGCGTGGCTGGTGCTGTGCGCGGGGCTGCTTTATTGGACCTACGTCGAGCCGGACATCGCCACGCGCATCGTGCTGGTTTCTGCGTTCCACGCATACGTTTACGGCATGATCGGGTGGGTAGTGTTCCGGGCCCGGCCGCGAGCCCGCCGGCAGTATGCCTATCGGTTCGTGTCCATCGGCGCTTTTCTCGGCGCGGCGGGACACGTGGGGCGGGGGTTGATTTATGGCGCCGGCGTGGCCCCGGAGGCCGATTTGCTGCAGGCGACCCTCGTCATCATGCAGTCGACGCTGGTCAGCGTGGTTTTTCTCGCATGGGCGATTCTCACGCTGCCGTGGCTGTCGATCGGAATGGTGTTGTTGGCGCACGACCGGCTGGCAGAGAGGCTGGAGCGGCTCGCCAGCCTCGATGAGCTGACCGGCCTGCTCATCAGGCGGGCCTTCATGGCGCAGGCGGAAGCGGCCGTGAAAACGGCGGCCCGTACAGGACGTCCATTGGCGTTGGCGCTGGTCGATCTCGACCATTTCAAGCGCATCAATGACCAGTACGGCCACGCCCGGGGCGACGAGGTCCTCGCCCGTTTCGCCAAGACAGTGACGGCCAACCTGCGCGCGGGCGACGTGTTCGGCCGCTTGGGCGGAGAGGAGTTCGCCTTGCTTTGCCCCGATACGTCGGCCTCCGATGCCTTGATCCTGCTCAATCGCTTGCGCACTCTGGTCGCGCAGGCCGGAAACACTGAGGAGCAGGGAGGGCTTGTGGTGACGTTCAGCGCCGGCGTCGACCAGTACCGGGCAGGTGACTCGCTGCCGCACCTGATGGGCCGGGCGGACGCGGCCTTGTACCGGGCCAAGGCGTTGGGCCGCGACCGCATCGTGATCGCTTCCTCCCGGGAACCGGCCTCGCCGGAGCCCGCGCCCGGGCTTGCCGGCGGCCAAGCTGCCTAGCGCGAGCGGCTCAGCGGGCCGATGACGGCAGGGGCGCCCCCGGATAGAGTTTCCGCAAGACTTGCAGGCAGGCGTCCTCTAGCACGCCGGCAAGCTCGGCCTCGGCTTCGCCTGGTTCTTCCGCTTCGCGCGCGCGGTCCAGGATGCGTAGCAGTGAGCCGCTTCGCACATGGACCACGGCTTCCACTTCTTCCCGCCAGAAAGCCGGGGCTTCGCCTTGCACGTAATTGCCGCGTCCGCGACCGAAGTGGATGACGGCGAGATATCGCAAGAGGTCCGCGGTCGCCAGCGCGATGAGGAAATCGTTCGTCAGCCGCGCCTTGGCCCGGTCTTGGCCCTTGACCTTGTTGATGCCCCAGGCCGCTCCCGCGAACGTGGCGGCCCCCACGACGGCGCCGACCAGCATGCCGCCGCCCAGCGTCAATCCTCCGGCGAGAAGGTCCGCGGACGCACCGGTGGCGGCGCCGGAGGCGATGGCGCCGAGCAGGCCCGCCTGTTTCACATTGACCGGTTCGGTGAAGGCGAAGTTTTCGCGCAGCCGCTGGTTGAGTTGCTCGGCGGCACTGCCCTGCAGCCTGTGCAGCGAGAGCAGCTTGGCCGTCGTTTCACTGCCCATGCGCGTCAGGCGCGCCGTGAGCGCCTGCATGGCTTCCTCGCGCGCGGCGTCCGATACCGCGCGGCCCAGGCCCAACGTGCCGAGCGCATTCTGGATGCGAGAGCCCTCTTTCACGGGTTCGGCATCGCGCGCCGCTGCGATGATTTGCCGGGCAAGCAGCGCCATCGAGGCACGGAAACGGTCCAGGTTGCGTTTTTCCCAGGCCGCGACAAGGCGCGCATAGCCGGGTTGGCTTTCGGCGGGAAGACATGTCCGCACGGCGTCGAACAGCGCCCGTTCGTGCACCCAGCTGCGTGCGAAGGCGTCGAGCGGCACGACTTCGCGCACGATGCCGTAGGGCTGGACGTGGCGCGCCCAGCGGGCGATGTCCTCTTGCTCCTGCGCGGCAGGGCGCGGCGCGCCCATCTGGTTGAGCAGCACGACGACGGGCTTGTCCAGCCATTGCAGAATGCGCATTTCCGGGGCCACGTAGCCGGCGTCCTGGGGGTCTTCGGATGCGTTGACCAAGTAGAGCACCACGTCGGCGTTGTCCCGGGCTGCTTGCAGGGCACGTTGGCTGAGCCAGAATGCACGGTCGCTGACGCGGTCCCAGACTTCGGTCAGGAACCAACCCAGAGGATTTCCCGCCAGCTCCAGGCGCTTGGCCAGCCGGGCTGAATCGCCGAAGCCGGGCGTATCCCACAGGTAGAGGGTATCGCCCTCCTCGTCCGCGAGCAGCAGGTGGGCGTCCGCTGTCTGCGTCACGTGCGCGGCGTCGCGTACTTCGCCCACGTCTGCGCCTAACAAGGTGCGGGCGAGCGTGGTCTTGCCGACGTTGGTGTGGGAAACGAGGCAGAGCTGGATGCGGACGGGATGATCAGGCATCGGTCGGGGAAAGAAGCAGGTCGACGAAGGTGACCGGCACTTGGTGCAGGTCGCCAAAATCCTGCCACAGGCGCTTGCGCTCTTGGATGCGGCGCGCCGCATCCGGCTGGGCGGCCAGACGGGCGGCATAGGCGGACTGGTCGACGAGCAGCACGACCTTGCCCGGGAGCGCCTGTTTCAGGGAATCGAGGAATGCTCCATGGTTCTCGGCCTCAGGCGTCGCGGCCAGGTTGACGAGGGCTGCGGTGAGCGTGGCCGCTTCGCCTGGGGAGGTTGGCAGTGTGGTGTCATCCGCATCGGAGCCGTACTCCCGGGTGGGCATGATCGAGGCTTGCGCGGTTTCTCCGAGCAGGGAGCGCGCCACGGCCTGCAACGCGTCGCTGCGGCGGGCGTCGACGGCAAAGCTGTATGGGATCACCCGCAAGCGCAATGGCGTCGGGCTCAGCGCGCCCAACAGCTTGCGATAGTAAGGAAGGCCGAGGTCGAGCGGAAAGTTCCGGCGAAGGTGCCGTACCCGCCAGTGTGCGGCCGCCGCCAACAGCAGCCGGGGAATGATCACCACGACCCCGAGCAGCGCGGCGTACAGGTGCACCCAGCGTGCGCCGGCCGGGGTACCTCCGTCCGTCCCGAACCGCAGGGCCGCGATCTCGTCCGGCGAGAACCCGGGTAACTGGAGCAACCATGCTGCGGGGGCGAACAACACGCGCAGAATCGCATGTACCTGCCCGGCATCGAGAAAGGTGCTTTCCCACCCGACCCGGTATTCGACGATGAGGCCGCGCACGTAGAGCGACGATGCGACGCCCATGCCGAACAGCGCTGCGGACAAGTGAAGTGCCCGCCGGATGCGGGCGAGGTCGAGCGGCGCGGCCAGGCGCCGCCAGTCGGCGGAGAAACGGACAAGTGCCGTAGCCATCGCCGGCGGATGCCGTTGCCTGCGCATCCAGATTTCGGATAGCCGGGAGGCAGCCGACGGTAGGCGGCGCAGCCCACGCAGAGGCAGGAGCGCGGAGGCGAAAAGGAGTACGTACATCAACACGTTCCAACCTATCACCCCCAGTAGGGGGAGTGAGAGCAGGTCCATGCGATGGGGATTGGCGATGCGCTCGGTGAGGGCGCCCGCCAGCAACGCCACCATTGGCACGATCCATCCCGCGAGCCGCATGAGGCGCGGTGGACGCCGCATGGCACCGACGCTAGGCATGCGCTTTTCCAGGGCATCTAGTAGCAGGGCGGCCCGCGCGCCTAGAAAGGAGTCGGCGGCGCTGTGCCCGGTATCGCGGGGCCGTTTCAAGGCGCCCATGTTGCGGGCGCTGAGGCTGGCTTGGCGGAGTTCTTCAGCGCGAAGTAGTTGGTGGTTGTGGTCGGTGGCTTCAATGGCATGGGCCAGAACCACGTCCCTGGCCGCTCGCTCGTCCATCGGCATCCTGGTCGGTTCTTCTGCCAGTAGACTATATAGGAATTGCGAGTCGCCGTTGTGCCAGGCCCGTGGCCCGGCTCAGCGGGCGTGACTGGACGGCATGACGTAGTGCGCCGGCCGTTGCTTCTCGGCCAGGGAGGCCCGCAGGGCCGCATAACCCTCATCGATGCGCATGAGCCTCGTCGTGCGGGCGGATTCGTCGGTCCATCGGCCCTGCAGCGCGCTTTGCCGTTCGAGTCGATAGATCAAGTAGGCGTGCGGAAGTATTGCATCATCGCCTGCGAGCTCGAAGCCCGCCAAGGCATGCCTGCGTCGCAATGCTTCCCTTCCGGCGGGACTGCGCCCCAGGTCGGCAAGGTGCGCCGCCAGGCGCATGCGCAAGCTGTCCGGCAAGCCCTTGCGGACCACCGCCAGCGCCGCAGGAAGCGGTTCGGACTGCCACAGAACCGTAATGCGCGCAGCCTCATTGGGAAACCGTTCCTGGAAGCGTGCCAGTTCCGTGCCCGTCGTGATGCCTACGTCGACCTCGCCGTTGGCGACTGCCAGCATATTGGTCTGCGGGCCGCCCGGGACCTCGGCGGTGAAGAATGCCTCCATGCGTAGACCGCGCGGCAAGAATAGCTGCGACTGGGGAATCAGGTAGCCCGACAGAGAACGGCTTTCTCCGCGCGCCAGCTTCCAGCGTCCAGGCTGCCGCAGCATATGCTCGAGCGTGGCGGGCGCTGCGCCGCGCCGGGCGACGAGCACGGTGCGATGGCGGGAGGAGTCGGCGGGGAGGGCGCGGGCGATGACCGTCATGCCGTGGTGCGCGACGGTATCGACGACCATGCTTCCCGACAGGACGGCCAGGTCGATGCCGCCCTGCCGCAGGGTTTGCATCATGGCATCGTAGGACGTGGGCGCGACGAGCCGCGTTGGCGTGCCTACGGCCGCGGTCAGGCCCTCGGCGAATGGGGTCCAGGCATTGCGGATCTCCAACGGGCTTTCGACGGGCAGGACGCCGATGCGGATCAGGGGCTCGGCGCAGACGCCCATCGCCGTTGCCATCCATGCCATGGCCAACGCGATGCGTGCCGGGAACGCCGGGCGGCGCCAACCCGATAGCCGCGGCAGGAGAAAGAAGACGCTCATTGGGAAGCCTGACTCCCGGGATCAGATTATGGACCTTTTTTTGGCACCTTTTTGACGGTATATTGGATTCTTTTTTTGAGTCCATTGCAAGAAGCGTCACAATATTCTCTCTGAACCTGCCCGACCATTTATGCCCGAGCCCGTGCGTGAGTCCGCTTCCGGCGATCCGGTGTTGGAACTGTTGCTGTCGCGCCTGCGGCTGCACGACGCCGTCACCACCCCGTACTACATTCAATTGCAACGGCAGATTCAGGCCTTGATCGATGCGGGCGAGTTGCGGCCCGGGAGCGGGCTGCCCTCTGAACGCGTGTTGGCGCAGGCGCTCAATATCAGCCGCACGACGGTCAAGCGGTGCTACGACGCGCTGCGTGAGGCGCAGACACTCGCAAGCTCCCAGGGCAGGGGGGGCACGGTGGTCAAGGCCGCGCCGCGGGTCTCGCCGGCGATGCAGCGCCTGCGTGGATTCACGGAAGAAATGCGGGAGCTCGGGCTCGAGCCTTCAACCCGGGTGCTGGAGTGTGCCGTGGTCCAGGACCGTACGGTGGCGTCCATTTTCGGCAGGGTATCGAACGCCGAATTCTTCAAGCTCGTGCGGGTGCGGCTGGCCGACGGCGTGCCGATGTCGCGCGAAGTGGCGTGGTACGACCTGGCAGTGGCACCCGCCTTGGCCGGTTGGGACGGGCAGGGATCCGCCTACGCGTACCTGCACGAGCACTGCGGCATCGAGCTGGCGTGGGCGGACCAGTCGGTCGAGGCGGTGCTCAGCTCAGCGGAAGAGGCCGGCGTCTTCGGCTTTGCCGAGCCGTCCCCGTGCCTGCTGCTCAAGCGCCGTTCGCATTCCGTGGACAACGTGCTCGTCGAGTATGTGGAAGGGACGTTCCGCGGCGACGCCTATGCGTATCGCCTCAGGCTGCAGGTTTGAGCCATGCATCGAGCTCTTCCCTGCGAGGCAGGGAAGAAAGTATGCCTGGTCGGGCAATGGACAGCGCGGCGCAGACATTGCCCATCCTTAGGGCGGCCGTCATGGGTTCACCGCGTCCCAAGGCCAGGCATAGCCCGGCGCTGAATGCATCGCCCGCGCCTATTGTCTTTACCGGCTCGATGGCCACCGGCGGGGCGAGGTGCATCGTGCCGTCCCGGTGGCAGGCAAGGCTACCCTGGGCACCTAGCGTGACGACCAGCACATCGGCGCAGTCTAGGAAGCCGGGTGGCACGGACTGCCATGGGGAAGGGTTGAGGACAGTCGTTGCGCCCCGCGAACGGGCCATTTCCAGCGTGAAGCGTACGGTATGGGGTGGAATTTCCCATTGTGCATACACCAGGGAGGCGGCAGCAATGGCCGGTTCTGCCCCGGCGACCTCGCGGGGGCTGAGGGCTGCGTTGGCACCGCCGTGCACGACGATCTGGTTGTCGCCGGCGGCGTCGATGAATCCCGCGCCGTGGCCTGAGGGCATGGCAAGCCGGTGGACATAGCGCTGATGCAACCCCTCTTGCTGCAGCTGCAGCAGCAGCGAATCGGCCGGCGCGTCGTTTCCCACGGCGAGGATGAGATCGACGGCTGCGCCCAGGCGATGGCAGCCGACCGCGACGCTCAATCCTTTGCCTGCAGGCTCCGACGAAAACGCCGCGGCCTGCAGCGTCTCGCCGCGACGTGGCAGCCGTTCCACGCGCCAGCAGCAGGCCTGCATGAAGCTTCCGAGTACCGCGATGCGAGGGGATGCGTCGCTCATGTCGTGATCCATAGGTAGCGCGCGAACCGGTTTCAAGCGCTCGCCTTCCCGGAGGCCTGGGGCCGTTTCTTGCGACATGGTAATGCGCCTTTCGCGCGCCCTTTCCCATGAAACGGCCACCGACGCTAATTACCGCCTTGCCGGATAGTAACCCTTGGGCGGCTTCAAGACCTGCTTGCTCACCTAGACTGAAGCAACTCAATCTAGGAGGTGCACTCATGACGACATTCTTGGTTTTCGGCGGCGTGCTGGTGGCGATCGTGGGCTTTATCTACCTGCTGGTCAAGGTGTCCATGCTTTTCAACCGCGGCGACAAAGATAGTCACAAACCTGCGGCACAAGCGAGCAACCAGCGGGATTGAAAGAAGCGTCGAGGCGAAGTCATCCACCGCCGAGCATCAGTCCGCGAACACGTCGAAGATGAGCGTGCGCAGCCACTGGTTCGACGGTTCGCGGTGAAACTTGGCGTGCCAGAATAAATTGATGCTGATCCTGGGCAGGGCCACCGGGTGGCTTACCGCCTTGAGGCTGAACGGCTTTAGGCATTCCGCGGCATAGCGTTCCGGGACTGTGGCGATCATGTCGGTCGATTGCAGGATGTGGCCGACCGCCACGAAATGCGGGACCGTGAGCCGGATGTTGCGTTCGATCCCTTTTTTCCTCATGAAGTCATCGACCAGTCCGTGCCCGGTGCCGGCCGACACCGCCACCACGTGGTCGGCCTTGCAGAAGGCCTCTAGTGTCAGCTTGCGGCCGTCGAGCGGATGGCCGCGCCGGAACATGCACACGTATTGCTGGGTGAACAACCGCCGCTGGAAAAAACCGGTCTTGAGCTGCGGCAATAGGCCGATGGCTAGGTCCACGTGCCCCAATTCCATCTCGTCTCGCAAGTTGACGGCCGTATTGCGCACGGTGTTGATCGAGATGCCCGGCGCCAGGCGTGCGGTGCGCTCTATCAGTCGTGGCAGGAAGTAGATTTCGCCGATGTCGGTCATCCCTATGGTGAAGGTACGTTTGCTGGTGGCCGGGTCGAAGGTGCTACGGAAGTTGAGCGTGTCGCGAATGGCACCGAGCGCATCGGCGATGGGCCCGGCCAGCTGGCGCGCATATGGCGTCGGTTCCATGCCGCGCGTGGTGCGTAGGAAAAGGTCGTCCCCCAGCAATTTTCGGAGTCGGTTCAGGGCGTTGCTGACTGCAGGCTGCGTCAGCCCGAGCTTTTCGGCAGCGGCGGAGACCTTGCGCTCCATGAGCAACTGATGGAAGACCACGAGCAGGTTGAGGTCGATGTCTTTCAGTTCCATGGTCCGCACCATTCATGGCAGTGATTATTAATATTCACTGCATTCTATATATAAACAAGCGCTTGCTTCCTATA
>NZ_JADGHH010000286.1 GCF_019689535.1 Pigmentiphaga sp.
ATGTGTATAATCGACAGGGTCTGGCGCGCCAGCCCGTCCAGGCAGCGTGCCAGGAGTTCCTGGCGGTTATGCGTAACGACAACGACAGCGAGGCTTTTCAATGCAATCACTCGATAAAACGACGATGACCCGAGAAATCCCCACGCCAGCCGTCGGCCATGGCCCGGAAGCTAAGGCGCAGCCGGGCTAGGCTGGGGCGGGAAAAGGTGTAGAACCAGATCGTTTTCGCAGCGAAGGCGAGCGCGTGCAGCGGCCCCCGGTACGTCAACAGGTTGACGGTATTGTTCCGGCACAGGCAGTAATGTTTGAGCGCCGACCGGGTGTTGTTGAAATGCAGGAGGCCGAAGAACATGGGCGCGCCCAGCTCATCCTGCCTGGGGTGGAAAAACTGCGCCTGCGCTACCGTGGCAATGCGCGCCCCGGCTCGGGAGGCGCGCATCACGTATTCGATATCGTCGCCCCAGATGAAGAACTCCTTGCGGGGCAGCCCGATGCGTTCGACCAATTCCCGCCGGACCAGGACCCCGTTGAAGGGCATCACCACGCCGGGCAAGAGCCCGCCGGCGGCGGCCTCCCGGACGCTCTCCGCCGAGCGCAGGACCTTGGCAGAGCCCGGCATGCGCAGGGGGAAACACAGGCGCTCCGGCTGCGCTTCGTCGATGACCACGGGGCCCCAGAGGTCATGGGAGGGCGCGGCCTGGAGCAGCTTCTCCAGGCAGTCCGCCGCAGGATGGCCGTCATCGTCCATCAGCCATGCAAGATCGCTTTTCCTGGCCAGCGCGGCGGCCATGCCGTGATGGAAGCCACCAGCCCCACCCTCATTGCTGGGCAGCGTGATGAGCTCGAAGCCGGGACGGTCCAACAGGCCGCTTTCCTCGAGCGCGGCGCGCGTGCCGTCGGTGCTCGCGTTATCGATGACGACTATCTCTTGCGGCGGCACGCTCTGCTCCAGCAAGGCCCGCAGGCAGCGCAGCAGGAGGGTCTTTCGGTTATAGGTGACGACTACCGCGCAGACTCGCATGGATCAATCGAGAGGGTTGACGTAGAAGGCTTCGGGGGTGCGTCCTTCATGCAGCGCCGCCTTGGCGGCTTCGGCGACTTCGAGCGCCTCTTTTATCGTGACGTCCATGTCGAGGTAGCGATACGTCCCGAGCCGACCAACGAAGGTCACGCCCCGTTCCATGCGCGCGCGTTGCACATACCGTTCGAGCAGCGCCTTGTCCTTGACCAGGCGGATCGGATAATAGGGGATGTCGCGCTCCGAGCAAGACCGGCTGTACTCGCGATAAGCGATGCTTTTTTCGTGTTGCTCCCAGGGCGAGAAGTGCTTGTGCTCGGAAATCCTCGTATAGGGGACCTCGGCATCACAGTAGTTGATGACGGCAGTCCCCTGGAGATCGCCTTCGCCCCGAATCACTTCGAAATCCAGCGTACGGTAGCCCAGCCGCCCCAGGCTGAAGCCGAACCATGCATCCAGCGGCCCGGTCCAGAACACGTGGTCGGCGTCCTGCCGCATCGACGGCTCGAAGGGCGTCTTCAAGCGAACCTCGATGCCGGGATGGTCGAGGATGGCCTGGACGATTTCCGTGTAGCCATTCCTCGGCATGCCCTGGTAGCGATGCGAGAAGTAATTGTCGTCGTAATTGAAACGCACGGGCAGGCGCTTGAGGATGCTGGCCGGCAGCTCGGAAGGCGGCACGCCCCATTGCTTGAGCGTATAGCCTTTGAAAAAGGCCTCGTACAGTTCCCGCCCAACGAAGCGCAAGGCCTGCTCCTCGAAGGTTTGGGGCGATTCGATGGATAGATCGGCCTGGCTCTCCAGGAACACCTTGGCTTCGCGCGGCGACAGCGTCTTGCCGAAGAATTGATTGATCGTGTGCAGGTTGATGGGCAGCAGATACACCCGGCCCTGGGAGATGGCCTTTACACGGTTGACGTAGGGCATCATCTCGCCATAACGGTTGATGTATTGCCATACGCGCTCGTTGTCCGTATGAAAAATATGGGGTCCATAGACGTGCACCATCACCCCGGTTTCCTCGTCCCGGGCGGAGTGACAGTTACCCGCCACGTGATCGCGCTGGTCGATGACGGTGGCACGGTGCCCGGCCTGCGCCAGTTCCCGCGCAATGACGGCTCCGGAAAATCCGGCCCCTACGATGAGAAAATGCTTCATGAAACGGCGTCCATCTGACGGGACACGATACTCTCGGGCGCCTCTACGATACGGCCATGCTCCAGGCGGACGACTTTGTCGCAGATCTTATTGGCCAGCTCCATGTCATGCGTCGCCATGACGAGAATGCCCGCATCATTGACGAAGCTCTCGAGCCGCTCCGCGGCTTTCTGCCTGAAGCGCTCGTCGCCGACGCTAATCCATTCGTCCATGAGCAGGATCTCCGGACGCACGCTGGTCGAAATTGCGAAGGCGAGCCGCAGCACCATTCCGCTGGAGTATGCCCGGACGGGAAGGTTGAGGAAATCGCCCAACTCACTGAACTCGACGATGTCGTCGACCAAGCGGTTGATCTCGTTTGGCTTAATCCCTAGGAATAGGGCGCGAAGCTTGATGTTCTCGAAACCGGTGGCGTCTCCGTCCATCCCGAGCATGGAGTCGAGCAGGCTCGTCACCTTCCCGCGCACGGAAATCGTTCCCTGGACGGGTGCATAGACACCCGCAAGCACGCGCAACAGCGTCGTCTTGCCCGAGCCGTTGTGCCCCAGCAGGGCGACGCGATCGCCCTCCTTGATATCCAGGCTGATGTCCTTGAGGGCCTCGACTTGGGCGGGGCCCCGCGAGGACTCGAGGATGCGCCCGCCCGTCGCCACGTTCAAGACCGTTTGCTTGAATGAACGCTGCTTGGCGTCATAGATGGGGAAGCGCACCGATACGTTGTTCAGGCGAATATGCATAGCAGTTACAGCCAATAAGCCACGCGGTGCCGGAACCGGGCCAGCAACGCGACGGCGAACACACTTCCCGCCACGGCTGCGATCGCGGCCACCGCCCAATACATGGGGGCGGGAACGCCTCCGAGGATGGGCTGGCGCATTAACTCGAGCAAAATGGTCAAGGGATTCAAGTCCGCCAAATGGGCCCGGCCGGGCGGCAATTGGTCGACCTGCCAGACAATCGGGGTGATGAAAAACATCAGGGACATGACGCTGCCCACGACGGGATGCATGTCGCGATATCGCGTGCAGAATATCGCGACCACCAATCCGATCCACAATAAATT
>NZ_JADGHH010000287.1 GCF_019689535.1 Pigmentiphaga sp.
GGGCGCGGGCGAAGCTCCTGGTATGCTCGACCCATGAGTTCCGCCCCGCTTTCCCCTTGCCCCCTCTGCGCCTCGGCCAACGCCCCTGCACTATGGCGCAACGACAAACTTCGCGTGATTGCCGTCGATGACGCGGACTATCCAGGCTACGTGCGCGTCATCTGGCTCGCCCATGCGGCAGAGATGACCGATCTCGGCGATGCCGACAGGTCGCTCCTGATGCAAGTGGTGTGCGAAGTCGAGTCGGTCATGCGCGACCACATGCGTCCGGATAAGGTGAACGTGGCTGCGCTGGGTAACATGGTGCCTCACCTGCATTGGCACATCATTCCGCGCTGGCGCGGAGACCGTCATTTTCCCGATGCGATATGGGCGCCGCCGCGGGTACCGGCGGGCGATGAGCCGGAAGCGTTCCGGCGCATGCTGCAGGACGCCGCCGGGCGCGTGCCGGCGTTTCACGACCGGCTCCAAGAACGGCTATCGGTGCGTTTCGGCCGCGCCACGTGCGCCACGTGACCCGCGGGCCGGTCCGGCGCCGCCTACAGCAGGTCGCAGCGCACGGTGATGGGTAGTCGCCGCAGGGCTTCCATGAGCGCAGCGTCGGCCTGGTTGCCGATGTCGGTTAACACGTAGCCGATCGGCCCTTTGGTTTGCAGCTGTTGGCTGCAGATGTTGATCTTGCGTTCGGCGAAGACTGCGTTGAGCGTGGCCAGGGCGCCCGGCTCGTTGCGGTGCACGTGCAGGATGCGCGCGGTGCCGGCGAGGTCTTGGTGCGGCAGCTCGGGGAAGTTCACTGCCCCTTTGGTGGTTCCGCTCTGGATGAAGCGCACGAGTTTTTCCGCGACTTCCTTGCCAATGTTTTCCTGCGACTCCATCGTGCTGCCCCCGATGTGGGGGGTCAGGATGACATTGGGCATGCCGATGAGCGGGCTCTTGAGCGGTTCGTCTACGCTCTTGGGTTCGACGGGGAACACGTCGAGCGCCGCGCCGCGCAAGTGGCCCGCGTCCAGCGCTGCCTTCAGGGCGTCGATGTCCACCACGGTGCCCCGCGATGCATTGATGAGGATCGCGCCGCGCTTCATCTGGGCCAAGGTTTCGGCGTTGATGATGTTCTGGGTCGCGCGGCCGCCGGGGACGTGCAAGGTCACGACGTCGGCCTCGGCTAGCAGCGCAGACAGGTCCGGATAGGCGCGGGCGTTGCCCAGCGGCAGTTTGGCCTCGACGTCGTGGAAGATCACGCGCATGCCCAGGGCTTCGGCCAGGATGCCCACCTGCGAGCCGATGTTTCCGTAACCGATGATGCCCAGCGTCTTGCCGCGTGCCTCGTAGGCACCGGTTGCGCTCTTGTCCCAGTATCCTTGGTGGACCCGCAGGTTTTTCTCGGGGATGCGCCGCAAGAGCAGAATGGCTTCCGCCAAGACCAATTCGGCCACCGAGCGCGTATTGGAGAACGGGGCATTGAAGACCGGAATGCCGCTTTCCATGGCGGTGGCGAGGTCGACCTGGTTGGTGCCTATGCAGAAGCAGCCGATGACCCGCAGGTCGGGCAGGCTGGTAATGATGCTGGCGTCCAGGTGTGTGCGGGAGCGTATGCCCACGACGCTCGCGCCCCGCAGGGCGTCGCGTAGCGCCTCCGGCGGAAGGGCGCTGGCGTGCGTTTCGATCTGCGTGAAGCCGGCGGCGGAGAAAACCTCGACCGCGCTGGGGTGAATGTTCTCGAGTAAGACGATTTTCGCCATGGGGTACGGTTCCGGCTAGGGCGGCGCGCTTCGGCGTGAGGCGGCCGGCGGGTATGGGTTTTCCTATCTTAACCCCAGGCGTGCGCCAGGTCCGGAGAAACCCTAGTGCCGACCGGTTTGGTCGCCCTCGGCGATGCGGGATTCGGGGAAAATCAAGGAGAACGTGCTGCCTTGCCCCAGCTCGCTGTCGATTGTCAATTCGGCTTCATGCCGCATGGCGATGTGCTTGGTGATCGCCAGGCCCAGCCCCGTGCCGCCAGATTCACGCGAGCGGCTGCGGTCGACCCGATAGAAGCGCTCGGTCAGCCGCGGCAGGTGATGGGGAGCGATGCCGATGCCGGTATCCCGGACGGCGAAGCAGGCGCCGCCGTCGGGCGTGCGTCGCCAGCTCACGGAGATGCGGCCCCCGTCGGGCGTGTAGCGCACGGCGTTGACGATGAGGTTGGACAGGGCAGAGGCAATCTCGGTGGCGGCGCCGAGGATGTCCAGCCCGGCATCGACTTCACTGGCGAACGCATGGCGGCCGGCCGAAAGCGCGCGCGCCTGGCCCAATGCGGTTTCGATCAGCCCGGGCATGCCGACGGGGCGCGGGTCGGCGCTGGGCGAGGATTCCAGGGTCGAAAGGGTGAGCAGGTCCGCGACGATGGCCTGCATGCGCTGGGCCTGGTCGTGCATCAGCTTGAGGTAGTGCGCGCGTTGATCCTCGCTGAGGGCGTCGGGCGGCATGTCGCGCAGCGTTTCCAGGAACCCGGCCAGGACCGTGAGCGGCGTGCGCAGTTCGTGCGAGACGTTGGCGACGAAATCGCGGCGAGTCGTCTCGAGTTTTTCGAGCTGCGTGACGTCGCGGGTCAGCAGCATGCGTTGGTTCCCGCCGTACGTAATGAGTTGCGCCAGCAGCATCCGCTCACCGCCTCCCGGGCTGCGCATCAGCAACGGGGCGGGCCATTCCGGCTGGCGGGCGTATTCCACGAAGGATGGCGCGCGCACGAGGTTCAGCAGGTTCTGGCCGCGGTCTGCAGGAAAGCGCAGGCCCAGGTGCTGGCGCGCGACGCGGTTGCACCAGTCGATGTGGAATTCATGGTCCAGCGTGACCAAGCCGTCGGGCAGTGCCTGCGCGGCGGCGAAGAACCCGTGCACGTTGCCTTCCAGCTCCGCCAGCTGGCGCTCCTGCTGGCGCAGGTGCTGATAAATGCGCGCCAGCGCGTCATCCCATGAGCCGGCCGACGCAGGTGGGGGACGCTTCAAGTCGAGGGTCCAGCGCGTGACCCGCGAGAGCTGCCAGACGTGCCACAGCAGCAGCGTTCCCAGTCCGAAGCAGAGCACTTCCCAGCCGAACCTGCCGGTGGCGGGCCGGGCGAGGGCGGCCAGCGCGGCCCAGGCTAGGGCGGCGAGGAGGGTGCGTAGCCAGACCATGGCGGGCATTGTCGCATTGCGGGTCGGGGTAAACGACGGGGCGAGGGGGGCAGAAGCCGCAGAGCGGGCCGGCTT
>NZ_JADGHH010000061.1 GCF_019689535.1 Pigmentiphaga sp.
CGCACGCGGCGTGCCCGACCTGGACTATGACGCGCCGTACACTGCCTGCCTAACTTCCAGTCGGAGGTGAATCCGCCGAAGTATCCGCCGATCAAGTCCGGCGACTACCTAGTCAAGCGCTTCCGCGAGGTGCAAAAGTACAAGGCTTGATGCAGGGGCCGCGGAATCTCGCGGCGGACGCCTTCACGAGAGAAAAGCTTGGCGTACCCGCCCCATGCGCCTCCGCGGGAATCGCATGGCGCACGCTGTGCTCCGGGCGTTCGGGCAAGCAAAAAGGCCCGGCACAAAATTTCGTGCTGGGCCCCGGGAATTTGGTAGGCGCGATTGGATTCGAACCAACGACCCCCACCATGTCAAGGTGGTGCTCTAACCAACTGAGCTACGCGCCTGCTGTGTAAGCAGCGAAGAATTGAATTCTATATTGAATTTTCCGTGAGTGTCAAATGATGCGCTCACATCAATCGCCGGCGTAGAGATCTTCGTAGAGAAAGGTGTCCGGGCGCCGAGCGAGCAAAGTCACGACAGTTGCGGCGATGCCCTCCTTGCGCCCGAGGAAACCGAGGGATTCGTTGGTCTTGGCCTTGATGTTGACGCAGGCGACCGGAACGCCGAGGTCGGCGGCGATGTTTTCTGCCATCGCGGCGGCGTGCGGGCCTATCTTGGGCGCTTGCGCATGCACCGTCGCATCGATGTTGATCGCCATCCATCCTGCTTCGGCCACGCGCTGCACGGCCGTGCGCAGCAACACGCGACTGTTCGCACCGGCGTAAGCCGGATCGGTGTCCGGAAAGTGGCGGCCGATGTCGCCCAAGCCTGCCGCGCCCAACAGGGCGTCGGTGACGGCGTGGAGCAGCACGTCGGCGTCGGAATGTCCCAGCAGGCCGTGGCTGTGGGGAATGCGCACGCCACCGATGATGAGCGGCCGGCCTTCGACCAGTGCATGGACGTCGTAGCCTTGCCCGATGCGATAGGGGTAGGCGGCGGGATCGATGGGTTTGTCTTTCGTCATGTGCGATCCAGGAATTTTTCCATCAAGGCGAAATCCTCTGGCCAGGTCACCTTGAAGTTCGATAGCGTACCGGGCACCAGGCACGGCGCGAGCCCCAAGGCCTCCACGGCGCTTGCTTCGTCGGTCACCGGCAGCTGGCGGATTTCGGCGTGAGCCAAGGCCTTGCGCAGCAGGCCCGCACGAAACATTTGGGGCGTTTGCGCCTGCCACAGCCCGTCGCGGGCAACGGTGCGCCCCACCCTGGGAGGATCGGCGCCGCCCTGGGCCTTGATGGTATCGGCCACGGGCAGGGCAAGCAGGCCGCCCACTTCGTCGTGCAGGCAGGCGTCGATCAGCGCGCGCAAGGTGATGGCCGGCAAGCCGGGGCGGGCCGCGTCGTGGACGAGGATCCAGTCGTCGGCCTGGGCTTCGCAACGTGCCAAGGCGTTGGTGACCGTCTGCGCACGGGTTGCGCCGCCGCAAGGCAGGCAAGCCACGCGCGCCAGGCCGTCCAGGGCCGATTCAGCCTCGCGGTCGCCCGGCGCGACGGCAACGACCACGCGGTCGATGCGCTCCTCGGCCAAGAGCGCGCGCACTGCGTGGCGTAGCATGGGCTGGCCGGCAATCTTGCGGTATTGCTTGGGGAGGGGCGCCGACCCGTCCGGCGAAGGGCCGGCCGCGCGGGAGCCGACGCCCGCCGCGGGCACGATGGCGATCAATCGAGAGCTCGGTGTCATGGCTTCTATAATACGGAATTGCCGTCCAGGCCGCGCCGGCCCATTGGCGACGCTCTTTGCACGAGACCGATGTCCCTCCCGCCCGTTACCGCGTCTAGCTCCCTCGCCCGTCCGACCCTTGCCTTGCCTTCGGCGCTGACCCAAGCCGTCTTGGCGGCGCTCAGGCCGGGAGAGCGCTACGTCCAGCCGCGCCCGCCCGGCGCCGGAGATGCCTGGCTGCTCGCCGATCTCGCGCGCCAGGCGTCCAAGCCGCTCGCCATTCTCACCGCCGACCCCCTCGACGCCCAGCGCCTGGCCGAAGAGGTGCGCCTGTTTGCGCCGGAGCTGAGGGTCCATCAGTTTCCAGATTGGGAAACACTGCCCTACGATTCGTTCTCCCCGCACGAGGACCTCATTTCCGAGCGCCTCAAGGCCTTGCATGCGTTGATGCAGCAAGGCGTGGACGTACTGACGGTGTCAGTGACGACGGCACTCTACCGGCTCGCCCCGCCCTCGTTCCTCGCGGCCTACACGTTTTCGTTCAAGCAGGGCGATACGCTCGACGAGGCGGCGCTGCGGGCACAATTGACGCTCGCCAACTACTCCCACGTCACGCAGGTGACGGCACCAGGCGAATTCTGCATCCGGGGCGGGTTGATCGACCTATTTCCCATGGGGTCGGCCCTGCCCTATCGGCTCGATTTGTTTGACGACGTGATCGAGTCCATCCGCAGCTTCGACATCGATACCCAGCGCAGCCTGTATCCCGTCAAGGAGATCCAGCTGCTGCCGGGCCGCGAATTTCCGATGGACGAGGCCGCGCGCAACGAATTCCGGGCGCGCTTTCGCGAGCAGTTCGAAGGCGACCCTTCGCGTGCCATGCCGTACAAAGACATTGGCAACGGCATTGCATTCCCTGGCGTCGAATACTACCTGCCGTTGTTCTTCGACGAAACGGCGACTTTGTTCGACTATCTCGGCGACCAAACCATCACGGTCACCGTGGGTGACGTCGAAGACACCATCCGGCGCTTCCTGCAGGATACGACGAGCCGCTACGAGTTCCTCAAGAGCGATCGCGAACGCCCCATCCTCCCCCCTTCGCGAATTTTCCTCGATGCCGAAGGCCTGTTCGGCCAGCTCAAGCGCTTTGCCCGCCTGGCGTTGAGCAGCGATCGCCAGCATCCCGCGTTCACATCTCCGCCAGAAGTCGCCATACAGCGCAAGGCCGAGGATCCCGTGGCGCGCCTGCGCGCCCTGATCGCCCGGCCAGACCTCAAGGTGCTGTTGTGCGCGGAATCGGCGGGACGGCGCGAAACCATTTCCCAAATGCTGGCGGAGTTTGGCTTGCGTCCGGACCCGGTCGACTCCATCCAAGGATTCCTCGAGCAGCCCAGCGCTTTTGCCATCGGGATCGCCCCCCTTTCTTCGGGTTTCGGCCTGGCCGAGGCGAACCTGCTGTTCCTGACCGAAAGCGATTTATTCGCGGGCCACACGGTGCGCCGGGGCAAGCGCGGGCAGGAGCGCGCGAGCAACGTCGAGTCCATGGTGCGCGACCTGTCGGAGCTGCGCGTGGGCGACCCGGTCGTCCACGTCCAGCACGGCATCGGCCGATACCAGGGGCTGGTCAGCATGGACATCGGCGAAGGAGACATGGAATTCCTGCACCTGGAATACGCCGGCCGCAGCACGCTTTACGTGCCGGTATCCCAATTGCACGTCATCTCGCGCTATAGCGGCGCGGACCCTGACACGGCGCCGCTGCATCAGCTTGGGTCCGGCCAGTGGGAAAAAGCCCGCCGCAAGGCGGCTGCCCAAGCGCGGGACGCCGCGGCCGAGCTACTTAATCTCTATGCGCGGCGCGCCACCCGCCAGGGTTACCAGTTCAAGCTGCCCCTTGCCGATTATGAGGCTTTCGCGGAGTCTTTCGGCTTCGAGGAGACGCCAGACCAGGCAGCCGCCATCCAGGCCGTGATCGAGGACATGACCTCCGGCCGTCCCATGGACCGGCTGGTATGTGGCGACGTGGGCTTCGGCAAGACTGAAGTCGCCCTGCGCGCGGCGTTCATCGCCGTGGCCAACAACAAGCAGGTGGCGTTGTTGTGTCCCACGACGCTGCTGGCGGAACAGCACGCGCAAAATTTTGCCGATCGCTTCGCAGACTGGCCGGTCAAGGTGGTCGAGCTGTCGCGCTTCAAGTCGACGAGGGAAATCCAGGCTTCGATCGAGCAGATCAACGACGGTCGCGTCGACATCGTGATCGGCACCCACAAGCTGCTATCGGACAAGATCAAGTTCAAGAACCTGGGCTTGGTCATCATCGACGAGGAGCACCGCTTCGGCGTGCGCCAGAAGGAAGCCCTCAAGGCGCTGCGGGCCGAGGTGGACGTGCTGACCCTGACGGCTACCCCGATTCCCCGCACCCTCGGCATGTCGCTGGAGGGGATACGCGATTTCTCGGTCATTGCGACCGCGCCGCAGAAGCGCCTGGCCATCAAGACCTTCGTCCGGCGCGAGGACGGGAGCACCATACGGGAAGCGCTGCTGCGCGAGCTCAAGCGCGGGGGGCAAGTGTACTTCCTCCATAACGAGGTCGAGACCATCCACAACCGGCGCGCCATGCTCGAAGAGTTGGTGCCCGAAGCCCGCATCGCCGTTGCGCACGGCCAGATGCCTGAGCGCGAGCTGGAGCAGGTGATGAAGGCCTTTTACCAGCAGAAGTACAACGTGCTCCTGTGCACCACCATCATCGAGACGGGCATCGACGTGCCGACCGCCAACACCATCGTGCTGCACCGGGCGGACCGTTTCGGCCTGGCCCAGTTGCACCAGCTGCGGGGCCGCGTGGGCCGCTCGCACCACCAGGCTTACGCCTATTTGTTGACGCCGGGCGAAGACGCCATCACCAGCAACGCCAAGAAGCGCCTGGAAGCCATCCAGGCCATGGAAGAGCTGGGCTCGGGCTTTTACTTGGCGATGCACGACCTCGAGATCCGCGGCGTAGGCGAGATCCTGGGCGAATCGCAGTCGGGCAACATCCAGGAAGTCGGTTTCCAGATGTATACCGACATGCTCAACGAGGCAGTCAGGGCCCTGAAGAACGGCCGCGAGCCCGACCTGAACGCCCCGTTGTCGGCTACGACCGAAATCAACTTGCACGTCCCTGCCCTTCTGCCCCAGGACTACTGCGGAGACGTGCACGCTAGGCTAACCATTTACAAGCGGCTTGCCAATTGTGAAGATGCCGGCGAGATCGACGCGATCCAAGAAGAGTTGATTGACCGTTTCGGCAAGCTGCCGGATGCGGCGCGCGCCTTGATTGAAACCCACAGGCTGCGCCTGGCTGCCAAGGCCGTCGGCGTCATCAAGATCGATGCTAGCGAGCAATCGGCAGTGCTGCAATTCGAACCCAATCCTCCAATCGATCCGATGCGGGTGATCAGCCTGGTCCAGAAGAACCGCCACATGCGGCTTTTCGGACAGGACAAGCTGCGCGTCGACATCAAGGGCGTCGACCTGAAATCCCGCGTGGAGGCAGTGCGCGCCGTGTTGCGCTTCTTGGCTTGAGCGCGTTTTTTTCCGTCCAGAACATGACCCATCTCGTTATCCAGGCTCCTGACCTCTCCTCCGAGGCCGTCGAACACTT
This sequence comes from Pigmentiphaga sp., assembly GCF_019689535.1. Classification (GTDB taxonomy): domain Bacteria; phylum Pseudomonadota; class Gammaproteobacteria; order Burkholderiales; family Burkholderiaceae_B; genus Pigmentiphaga. The sequence goes on from NZ_JADGHH010000061.1 coordinate 5,351, forward strand.
GTCCCGCCTTGCGAAGGCCAAGAAAACCATGGAACTGGCGCCTGGCGCCGTCCGCCTGGTCGAGGCCGACGGGGCGCCGGCCGTGCGCGCCGAAGTAGCCGCCTATTGCCAGCAGGCAGGCGTGGACTGGGCGTACGTCGCGCCGGGCGCTCGCCTGGCCGACTGGAAGATCCTGGCCATGGACATGGATTCCACCCTCATCAACATCGAGTGCATCGATGAGATCGCCGATATGGCCGGGCTCAAGCCGCAGGTGGCCGCCATCACGGAAGCTGCCATGCGCGGGGAAATCGCCGATTTCAGCGAAAGTCTCACCCGTCGCGTGGCCCTGTTGCAAGGCCTGCCCCTGGAGGCTTTGGAGCGGGTATACGCCGAGCGGCTGCGACTGAACCCTGGCGCCGAGCGGCTGCTGGAAGTTGCCCGCGGCCTGGGGCTCAAGACCTTGCTCGTTTCCGGAGGCTTCACCTGGTTCACCGGCCGCCTGAAGCACCGCCTGCAGCTGGACGAAGCCCATGCCAACGAGCTGGAAGTGGTCGATGGCCGGCTGACCGGCAAGGTCGTGGGCGCGATCCTGGATGCCGACGGCAAGGCTGCTCACCTGCGCGAATTCGCCGGCCGGCACGGGGCGCCGCTTTCCCGCGCCATCGCCGTCGGCGACGGCGCCAACGACTTGAAAATGTTGGGGCTCGCCGGCCTGAGCGTGGCCTATCATGCCAAGCCGGTCGTGCGGGAAAAAACCACCCACGCGCTCAACGTGTGCGGGCTGGACGGCATCCTGAACTGGTTCGAAGATACCCTGGGCTGATCGATCGGCGCTTCTGCTGTAGTGTTACGCTCCAGTGGTGACTGACGGACCTTTGGCCATGTCTGCACGCCGTACTGCCAATCCTGCTGCGGAGTCTCCGCGCATACGTGATGCCGATCGCACGCGCCAGATCATCCTGGACGCCGCGACCCACGAGTTCGCGGCGCTGGGCTTGGGGGGCGCCCGCATGGACCGGATTGCCGAACGGGCCGGAGTCGACAAGCGGCTCATTTACTACTACTTCAACAACAAGGACGACCTGTTCCTGTCCGTGCTCGAACGCGCCTACGCCGCGATCCGGCAGGCCGAGCAGGAACTCCACCTGGAGGCGCTCAGCCCGCCCGAGGCGGTGCGCAAGCTGGTGGAGTTCACTTGGCAGTACTACCTGGAAAACCCGGAGTTCCTGTGCCTGCTCAATAGCGAAAACCTGCACCAGGCGGCTCACCTCAAGCGCTCCTCGCAGGTACGGGAGATGCATTCGCCCTTCGTGCAGTGGCTGGCCGACATCCTCAAGCGCGGACACGAGCAAGGCCTGTTCCGGGACGGCGTCGACCCTGTCCAGCTCTACATCTCGATCGCCAGCGTGGCCTATTTCTACCTGTCCAACAAGTTCACGCTGTCGGAGATCTTCGGGCGCGACCTGATGGCGCCCGAGGCGCTGGACGTGCGCCTTGCCCACATGGTGGACGTCATCCTGGGCTACCTGCGGCCCTGACCCGGCCTGCTTCGGCTACCCGTGGCGCGTTATCCCCAGCCACTGTGGAAAAGCTTGGGGATAGCCGCGGAACAACCGTCCTGCAGCCAGAATCCACGCGGGTTTCCGGCCGGCGATGAAAAAACGGGCAGTCAGTTGCCGTCGCGATACACGGTAGGCGCCACCCCGGCCAGGCGCCGGAAAGTGGCGGCGAAATGGCTAGGTGTGGCGAATCCGACGTCGAGCGCGATGTCGGCCACGCTCCGGTCGGTCGAGACCAGCCAGGCTTTGGCCTGTTCGATGCGCGTGCGCAGCAGGTACTGGTAGGGAGTCGAACCGGTGTGCGCCTTGAACCCGGCCACCAGGCGCGACACGCTGGTGCCGGCCAATTGCGCCAGCCTCTCTACGGACAACGGCTCGGCCGGGCACGCATGGATGTGATCGATCGCGCGGCGGATCGCGGCCGGGGGCGCATCAGCGCCCTCGTCTTCGTCGGCCAGCACCGCGGCATGGCGCGTCGCCAGGTGCATGACCGCGGTGCGGGCCAATTGGCCCGCATAGGCCGGATCCGCCGCAACCTGCCGCCGCAGGCACGCCAGCAGGGCCAGGCTCAGCTGCTCCAGCAAGGGGTCGAACTGCGCCACCTTGGGCGTCAGCGCGGCGTCGGCAGGAGCCATGCCTGGCAGCAGCTCCGCCTTCAGGCGCGCATGCAGATACACCAGCAGGATGTCGGGAGTGCCGCTCACCGACCACTCCGAGGCCCGGTCGGCCGGGATGATGCTGAACATCCGCGGCTTGAGCAGGGCCTGCCGCGCGTCGGCGCCTTCGACCGAGCGCTCGATGCGGGCCTTGCCCGCCAGGCAGTACACCAGGCAATCGTGCGGCAGCGAGGCAAGCCTCGCGCGCCATGGACGCTCGGCCGCAAGCGACACGTAGACGCCGCCCCACCCCCTCCCGCGGCTATCGGCAATGAGGCGATTCTCGGGCATGGCGGGAATGCGGTGGGTGTCCCGCTCGCTCAGTGGGCGCGGGTCATCGGCTCTCGGTCGGAAGTACATGGACGGCCCCGTCTGCGGACGATGGTGCAGATCCCATCGTAACCGGCGCCGGCTCGGACGGGCCAGCAGTGGCCGGGGCGAAGAGCTCGCCGAACGGCGCGGCAACGGGATGCGCGCCGAAATTGGCCGCCAGCCGCAGGATGTCCGGCCGCGCATAGTGGCCGGCCGAATCGCAGGCGTACTTGAGATAGACGATCTCGCCCAGATCGACGTCTGCCACCAGCACCGCCTCCTGGTCCAGGTTCGGTCCGGCCAGCATGCGTCCGGTAGGCGACACGATGGCGCTCCAGCCGCCGCCGGTGCGTATCATCTCCGGCTGGCCGACCAGGTCCAGGCGCGCCAGCACCTCGTCGTCGATGACCGAGCTGGCATTGAGCACGAAGGTCTGCGCGGCCCAGGCATGGTAGCGGGCCGCGGTCTCCACCACCCCATTGAAGAAGCCCGAGTTCGGATCGTGGGTCAAGGCCGAAATGCCGGGCCACGCGGCGATGTGCACTTGTTGCCCTTGGCTGGTCAGCGCGTAGCGCGCCAGGTCCATGGTGTGCTCCCAGCAGATCAGCCCGCCGATGCGGCCGATGTCCGTATCGAATACCTTCAGATCCGAACCGTCGCCCCTGCCCCAGATGGTGCGCTCCACGTGAGTGGGCTGCAACTTGCGATGCCGGCCCGCCAGGACCCCGCGGCGGTCGAAGAAAAGCTGGGTGTTGTAGAGGGTGCCGCCGTCGCGCTCGGACACGCCGAGCACCACATGGATGCCGGCGCGGCGCGCGGCCGCCGCGATCCGGTCCGTGGCCGGGCTGCCGGCCACGACGCTGTTCGTGAAGAGCTCGTAGAACAGCGGTGCCCCCCGCGTCGGCGTGTGCGTCCAGATCCAGAACGGATAGCCCGGTACGAAGGTCTCGGGAAAGGCCACGATGTCGGCGCCTTGCTCCGCCGCCTGTTCGATCAGGCGGCAAGCCTTTTCGATGGATGCGTCGCGATTCAGAAAAACCGAGGCGGCGTGGACGACCGCTGCCCGGAATCGTGGAAAGGTATCGGCCATGTCGATCTCCGTAGTGACGAGACGATTGAAGCACCGGCAACGCGCGGCCGCTGTCCAGAAACCCGGGCGACTTTCGTAAAAACCGCAGGCCGGCGCTGCCCCCGGCCGACGAAGGCGCTCTCCCGGGGCGAAACGCATCCATTGCGCAATTTTTGCCCGCCGCCGCAATTTCCTGGCATCGCCTCGCGCGGGCCGGCGCTATGTTGCGCGTTCGTCCACCCTGCACCCGGAGGCAAGATGTCCCCATCCGTCCCCCTAGACAAGAACAAGGCGGTCCTGCTGGTCATCGACATGCAGAACGATTTCGTCCGCGAACGCGCTCCCATGGAAGTCCCGGCCGCGCGCCAGCGGGTTCCCGCCATGGCGGCGCTCGTCGCCCAGGCCCGCCGGACCGGCGTTCCCGTGATTTATACCCAGCACGTGCTGTACGACGAGTTCGACGTCTCCCCGCTGGAAACGACCCAGATTCCGCACTTGCGCAACGGCGGCATGCGCGCCGGGACCGCGGGGGTCGAAATCATCGACGAACTGGCGCCGCGGCCCGGGGAAATCGTGATTCCCAAGCATCGCTACGACGCGTTCTACAACACCCGCCTGGAGACCGTCATCCGCAACATCCGCGGCCGCAACGTGGTCGACAGCGTCATCATCACGGGCACGGTCACCAGCGTCTGCTGCGAATCCACGGCGCGCAGCGCCTTCATGCGCGACCTGCGTGTCTTCTTCGTCGACGATGCCACCGGCGGTTTCGACGATGCCTCGCACCAGGCCACGCTCGCCACCATCGACCGCGTGTTCGGCAAGGTCGTGACGACGCGGCAAATCCTCGACGCGCTGGGCGGGGCATGAACATGGCCAAACCATCCGCCCACGATACGTCGTACGAGTGGAAGGCCGTCACCATCCTGGCGCTGGGCTTCGGCCTGATGGGGCTGGACCGTTGGCTGCTCGCACCCATGTTCCCCTTCATGATGAAAGACCTGAACCTCTCCTACCAGGACCTGGGCCTGCTGATCGGCACGCTGGGCCTGGCGTGGGGGGTGTTCTCCATCACCATGGGCCGCGTGTCGGACGGCATCGGGCGGCGCAAGGTGCTGATCCCCGCCGCCATCGCCTTCTCGTGCCTGTCCGGTCTTTCGGGCGTGGCGACCGGACTGGTCAGCCTGCTGGTGATCCGCACGGTGATGGGCATCGCCGAGGGCTCGTTCTGCCCCACCAGCGTGGCCGCAGCCGGCGAAGCCTCGCACCCCAAGCGCCGCGGCCTGAACCAGGGCCTGCAGCAGAGCGCCTTCCCGCTGTTCGGGCTGGGGCTCGCGCCCATCATCGCCACGCAGCTGATGGGCGTGCTGCCTTCCTGGCATTACGTTTTCTTCCTGTCGGCGGTGCCCGGGCTGATCCTGGCATGGCTCATGTACAAAGTCATACGCGAGCCGGGGGCGGCGGCGCCGAGCGGCCTGCCGGCAGCGCCGGCTCGCGGCGAAACGCTGTCCTGGAAAGAACTGCTGCGTCGCCGCAACCTGCTGCTGGGCGTGGGCTCCATGCTGTGCGCGATGACCGGCATCTTCGTGGTGGGCGCCATGGTGCCCAACTACCTGACCGACTATCTGAAGCTGACGCCGCAACAGATGGGCCTGGTGGTGTCCGCCATCGGCATAGGCGGCTTCTTCGGCGAGTTCGGCGTGCCGGGCATCTCCGATTTCATCGGCAGGAAAGCCGCCGCCTTCCTGTCCTTCATCGGCGCGGCGCTGGCGCTCTACGGTTTCGCCCGGCTCGGCGCTTCCCCCTGGGCGCTGTTCGGCGTGCTCCTGCTGGTGTCCTTCTTCTGCTTCGGCCTGCTGGCGCTGATGACGGGGCCGGTGGCGACCGAGGCGGCGCCGCCCGGCATGGTTGCCTCGGCCATCGGCATCGTGAGCGGCCTGGGCGAGATCTTCGGCGGCGGCGTGGCGCCCGTCGTCGCGGGGTTCATCGCGCAGCACCACGGCATCCAGTACACCCTTTACCTCGCGCTGGGCGGCGTGGCGGTGGGCGTCGTGATCTCGTTCTTTCTCAAGGAGACCGCGCCCCGCAAGGTTGGCAACCGTCCGCAGGCTCAGGCATCGTAGTGCCCGGCGATGGCGCGATAGGCCGAGGCCGAGCTGCCCACCGCCTTCTTCAGGGCACGGCCCATCGCGCCGGCCGACGCGAAACCGCATGCGCTGGCTACGTACGAAACCGGATAGGCCGTCGTCGCAAGCAAGTGGCGGGCACGCTCGACGCGCATGGCCGTCAGGTAGCGATAGGGCGACACACCCAGCGCGGCCTTGAAGCATCGCAGGAAGTGATAGCGGCTCAGGCCGCATAACGCCGCCAGCTCGGCCAGCGAAATATCGTCGGCCAGCCGCTCGTCCATATAGCGGGTGACCTTCTTGAGCGCCTGGGCGCTCAGCCGGGACGACGTGCCGGTTCCCGGCTCGATGCGCCACTTCTTACCCAGCTCGTTCAGCACCAGCGCGCCGAAGCTGTCCGACAACAGCCGGGAGGCATGGCCCGCGCCGAGGTCCTGCATGAACGAGCCCAGCGCCGTATAGATCAGCGGACTGACGAAACCGCGCTGGGCGACCGACCACAGGCCATCCACCGGCTGGCAAAGACCCAGCTCGTCGAACATCTCCAGTGCCGCCCGCTGATCGAAGGTCAGCAGGGATACCCGCGCCGGGCCATCCTTCACCCACCGGAACGCGGTGCCCGGGGGTATCAGGTGCAGCGGGTTGATGAAGTTGACGAAATGGTCGCGGTATCCCCAGCCAAGGTCGAACATCGCCGACTTCAGGTGATACTCGTGCGATACCAGGAGGACAATGTGGGGCAAGGCCGGGCAGTGCAGTTCATGCGCGTCGAAACTGCAATGGATGATGCCGCCGGCCAGCCGTCCGCCATAGTCGAACGACTGGTGCAAGGTGTAGGCGCCGGTTTCCATCAAGACCTGGCGCAACGGCTGGACGGCGGACGGATGATGGTTGAGGCTCACGGGACCTCCGGGACGGGAAGAACGGACTCGTCATCCCCATATATTACCCGGCGCCCCCGCCTACGCGGCTGACAGGGAAGCCGCCAGATTTCCCTTGACGATCTTGCCCGCCGAATTCCGCTCGAAGTCGCTGACGAAGCGGAAATGCTTCGGGACCTTGTACGGTGCCAGCCGTTCCCGGCACCAGGCCGCGAGCGCGGCGGCGTCCTGCGCCCCTCGCGGCAGTACGAAGGCGGCCACTTCTTCGCCGAACTCGGTCGAGGGCACGCCCACGACCGCGGCCTCGAGCACGCCGGGATGGGTCATCAGGACGGATTCGATCTCCAGGGGATAGATGTTCACCCCGCCACGGATGATCATGTCCTTGGCTCGCCCGCAGAGGAAGAGATAACCCTCTTCGTTCAGGTAGCCCAGGTCGCCCGGATAGAAGAATCCGTCCCGGAAGGCTTCCCTGCTCGCGTCGTCGTCCCGGTAGAACCCCCTGGCCACGGTGGCGCCGTCGTAGCGGATGCGCCCCACCTCGCCGCGGGGCAGCGGACGGTCGTGCTCGTCCACGATTTCCAGGCGTACCCCGAACACCGGCCTTCCCACCGAGGCGGGGTATGCGGCCTGCTCCTGCGCCGACAATACCGTCACCCCTCCCCCTTCGGTCGAGCTGTAGTATTCGATGAAATCGGGACAGATCTCGTCACGGATGCGGCCACGCTCCTCGGCCGTCAGCGGCGAGCCGGAGGCGATCAGCGTGCGCAGCCGCCGGAATGGCGCCCTGGCGGCCGGCTCGGCCTGCAGGATGCGGCGCAGGAGCGTGGGGACCAGGAAGGTAATGGTGGCGGCGCGGCGTTCGATTTCCGCGGCGAGCTCTTCGACCTTATAGGGCGGCGCGCACAAGACCACGGTCGCGCCCACGTACAGCGACGACACCGAAAATGCGCGTCCGCCGCCGAAGTACAGCGGCGTGGCGTTGACATAGACCTCCCGGCTGCCGAAACCGAGATCGGCATAGTGGGTGAAGAACCGGCTCATGAATTGCGCGTGCGACAGCAGCGGCCCCTTCGGCCGCCCGGTCGTGCCGGACGACAGCGACAGGCAGAAACCGTGGTCCCCGCCGGGAAACTCCTCCCTTGCCGGGGCATGCTTCGCCTGTGCCAGCCAGGACGCGTCGGCAGCCACGCAAAGACCGGGCGCGAACAGGTCATCCGGCTCGACCATGACGCGGCGGGCGCCGAAGTGCTCCGCCACGCGGCGTTTTTCTTCGCCCGTCCAGCGGCAGTCCACCGGCAGCACGACCGCTCCCGCCCGCGCCACGGCGTAGAGGAGGATCAGGTGCTCGGGCGTATCCTTGAGCGCCACTCCCACGACCTCGCCGGGGCGCACGCCCATCTCGAGCAGCAGCGCGGCGCGCTGGCGCACCATCCGGTCGAGCTGCCGGTAGTCGATGTCGGTGTCGCGATGGATGATGGCGGGCTTGGTGGGACGCTGCACGGCATGCAGCGACAACTGGTCGGCGATATTGGGGCCGGGCGTGGCCATGGCGGCGCCCCCTTTCATCGATCCAGCCCGTACACGCGCAGCGCGTTGCCGCGCAGCAGCTTTTCCTTGGGCGCCGGCCGCAACCCCAGCGCTTCGATTTCGTCACGGGCGCGCCCGAAATCGAGGATGGGGAAATCGGTGCCGAAAATCACCTTGTCCTGGCCGTAGCTGTCGATGTACTTGACGAAGGACTCGGGCCAGTACTTCGGGCTGTGCGCATCGGTGCCGATGTAGACGTTGGGATGCTTCCAGGCCATGGCGATCATTTCCTCAGTCCAGGGAATGCCGATATGGATGCCTATGATCTTGAGCTCGGGAAAATCGCAGGCCACGGCATCCAGGCAGATCGGGCGGCCCACGCTGCGCAGCCGGTGCGAAGGGTCGTAGATCATGGACTGGCCCACCTGCAGTTGCACAGGCACGTCGAGTTCGGCGCATTTCGCGTAGAACGGATACCACTTCGCGTGGTCGGGCGCGAGCTCGAACCAGTGCGGATAGAAGTGCGCCCCGATGAAACCGTATTCCTTGACCGCCTTCTCCAGCTCCCGCACGCCGCGCATACCCTCCGTGGGATCCAGGCCGGCCAGCCCGTGGAACCGGTCGGGATGGCGGTTGACCGCTTCGGCCACCGCCTCGTAGGGCACGTGGTAACTGGCGCGATGCTGGATAGGGCCGACCTTGGCCGCGATCAGAAAGGCCTTCTCCACGCCCGCGGCGTCCATGCGGCGCAGCATGTCCTCATGCGCGAGCCCTTTCATGATGCCGGTGTCGACATTCATCTTGCCGCTGTAGAACGCGTCGCGTTTGGGACGCTGCGCGAGCAGCTCGGGGGTCCAGATATTGACCACGGCGTCGATGGCCGGGATGTCGTAGCGCTTGTCGTTCATCGCCTTCTCGGTACGGATGTGCGGGCCGGCGGCGGTGCCGCCCGCATCGGGACTATGGGGTCAGGTTGGCGTTGGCCACGGCCCGCTTCCACGCGGCCAAATCCTGCTCGATCTTCTTGCCGAAGGCCTCCGGTCCGGTGAAATTCGGATCGAGACCGCTGGCCAGGAGGCGTCCCTTGATGTCGGGCATCTCCATGGTCGCTTTCAATGCGGCGGACAGCGCCTGCACGATCTCCACGGGGGTACCCGCCGGCGCCATCAACCCATACCAGACGTTGAAATCGAAGCCCGGCACGGTCTCGGCCACCGCCGGCACGTCGGGCAGCACCGCGGAGCGCGACTGGGTGCTGACGGCGATGGCCTTGAGCTTGCCTGCGCGTATCAGTTCCAGCGCCCCGCCCAGGTTGACGAAAGCCGACTGGATCTGCCCCGACATGATGTCGATCTGGATCTGCGACGATCCCCGATAGGGAGCGTGGACCATCTCGATGTCCGCCATCTTGGCCAGGGTCGCCCCGGCCACGTGCGTGCTGCTGCCCAGGCCCACCGAACCGTAGGTGATCTTGCCCGGATGCTTCTTGGCGTAGTCGATGAATTCCCGCATGGTATTGGCCGGGAATGAAGGCGCGACCACCAGCACCGTCGAACCTGAGACGATCTGGCCGATGGGCTGGAAGTCCTTCTGGGAGTCGTAGTTGGGCTTGTCCGGCAGCCACGGGCTGATGGCGATGGGCCCCACGTTGGCGAACAGCAGCGTATAGCCGTCGTTCCTGGCCCGGGCAACGTAGCTCGTGCCGATGCTGCCGTTGGCGCCGCTGCGGTTCTCGAGCACGAAAGGCTGCCCGAACCGCTGCGAGAACTTCTCCAGCAGAGGGCGGATGATGGCGTCGGACGGCCCGCCGGGCGCCCAGGTATTGACCACCATGACCGGGCGCGAGGGATACTCCTCGGCACGGGAGGCTGGCGCCGCCCCCGCCGCCAGCGCGGCGCACAGTACGGCCGGACATGCACGAACAACGTTGATGCCGTATTTCATCTCGAATACCTCATCGTCAACAGGCCGTGGTAGCGGCAATCCGCGCGGGCGGCCCCTGCCCCGCATCACTCGCGCCGCAGGATCAGGTTGCCGTGGTCGTCGGTAGTGGCCGTGAAGCCGGGCTCCAGCCACACGGTCGTATCGGGCTGCTCGAAAATGGCCGGCCCGCGGATGCACGCTCCGACGGGCAGCTCGAGCCGCGCATGGCGAGGCACTTCCATCCAGCGTCCGTCGGCATGGACGCGCTGCATGCCGGCCGGCTCGGTCGACCCTCCCGCCGGCGGCGCCAGCAGCCGCAGATCGAACTTGGGCCGCACTCCTATCAAGGCATAGCGCAGGTTCAGCATGCGCGCGGGAATACCCGGCAACAACCGGCCGAATTCGGCCTGGTAGGTCTTCTCGAAGGCTTCCGCCACCGCCTGGGCGTCCAGCCGCTCGCGCGTCGCCGGCACCATGACCGTGTGGGTCTGTCCCTGGTAAAGCATGTCGAGGAACAATTCCTCCCGCACCGACGCGATGGCCACGCCGGCCGATGCCAGGTGCGCCTCGCATTGGGCCCGCAAGGCGTCGACCAGGTCGCGCAGCTGCCCGAAATCCGCGTCGCCCAACGGCTGGTTGATGGTGCGCACGGCATCGTGGCGCAGGTCCGCCATGACGCAGCCCAGGGCCGAGGTCACCCCCGGATAACGCGGCACGATGCCCGTTGCGACACCGGTCTCCCGCATCATCGCGCACACGTGCAAGCCACCACCGCCGCCGAACGGCATGTAGGCGAATGCGCGGGGATCGTGCCCTTTTTCGATGGATACCAGCCGCATGGCGCCGGCCATCTTGGCGTTGGCGACGGTCAGAATGGCTTCCGCCGCCGCCAGCACGTCGAGCCCCAGCGGCTCGGCCACGTGCGCCTGGATCGCCTTGCGCGCCAGCTCCACGTCCAGGCCGCCGAGCAGCCCGCCTCCCAGCGGCCGCTGCGCGGCGATGCGGCCCAGCAGCACATTGGCGTCGGTCACGGTGGGATAAGGGTTGCCGCGGCCATAGCATGCCGGGCCTGGCCGGCTGCCCGCCGACTCCGGTCCCACCCGCAGCATGCCGCTGGCGTCCACGGCGGCGATCGACCCGCCGCCGGCGCCTATGGTCTCGATCTGTATCATCGGCGTGCGCACGACCATGCCGAAGTCGATACTGGTCTGGTCCGCCAGTGCGACGCGTCCGTCGGCCACCAGGGACACGTCGAACGAGGTCCCGCCGATATCGCCGGTGATCACGTTGGGATAGCCGGCCGCCCGGGCCACCGCGGCGCAGGCGATGACGCCTGCCGCCGGTCCCGAAAGCGCGGTGCGCACCGGCAGTTCGCAGGCGGTCTGGCGCGACATCACGCCGCCGTTGCTCTGCACGATCATCAACTGGCCGTCGAATCCGCGAGCCCGCAAATCACCCTCCAGCCGGTGCAGATAACCGCCCACCACCGGCTGGAGCGATGCGTTCAGGCTCGCCGTCGAGACCCGCTCGAACTCGCGGATCTCCGGCAGCACCTCGGTGGACGCCGTTACGCAGGCGTTGGGCCAGGACGCGCGCACCCGGCGCACCGCCGCGGCCTCGTTGGCCGGATTGGCGTAGCTGTTGATGAAGAATACGCAGAGCGCCTCGCATCCTTGTTCCAGCAGCGATTGCGCGCATTGCTCGACCTGGTCGAGATCGACTTCGGTATGAATGCTGCCGTCGGCCAGTACGCGTTCGTCGACCTCCCGACGCAGGCTGCGCGGAATGAGCGGCAGGTAGTCGCCGCGCAATCCCCACGTCTGAGGGCGGTCGCGGCGGCGCATCTCGAGCACGTCGGCGAACCCGCGCGTGGTGATCAAGCCCGTGCGGGCGGCCTTGCGCTCCAGCAACGCGTTGGTGCCCACCGTGGTGCCATGGATGATGGTGCCGATGCGCGCCGCGCCATCGCCCGTGCGGCCGATGCCGTTCATGAAGCCCACGGCTTCCTCGCCCCGGGTGGAGGGTACCTTGACGATGGATACGGATTGGTCCGCTTCATCGAGCACGAACAAATCGGTGAACGTACCGCCCACGTCCACGCCCACGACCCGCTGCCGATCGCTCACCGCTTGTCCTCCGTTACGTAGCCCATGGCGAGATCGCGCGCATGAGCTTCGGCGCTGCGCGCTGCGGTCTCGCCATATCCGCCGCCTCCCGGCGTCTCCAGCCTTACCCGGTCGCCCCGGGAAAGCGAGATGCCCAGCATCTTGGAGACCATGGGCGGAACATGCCATTGGCCGTTCACGCAATAGCTGAACCGGTTCAACGCGCCATTGCCCCCGCCCGCGATCCCCTTGGGGGGCGATTTGCCGCGCTCGCCGAAAATGAAGGCCTGGGCGCTCTCCTCGAGCAGTTCGATCTCGTAGACGGCTCCCAGGCCGCCGCGATGCATGCCTGGCCCACCGGAATCGGGCCTGAGGGCCCATTGCGTGAAACGAACCGGATAAGCCGCTTCCAGGATCTCCAGAGGCGGTATGGTGGCCGTGGAAATCGGGGCGTTGCCGTGGCTCAGGCCGTCGCCGCCGGCGTGGGCGCCATGGCCGCCCCCGAAGAAACTGAACATGACCCAGCGCTGTCCATGGCGTTTTTCGTCGCTGCGCAGCCCGGCGATGGACAGCGCATTGATGGTGCCGTAGGCCTGGGCCACGGCGCGCGAGGGATCGGCCAGCGCAGCGGCGCTGAAAACCACGTCGATCATGCGCAGGATGGTCTCGGTATAGCCGC
>NZ_JADGHH010000288.1 GCF_019689535.1 Pigmentiphaga sp.
GGGCATGGCCGCACCTTAACCGACGGGGACGCGCCATTCAACACGGCCACTGTGAGGGGGGTAACAAAGCGTGCAGGCACGGACGATCCGCCCGAGAGCATTGTGCGCAGGCAATGCCCGCATTGCTTCGCGGCGATGGCGGCTGTCCGGGGATCGGGGCATCCGTGCCGAGTGACCGCCAAGGGCGTCAGTGCACAGCGGCCGTCCAGCCGTCCGCCGTTTTTTCGACGGCTACCTGCAACACCGCAAGCGGCGTTGCGTCGCCATCCTCGCCGCGCGGCGGGCCGGCATCGAGCAGGACGGTGCGCACGACGCCGCTGCTTGCCGTGGCGAGCTGCACTGTGGCCCGGCGGCCGGCAGGCGCCGCGTAGTTATTGATGCCCACGCTGTAGATGCCGGCCTGCAGGCGGTTCGGGTCGCAGCTGGCGTGATAGTGCTCAGGCCCGAATCCCGCCGTGTTGTCTAGGTCGAGCGAGCCGCTCTCCCCGATGCGGGCGGCGTAATAGACGTGGACGCCCCCGGGCTCCATGACGTGCAGGTCGAGGTCGCCCTCGCCGTCCCACGCCAGCGTCGCGGTGAAAAATCCCGGACTGGCGAGGGGCGCCGGCGCATGCAGCGCAAGCAGGCGCTCTGCCATCAGCCCGCCCGCGGCGGCGCGCCCATTTCGGTCGGGATCGAGGTAAGTGTCGATCAGCACGTGGCCCGTCGGGTCTTTCCGGGACGGCGGGATGGCGATATTGGCGGGAGGCGGTTCGCCCGGAAGGGCACTGCGCAATGCGGCGATGACCAAGTCGTTGCCGGAAAGCAGATGGGGACCGTTGGTTCGGGACGCCGCGGGAGCGATATGCACGGCCGCTGTGGAATCCGGGGAGGGGGCCGATCGATAGGCCGCGTTGAGGAAGAAATTGCCTTGTGAATGGCCCACCAGCAGGATGCTCCTGCCCAAGGCCTGCAGGGCGCGCAGCCGTAGCGCATGGGCGGCGTAATCGATGTCAGTGGGCGGCCGGGCAGCCAGCGCGGCGGTACGCGCGATCACGCGCGCGTTGCGGGCTTCCGACAGCGACTCGGCGAGTGCATGGGCGCGCGGCAGCACCGCAGCAATCTTGCGCCACCAGGCCAGTTGTCCGTCGACGATTTCCCAGAACAGCTCCCACCGGTGCTGCAGCGATTCCTCCAGTTCCGCGGCCCGTTGTTCGAAGACTTCGACCAAGTCTTCGATGCCGCCGCGAAGGCCCCGCTGTAGTCCGCTCGCGTTGTAGAACACTTCTGCGCCAACGGCGTATTGGGCGGCTTCGGGACGCATCCGCAACGTCTCCGACAGGGTAGAGAGCAATTCCCTTGCGCCGCTCGCGGCCGCATCGGGGGTATTCCAGACGCCGTTGAAGAAAGCCAGCGTGTGCGTGTGGCTGGGGCACAGCTCCCCCGCGGACGCCGCGGGCACCAGCATGCTTGCCGCTGCGAGCATGGCTTGTGCGTAGCGGAGCGGCCGGCTAGTCATCGCATCCGTCCCCCGCGGGCAGCGACATGACGGCACCGTCGAGAGCGGCCGAATAGGCGAGATAGGCCTGGACCCGCTGTTTGGTGTTGGCCGACATCTTGCGCATGTCGGAAACGGCGTGCGAGCCTTCGGCGGGGGAGCGGCTGCGAGCCATGACGCAGGCAACCGCGCGCGTTTGGCGACGCGCCGCGTCTTGCGCCGCGGCAGGATCGCCGCCTGTGAGCAGGGCTGCGCGGAAGGCGCGTGCGAGCTGCGCGAGCGCTGCCCGCCGGGCGGGGTTTTCTTCCTCCCGGGCGATCCACGCGTCGATGTCATCGCGCACGCCATTGCCGTCCAGGTCAGGACCGAGCAGGTCTTCTGAGCGGTCGAGAGCGGGAAGCTGCCCCGTCCGCTCCAGGTCCTCAATGGTCGAGGCCTCGGGCGCAGGCGGGTTTTCGCCGCCGCAGGCTGCGAGCAGGAGGGCGGCGCCGAGCAACGCGCCGGGTAAACGACCCATCATGCGGACTCCGGAATAGTGGTTTTCGGCCAATGGCCGCGGCGTAGCGCCGCGATGCCGGGCGCAGCATCATTAAGCCGGGAATAACGTCGCCCGGGAGCCCGGCTGAGGCATTTGGATCATTGGGGAACCTGCGTACCAGCCCGTCACGAGGCTTTTTTTGCCAACATCCTTGGTTCGCGGCAAACTCGTGCCTGTGCGTACAGGTACGAACATGAAGAAAAAGACTCTGGCCTGGGCGATGGGAATGGGAGCTTGGCTCGTCAGTGCGAATACGGCCTGGTCCCAAACGTCGCTGACCTTCTATGGCGTGGCCGATGCGGGCGTGTACAAGCTGGCGCGGGGACCGGTCTCGGTTGGCAACATTCAGCGCAGCTACTGGGGAATCAAGGGTTCGGAATCGTTAGGCGGGGGGTACGCCGCCGTATTCCATCTGCAGTCGCGCTTCGAAATCGATTCCGGGCAGGTGGAGGCCAGCGGCGGTTCGCCGCTGTTCTACGGCGAATCCACGGTGGGCATGATGGGGCCATTCGGCCAATTGCGGCTGGGGCGGGCCATGACGCCGACGTGGGCCCTCGACTGGCAGTTCGACCCGTGGCAAAACTTCGACCGCGTGGCCTCGATCGCCTGGCAGATCTACCATCCGTCCTATCGCGCCGATCCTTATCGCACCGGGCCGACGGGCGATTACAGCCGCATGAACAATGGCGTGTTCTACGACTCCCCGAGCGTGTCGGGATGGTCATTGCATGTGTCGGCCAACGGCGAGCGCAGCACGGTGCCCGATGCCAATGGCACGATAGAAAGCAAGCGCGGATTGGCGGCGGGAGTGAATTTCGAACGTAGCGGATTGAACTTCCTCGTTTCCGCCGAGCGCAACAGCGTGAACGACAAGACCTACTTCCTCGGCCTCGCGTATGGTCCGGGCCGCACGCGGGTCATGGCATCGGCCAATTTGACGGTACTGACTGCCGCCAGCCAGGCCTTCTTGGGCGAATCCCACAGGCGGCGCAGCTCGGCCATGCTGGCCGCCACGCATCAGGTCGGTGCGGCGACCCTCAAGTTCGCCATCGGCCGGGATTTCCAGGGATACGGACAAAGCGGCGCGACGAATTATGTCAGCGCCGGTGCATCGTATGCATTGTCACCCCGCACGAAGCTCTATGTGGGGAT
>NZ_JADGHH010000289.1 GCF_019689535.1 Pigmentiphaga sp.
CACCCGCCCCCAGGAACCCTTCAATGGCGCTGTTTTTGCCGCCCAGCTCGAAGCAGACTGCGCCACGTTGCGCTTTCCGCTGGATCATCGGCGCATTGACCTGCTCCTGAATTACCTCGCGCAGATGGCGCGCTGGAACGCCACCTACAACCTGACGGCCATACGCGATCCCGAGCAGATGCTTTTGCATCACATAACAGATAGCTTGGCCGTGGTTCCGGAGCTAGCGTTCCGTCTCTGCGGGCAGGATGCACGCATCATGGACGTCGGCTCAGGCGGCGGGTTGCCCGGCGTCGTCCTGGCCATTTGCCGGCCGGAATGGCAGGTGTGCTGCGTCGACGCGGTGGAAAAAAAGACGGCCTTCGTGACTCACGTGGCGGGCATGCTGGGCATTCCCAATCTGAGTGCCCGGCACGCCCGGGTGGAAGAGCTCCAGCCTGCCGGCAACGACATCGTCATTTCGCGCGCATTCGCCTCGCTGCAGGATTTCGCCGCGCTGGCCGGGCGGCACGTCAAGCCAGGGGGACGGCTGGTCGCCATGAAAGGTCATCCGCCCGAAGACGAAATGCAATCCGTGAAAGAGCAGGGCGTCTGGCGCGTGGAAGCCGTCACGCCGCTGCAGGTGCCGAGATTGTCGGCGCGCCGGTGTTTGGTATGGATGAACCGCATCGCAGACGATGCGTCGCCCAGCGGCGACTAACCGGCGCGAGGCGTCCGAGAGACGAATTCAACACCCATCATCAGGCAGTCATTCGATGTCTTCCCATTCCACCATGGTCAACCAGGCAGCCCAGGCAGATGAACGATCCGGCGAACTGGCCGCCATTTCCGGCGAGGAGTCCCTGGCCGCCAAGAGTCGTCGGGCGACTGCCCGCATTTTCTGCATCGCGAACCAGAAAGGGGGCGTGGGAAAAACGACGACTGCCGTCAATCTGGCAGCCGGGCTCGCGGCCCAGAAGCAGCGCGTGCTGCTGGTCGACCTCGATCCCCAGGGCAACGCCACCATGGGCAGCGGCATCGACAAGCATGACTTGCAGGCCACGCTTTATGAGGTGCTGATCGGCGAGGCGGGCATCGCCGAGGCGACCAAGGCATCGGAAAGTGGGGGCTACGATGTATTGCCTTCCAATCGCGAACTCGCGGGCGCCGAAATCGACCTAGTGGAGCTCGAAGAGCGCGAACGCCAGCTTAAGAACGCGTTGGCGGCGGTTTCTGGTCGCTACGATTTCGTGCTCATCGACTGCCCGCCGACCCTCTCACTGTTGACCTTGAACGGGCTGGCCGCGGCCCATGGCGTCATCATCCCGATGCAATGCGAATATTTCGCGCTCGAAGGGCTGTCGGATCTCGTCAATACCATCAAGCGCGTGCACGCCAACCTCAATCCGGATTTGCGCGTGATCGGTTTGTTGCGGGTCATGTTCGATCCCCGGGTTACCTTGCAGCAGCAGGTGTCGGCGCAGCTGGAAAGTCACTTCGGCGACAAAGTCTTCAAAAGCATCATCCCACGCAACGTGAGGCTGGCCGAAGCGCCGAGCTATGGCATGCCTGGCGTGGTATTCGATCCCGGGTCCAAGGGAGCGCAGGCCTATTTGGCGTTCGGGGCGGAAATGATTGAGCGGATGAAAACGCTGTAGCGTCGGGAAAACATCATGGAAATGAAAGCAGGAAAGGGCGTCAAGAAGCCCAAGGGACTCGGCCGTGGCCTGGATGCGCTGCTGGGCGCCGATATTCCGGCAGTCAGCACGCTGGGCGACAAACCGTCCAAGGACGGCGCATCGAAGGACGGCCCGCCGACCAAATTGCCCGTCTCCCGGCTGCAGGCAGGCAAATATCAGCCGCGTTCGCGCATGGACGAGGGAGCGCTGGCAGAGCTGGCCGAATCGATCCGGACCCAGGGGGTGATGCAGCCCATCCTGGTCCGTGCGATCGAAGGCGAACGCTACGAAATCATCGCTGGCGAGCGTCGCTTCCGGGCGGCCCAGCTGGCGGGGCTGACCGAGGTGCCGGTGTTGGTGCGCGAGGTCAGCGACGAAAACGCGGCCGTGATGGCCCTGATCGAGAACATCCAGCGCGAGGACTTGAATCCGCTGGAGGAAGCGCAGGGAGTACAGCGCCTGATCGGCGAGTTCGGCATGACACACGAGCAGGCCGCGCAGGCCATCGGCCGCTCCCGCTCGGCGACCAGCAACCTCTTGCGCCTGTTGAACCTCGCCGGCCCCGTGCAGACCATGCTGTTGGCGGGCGACCTCGACATGGGCCATGCCCGGGCGCTACTTGCAGTGGACGCAGCGACCCAGATCCAGCTTGCCACCCAGATCGTCGCCAAGCGCTTGTCAGTGCGCGAGGCGGAGAAGCTGGTTGCCCAGACCCTGCAGGAGTCCGCCCGCAGGTCCAGCCGCAAGGCAACCGAGAAATCCCGCGACGTGCTCCGCCTGGAAGAGGCTTTGTCCGATCGCCTCGGTACGCAGGTCGTCTTCAAGATCGGCGCCAAGGAACGTGGCCAGATCATCATCGATTTCCACGGCTGGGACCACCTGAATTCGCTGCTCGAGAAGCAGGGGCTGGCGGACGTGCTCGAGAACAACTAGGGGCCGGGCCTTAGCCGCTCGATGCGGCGGGGTGGTCAAAGGCCGCGGCGACGCGCTGGGCATCGGCATGCAGCGCGATGACGGTGAGTCCGGGCTGCGCCGGTGCCGTCGACGCCGGATCGTGCGGCGATACGTCGAAACGCCGGGCATCAGGCGCGTACTGGACGACGTAGCGCCGGCCGTCACCGAGTACGACGGCTCCCTTCACGCGCAGCAGGTCGTCCCCCAGTGCGGCGGCTAATCCGTGTAGACGGATCAATAGCCAGTCGCGCGCAACCGGCTGTCCCAAGGGAATGAAGCAGGCCTGCGCCGCGTGATGGTGGTCATGCGGGCCATCGTGGTCGTGGTGGTGATCGTGGGAGTGGGGGCTCTGGTCGGCCTGGCCGCGCCCGTGCCCTGCATGCTGCGCCGGCTTCCCAGCGACTGGCGAGGCACCGGGTCCGGACGACGCCGTTTCTCCCGTTTGTACTTGGCCGGTATCCGCCGCCCGCAATACGGCCTCAAAGGGCAGGTCCGCGTGATTGGAAACCAGGACTGCGGCGTGCGGGTTCAGCT
>NZ_JADGHH010000290.1 GCF_019689535.1 Pigmentiphaga sp.
CCATGAGGACACGACCGACCACGAGCGCCCCGAGGGACGCCGTGGGATGCGGAATCAGCGCTGACGCTGCGTAGAGGGAACCCGCGCCCATCGCCATCGGCAGTCCCAGCATCACCGCCTGGCGAGGTCCATGCCGATCGACATAAGCGCCGGCGAACTTGCGCGTGAGGATCGTTGCCAGCGGCTGCAAGCCGATGACCCATCCCACGACCAAGGGAGAAAATCCGAGCCTGCCATTGACGTACAGGGGCAGCGCAGGCAAAGGCAGGCCTACGGCCAAGAATCCCGTCAAGACGATGGCTACCAGTGGTAGAAGGCGTTGCGCCGCTTGCGTCGAGGATAGGGAGGAAAATTCCGGGGAGGCGTTGTTCATCGTCGAGCGTCGATAAGCGATACGCACCGGCCCGGCGGACCTCGGAGCGACTTTCAACGCATCGAATGACGTCGACGCTTGCGACAACCGTTGCAGTATCGGCGGGGATGATACCATCGCGCCGCCGCGCCCCACCTGGCAAGTGGCGTGCTGGCCTATGGGGAGGCCGCGGGCAGGACGATGCGGAACTCGCTGCCCCGGCCCGGTTCGCTATCGCATTCGACGCGGCCGTGGTGCCGCTCCGCCACTGCCTTCACGAAGGCCAGCCCCAGCCCGAAGCCCGGCTCTCCCGCCGAAGCGCCACCCACGCGCGAGAACTCCTGGAACAGCCGTGCCTGCTCCTCAGGCGCAATGCCTGGCCCGCGGTCCTTCACCGCCAAGCACCAGTTGCCGTCCTGCGAGAACAAGCGACATTCCACGGGACTGCCGGGTGAACTGAATTTGACCGCGTTGTTGATCAGATTCACGAGTGCCCGCACGAGCAAGCTGCGCTCGCCTCGCAACGGGGCCGCACCGTCCGGCAAATCGGTCCGCAGCGCGATGTCCTTGGCCTGCGCGAGACTCCAGCACTCATCGGCCGCATCGAGCAGCACATCGGCGCCGTCCAGCAGCTCCTCCTGCACAGGCGCAGTAGCCAGGCGCGCCAACTCGACGAAGGATTCGGCCAGGGATTGGGTCCGAAGCACGTAGCGCCGGATGCGGGCGAGCAGCTCGTCGCGGGACAGTTCATCAGGATCGTTTTCGTGCAGGTCCAGCAGCGCCAGGATGGCTGCCTGCGGCGAGCGGATGTCGTGCGACAGGAATCGCCAGGCTTGGTCACGCTTGCGCTCAGCCTCGCGCAACGCCGAGATATCTACCAGTGTCGCGATCCATGCCGCATCGCCCTCACCCAACCCCGCGCAAGGTGCATATTCGAAAAGGAAAGCCCTGCCTGAAGGGTCACGGCACTCTGCGAAGCGGCCGGCCTCGACGGAAGGCGGCCAGGTCAAGGCCCCTCCTCCAACCAGGGCCCAACCCTCCAACAGGCCCGACATCTCGGCCCCCTTGCCCGCTGCTGTGCCGAAACGCGTCGTTGCCGCCTGGTTGGACAACAGCACCCGGCCGTCCTGGCCGACGGCCAGCACGGCATCCGGCAGGCTCTCGATCACTGATGACATGAAAGCCTGCGCATCGAGCAGGCGACCGGTGGCATGGGCCAGGTTCCGGATGCGCCGGTCTATCAAATCCCCTCCGCCGGGCGAAGGCGGTTCGTCCACCGCACCGTGGCGACGCAACCGCCGGAGCTCATCCACGAGATAGGTCGCGGCGCGCTCCAGCCGCCGCCAGTTCCAGGTCACATAAAAGGCAACGATCGACAATGCCGCCGCCCCCGGGGGGAACCACACGCCTTGGCCCAGCAGCAGCACCCCGCTCACGGTGACGGTCGCCGCAACGCCCGCCGCCGACGCAGCCAAGGCCCAACCCGGGGCCAGCAGCCATAGCGCAGGCAGTACGGCCGCCACCAGCAGGACGGACAGCGTCATGGCGAGCCACTGCGCCATGACGGCCCGCGTCTCTCCCGAGAGCAGGTTGTCGATGACGTTGGCCGAAATCTCGACTCCCGGCATGAAGCGGTGCCGCCCCGACCACGGCGTCGGATATACGTCCCCCAGCCCGGTCGCCGTGGCCCCGATCAGCACGATGCGGTCGCGCAAGGTATCGTCAGGCACCCGGCCCGCCAGCACGTCCGCCGCAGACAAGGTGCGATACGTCCCCGCCGGCCCCGCATAGGCGACGTGCACCCAGTGGTCGCGCCGCCAATCGCCAGCCGCCTCGGAAGGCAGCCGCGGCGGCGCGCGATTGCCGGGAAGCGGGTCGGGCACCGGCGCACCGGCCGTACGCAATAGCGCCACCGCGAAATGCTCCCACATCTGCCCATGCGGGCCCTCGCGCAAGTAAACGCTACGGACGACGCCGTCGGCGTCCGGATCGATGGAAACGTGCCCCAACCGGTGGGCAGCGGCCGCAAGCGGCGGAACGGGCAGCATGGCTTGCACCTTCCCCGTTCCCGCCTGCGCAGTGAAAAACGGCAGCACGATGTTGCCACTGCGGCGAAACGCCTCTGCCAGACGCTGGTCGACCAGCGGATCGGAAGACGGCTCGGAAAGCAGCAGGTCCAGCCCGACCGCCGCGGGCGATTGGGCGGCGATGCGCTCGATCAAATCGATCTGCTGATCCCTGGGCCAAGGCCAGCGCCCCACTTGTGCCAGGCTGCGTTCGTCGATCGCCACCACGACCACGTCCGGCCGGGGATCGCGTGCGCCAAACCGGCTGATCCAGTCATACAGCGAGCCATCCACGCGCCCCAGGCCCCCCTGCCACGCCAGGAGCGCCGCCAGGCACAGTCCGACGGCGACGGCAAGCACCCTGGCGAACCGACGGCCCAGAAGACGGTCCATGCCTTATTGCGGCCGGACTTCCTGGCCGTCGCCCGAACGCAGGGGACCGGCGCCGGTGCGGATGAAGTTGTTGATGCGGAAACGCTGCGGGCGGGTGAACTCCCGGACGAAACCGTCACTGTCCGTGGCCTGTATCCGCAGGAAATACTCGCCTGCCGGCAGGCCCTCGACCGCCCATTGGCGCTCCGAGGTTCTTTGCTCAGCCGCGATCGTTGCGAAATTCGGATCGCCCGAGACCTGCACCCAATAGCGCTGGCCGGGTTCGCCGTCCCAGGCCAGGGTCAGGCGGTCACCATCCTGTTCCAGGGCAACGTTATTGCCGGCCGGCAGCC
>NZ_JADGHH010000062.1 GCF_019689535.1 Pigmentiphaga sp.
GCGCTCTGGGCAGGGGTGGCGCGCGGCGGCGCGCAGGGCTTACGACGCGTTGCGATGCGCCCTGCGCGAGGCCGGCTGCGACGTCGTCGTCGCGGACGGCGCGCCGGGGTTGCCGGACATGGTTTTTCCCGCCAATGCCGGCATCATCCTGGACGGACGGGCGCTGCTTGCCCGTTTCCGCTATCCCCAGCGCCGCGGCGAGGAGGCCGCCTTCCTGGCGGTTTTCGAGCAGCTGCGCGAGCAGGGGTTGCTAAAGGAAATCGCCCGGTTTCCGCCGGGTTGTTTCCAGGAGGGCGCCGGCGATGCGATCTGGGATGTGAATCGCCGGTGCTTTTGGGCTGCCTACGGTCCGCGTTCCGCGCGCGAGTCGTTGGCGCACATTGCCGACTTTTTCGACCAGGAAGTGGTTCCCCTCGAGCTGGCTTCGGAGCGGTGCTATCACCTGGACGTGTGCTTCTGCCCGTTGAGCGGGGGAGAAATCCTCTACTATCCCCCCGCCTTGACGCGCCCCGCGCTGCGCCGCCTGCGCGAGCGCGTGCCGGTCGACATGCTGCTTGCCGCGTCCGACGAGGACCTGGGCCGCTTCAGCGTGAATGCGGTCAACGTTGGCAGGCGGATCGTAATGGCCGCGCCCACCCCGCGCCTTGGGTCCATGTTGCGCGAGCGCGGGTACTCGGTCATCCCGGTCGATCTGGAACCGTTCAAGATGTCGGGGGGCGGCGCCTATTGCATGACGCTGCGGCTCGATCGCTCGAGTTTGCCCGCGGTTGCGGCGCGCGTGGGCGACCGCGAGGCAGCCTGGGCCTGAACGGCATGATGGCGAAGCGCTGCATGCCGGCGGCCGTGCGACCGGCGTTTGCCCCGCGGTTACATCCTGATCCAGCGCCGCTTGGCCATCCAATGCAGGAGCAACCCCGCGACGAAGCCGGCCGCGACGTTCCACATGCACAGTGCGGCGGTCGCAAGGGTAATGTACCGCTCGTTCTTGTCGGCGGGTAGCACGCTGCTGCCCAGCGCCAGCTGGGCACCCGTCAGGAACAGGATCACTCCGAGGATCGCCAGCGGGAATACCTGGAATAGCAATGCGACGCCGGAGCTGAAAAACAGCGCCAGCGCGAGCAGGATGACGCCTAGTATGACGACCGCGCCTCCGGTGCGGGCGCCGAAGGCCACGTGCCCTGCCATGCCGCCGGCGCCGTGGCACATCGGTACGCCACCCGCCGTGGAGCTGACCAAGTTCATGATGCCGGTGGAAGTGGCCAGGCCGTTTTCCGTGACCGGACGGTGAGGGAAGAGGCGATTGTTTTCATCCTTGATCGCAATGACGGCGTTGCCCAGCGTAAGTGGGACCTGGGGCAGGGCGAGCAGCGCCACGCCGACCATCAGTTCGTTCCAGCCGAGCTCGGACAGCGCGAACCGGGGCGAGGGCAGTCCGACAGGCGCTTGCGCCAATTCGTGCAAGAGGTGCGGCTGGCGCCATAGGCCGACGGCCGCGCCAAAGGCCAGCAGCACGAACATGGCCGGGAACGTCCGGTTCGCCATCAAGAGAAGGGTGCCCAAACCGGCAATCGCTGCGATCGGCCAATCGTTGTGCATCATTTTCACGCCTTCCAGCATGAAGCCAAAGCCCAATCCCAGTGTGATTCCTAGTACGACGGCGGGCGGCACGGCCCGCGACAGCCGGGTGGCCGCGCCGCTCAACCCGAGGAAAAGCCAGATTGCGCCCGTCGCGAGGGCGGCGGCATAGACGGCGCCCGGCGTGACGAGCGCCGTTTGCGCCGCTTGCGTCACGGCGACGGCGCCGATGGCCTTCATCGGCTGCACCGGGATGGGCGTCTTGTAGTACAGGCCGCAAGCCAGCATGCACAGACCGAAGCCGAACAGCACGCCGAACGGGTCGAGCTTCAGCACGCCGATGTAGGCAGCCACGAACGGGATGAGCGTGCCGAGATCGCCGAAGGCGCCTGCCCACTCCATGCGATCGTAGCGGTTGCCCGTTGCCGCATCCGGCACGGAGCGGCTGGACGGTTCGTGCATTCGTGCCTCCAAGTTTGAATCGGAACGAGAAGCCGCATTGTCGGCTAGCGGCGAATGCATGTAAACGACATGCAGGCGCCTGCCGGACGGCCCCGTGCGAGGTCCTGAAGCGTTGGGTCAGCTGGCCTTGCGCAAGGTGAAGTTGATGCGCTTGGCTCCCAATGCCGGGTGGTGCGCTTCGCGCAGCGGCAGGATGCCGTGGTAGCGCAATCGGTCTTCGCCTCCCCAAACGACGACGTCGCCGTGGAACAGGGGATGGCGCCCGGGACGGTCCGTGCGTGAATGTCCCCCGAACAGAAAGACGGCTGGTATGCCAAGCGATACCGAAACGATGGGTGCACTGAAATCGCGTTCGTTGCGATCCTGGTGCAGCGCCATGCGCGAGCCAGGCAAGTAGCGGTTGACCAGGCATGCGTCGGGACGAAAGCCCGGAAATCCCGCCGCTTGCGCCGCCCGTTCGGCAAGCGAAGCGAAGATGGCCGGCATGGCAGGCCAGGGCCTGTCCGTCATCGGATCGAGACGCGTGTACCGGTAGCCTCGACTGTCGCTGACCCAGCCCCACTCTCCGCAGTTGGTCAGGGCCACTGACATGGTGCGTCCGCCGGGAGTGGCCATGTGCCGGAACGGCGCTTCCGACTCGAGCATGGCCAGGGCTTGCATCAGTTGCGGCGCGTCAGGCAGGGCCAGGCCCCGCAGGATGACGGATCGCCTGCCTATAGGCTCCACGGCGGAAGAGGCGGCAGTGAAATCGAACAGGTCGAGGTTCACGAAAACGGTGCCGGAACCGGCATTGGGCTATCGGCTTACCATCATAGCGCTCTGCCGTTGCATGTTTAACGGCAAGACACGCGCAGGCGGCACCAGGGTGCACACTAGGACTTCAAGGAAACCGAAGCGAGGTCTTGCATGCCTGACTCGACAACACAGCGCGAACGGATGGTCGCGCACCAGCTAGCGGCGCGGGGCATCCGCGGCCCGGCCGTGCTGGCTGCCATGCGTGCCGTGCCCAGGGAGCGTTTCGTGCCGCCGGAACTGTCCGGTCTTGCCTATGAAGACACGCCGCTGCCCATAGGGGAGGGGCAAACCATTTCGCAGCCTTACGTCGTTGCACTGATGGCCGAGGCGGCGCGTTTGTCGCCGCACGACACGGTGCTGGAAATCGGCACCGGGTCGGGCTATGGGGCGGCGGTATTGGCGCAGCTTGTGGCAAGGGTGGAGACGGTGGAGATCCGGCCTGCGCTGGCCGCCGCGGCACGGGAGAGGTTAAAGGAATATCCGCAGGTCACCGTGCACCTGGCCGACGGCAGCTTGGGCTTGCCCGGGTGTGCGCCCTTCGACGCCATCCTCGTTTCGGCCGGCGGGCCCACAGTGCCGGAAACTTGGCGCGAACAGTTGGCGCCCGGCGGCCGACTGGTCATGCCGGTCGGACCGAGCCGGGAGCTACAGCGATTGGTCAGGATCGTCAGGTGCCCGGACGGGGCCTTCAGCCAAGAAGACTTGGGCGCCGTACGGTTTGTCCCGCTGATAGGGGCCCGGGGCTGGGACGGTTCCTGATCCCGGATCGGACGTCTCTCAACCCCAGGCCGCGCCCAGTTCGCACACGATTTGCGCCGCCGGGGCTTCGCGGCAGCCGCTGGCATTCTGGCCACACCACAAAGGCGAGAAGTCTCCCGAGCCGCGCGCTTCGGCCTTGGCCCGCAGCGGCGCGACGGCGGTGGTCGCCAGCGGGAAGGCCGGCGCCAGCGGAGACAGGGGGCCCAGCTCGCGCATGATGCGGTTCACGATGCCGCGCGCGGGGCGGCCAGAGAAGAGGTTGGTCAACGCGGTGTGGGCCGCGGCGGGGCTCTTGAGTGCGGCGCGATGCACTTCGCTGGTCGTGGCTTCGGGCGCCAGCAGGAAGGCGGTGCCGGCCTGCACCCCGGCGGCGCCCAGCGCCCGCGCGGCGGCAACCGTGCGCGCATCGGCAATGCCGCCGGCGGCGATCACCGGCACGCGCACCGCGCGCACGATTTGCGGCAGCAGGGCAAAGGTACCGGGTTGATCGTCGACATCATTACTCAGGAACATGCCCCGGTGGCCACCGGCTTCAAAGCCCTGCGCGATGATGACGTCTGCCCCGTGATCTTCCAGCCAGCGTGCTTCGGCAACGGTAGTGGCCGACGACATGACCTTGGCGCCCCAGGATTTCACCCGCGCGACTAGGTCCGGGGAAGGCAACCCGAAGTGGAAGCTGACGACCGGTGGCCGGAATGGCTCGACGATGTCGGCGATTTCCGGGGTGAAGGGCGCGCGCCCGGGCCCGGGAGGGATGTCATCCGGGTCGATCCCGAATTCCGCGTAGTACGGCGCCAGCGCGCGCCGCCAGGCGGCCTCCCTGTCCGGGTCGGGTTCCGGCGGCGTGTGACAGAAAAAGTTCACGTTGAATGGCCGGCTCGTGCCTGCCCGCAGCGCCTCCAGCTCGCGCCGCAGGGCGTCCGGGCCGAGCATGGCGCACGGCAGCGAGCCCAGGCCTCCGGCGTTGGAGACGGCGATGGCGAGCGCGCTGCCTTGGGACCCTGCCATGGGGGCCTGGACGACGGGAAATTCGATGCCGAGGAGAGATTGCAAATTCATGACTGGGCAGGGAATAGGGGAAACGGGAGATGCGGGGATGCCCCTCGGCGGGTGGGCAGCAAATCCGCCAGCGTGTAGCCGTCGAGGTGTTGGAGAAAGCGTTGGAGCGCTGCGCCCAGAATGCCGGTGAGGCGGCAATGCCCGGCCAGGGCGCAGCTGGCGCCCGGGGCGTGGCAGTCGACCAAGTGGAAATCCGGTTCGAGCGCACGAATGACTTCACCCAGGCCGATCTCGGCCGGTGCGCGGGCGAGCCGCATGCCGCCACCTTTGCCACGGATGGTTTCGAGATAGCCGAGCTGGCCTAGCCGGTGGGTGACTTTCATCAAATGTGCTTCCGAAATACCGTGCGCCTCGGCGATTTCGGCGATGGTGCAGAGCCGCCCGGGGTAGCAGCCGACGTACATGAGCAGCCGGAGCGCGTAATCGCTGTGCGTGGTCAGGCGCATGGCAGGGGCAATTCGCGCGCCAGCTGCTCTGGATGGCGCTGGGTCTGGTAGCCCAGCCACAGGCTTTGCGCAATGCGGCGCGCCATGGCTTGGGCGCGGTCGGCCATCGCCGCATTCTCCTGTTCCCGGGCCGTTTCGCCGAACAGTTCCAGCCACCGGAGGAACAGGCTTTCGTCGAGACCGGGAAGCGCGGCGTGGCGCGTCATCGGCGTGCCTACATAGCGGCGGGTGCCGCGCAGCATGGACGACCAGAAGTCGGTGAGCTTGGCGAGGTGATGATCCCAGTCGTCCACGTGGGCTTCGAATATGGGCCCCAGCCGCGCATCCTGGCGGACTTTGGCGTAGAAGGCCGCCACGAAGCGGGCGATTTCTTCTTCCGTGCAGAGGTTGGGGTCGAGCATGGCGTCATCACAATAAAGATATATTTGAAATATATCTTAAGGCGCGGCGAAACGAAACACCTCGCGGCCCCGCGTGCCGACCGGGAAGAGAATTGCTACAGTATGTAGCGCTTTCATCCCCTCGTTATTCCATGTCGACTCTGGCCTCGTTTTGGACTCAAGCTATCGCGTGGGTCAGCACCCATCTCGTCGAACCGGCGATCGCGTTCCTGCACATCGCCGGCAGTGCCGGCGACCCGCTGGAGATCTCCGAAGCGTTGCTCATCGCGATGCTCCAGCTGTTCATCATTGGCTGCATATTTCGGCCGCTCGAGAGCGTCGTCCCGGCCGAACAATGGGCCGACCGGCGCCTGACGCGCGTGGACCGTCTCTATACGCTGTTGATGTTGCTGGGGCTGTTCCCGCTGTTCAGCTATCTCGTGTTGACGCCGTTCGCCAACATGCTCGGCAGCCTGGGGAGCGATGCCGCGGCCCAGGCCCCGGCCTCATCCGGGCTCAAGCATTGGGTGCCCTGGTTCGAAGAACATCCCTACGTCCTGTTCCTGGTCTATTACGTCGTCTACGACTTCGTCTATTACTGGATGCATCGGGCCCAGCACGCCATACCGTGGTGGTGGGCGCTGCACAGCATGCACCACAGCCAGCGTCAAATGAGCTGCTGGACCAATGATCGCGGCAGCTATATCGACGGAGTGCTGCAGTCGTTCATCCTGGCCACGGTCGGGCTGTTGATGGGAGTGGAGCCCTCGGAGTTTGCGCTGCTCGTGTTGCTGAGCGAGCTGGTGCAGAATCTTTCACACACCAACGTGCGCTTCGGCTTTGGGCGCATCGGCGAAAAACTGTTGGTCGATCCCAAGTTCCATCGCCTGCACCACATGGTTCGCGATCCGGAGCGGCCCTCGCTGCACAATTGCAATTTCGGCCAGGTGCTACCCATTTGGGACATTCTTTTCGGCACGGCCTTGTACGGTGAAAAGGTCCGCCCGACCGGCGTCAGCGACCCCATGGTCGACATCGATAACCAATATGGGCTGGTCGGGCAGCAATGGGAGGCGGCCAAGCGATTCTGGGGCGCCGTGCGCCGGCGAGCCGGCTGGAAGCTGGGCGAGGTCTCGTTCGGCCCGGATTATGCACCCATCCCGAGCGACGAGGCGGTGCACCTGCCCGAGCGCGCGCACGCGCCTGGGCTCACGGGCGTGCCAGGTGCCATACGCCGTTGACGCCATCGCCGGTCCGGTCGCCGGGCGCCTTGTCCTTGACCCAGAAATACAGGGGCTTGCCCCGGTATGCCCACTGGCGGCTGCCGTCTTGGCGGGTGACGACCATCCAGTCTCCATGGCGCTTGGCGTCCGCGGGGGCGGCCAGCGGCGGCCAGTTCTGCGCGCAGGCGCCGTTGCAGGCGCTTTGCCCGACCGGATCGCGGTCG
Source organism: Pigmentiphaga sp. (assembly GCF_019689535.1). Taxonomy (GTDB): domain Bacteria; phylum Pseudomonadota; class Gammaproteobacteria; order Burkholderiales; family Burkholderiaceae_B; genus Pigmentiphaga. The sequence continues at coordinate 6,924 of NZ_JADGHH010000062.1, forward strand.
AAGGTATAAAGGCTCATGCCGTTCGGCGCCACCAGTATGCCGTCGCTGATTTTCGCCGGTTCGGTCACCATGAGCGATGAGCACCCCGCCGCGAAAACGGCGCTGGCGCATGCTGCACGGAAGAGCGTTGTGACCATGATGCCTCCTCGAGAGATCCACGCGTCGCGGCAGCCGTCGACACCGATGGCAGCCGGCAGCGCCACGCAGGCAAGGCCAGAAGTGCATGCCCATGGGGGCAATGCTACGTCGCCTTCAGCCTTCAGTATGGTCGGCTTTGGACCGTTCTCCCACCCGGGCGGGCGAGGCGTTTGTAATGGATTGCAACCCCGCTCCGGGCCTTGTTTCCAAGCATGTCGGCCGGAGGGATCTTGCCGGGGCGTAGGTCATAATGCCCGAAATTCTCTAAACCCAGCTCATGAAAAGCGAGTCCACATTCTTCGAATGGTTGGGCAGTGCGCTCGGCGAGGTCATCCGGACCATCGTCGCGGCGCTCAAATCCGTGTTCGGGGGCTTCGGGGAAGCCGTAGGCGAGTTCTCGTCCGGTCTTGCCGATGCCCTGGGCATGAGTCCGACTTTGTTCAATTTTGCCCTCCTGGTGCTGGGGATGCTGCTGTTGTACGCCGGGATCCGGGCGTTGCTTAGCCGGTCCATCCTCGGGGCGCTCTTCTGGTTCTTCTTGGCGGCCCTGCTGCTTGGGGGGCTGATCGGCGAGAACGGCGTGTCCACCTGAGCCGTCGCGGGCCGGGCACGGTTGCGGACCGGCCGGAATTGCGGTGTCATGTAGGCGTCCATTGCAAGGTAGGTGCATGCTTCCCATCCTCATTCTCCAGACCGGCGGTCCTCCCCAGGCCGTCGGCGATGTCTACGGTGGTTTCGACCGCATGGTCAGCGAGGTGGCCGGCCTGGACCCGGCTGGTCTTGTGCGCGTGGCCGCCTATAAAGGTGAACGGCCGCAGGCGCCTACGCGCTACCGGGCGGCCTTGATTACCGGCTCGCGGGCCAACGTAACCGATCACGCCCCATGGAGCGAAGCGTGCGCGGGCTGGGTGCGCGATGCCATGGACGCCTCGCTGCCCCTCTTCGGCATTTGCTATGGCCACCAGTTGATCAGCTATGCGCTCGGCGGGCGCATCGACTACCTCGAGGGAGGGCGGGAGATCGGCACCCGCCCCGTGGAACTGACCTCGGCGGCGCGCGAAGACCCACTGCTGGCCGGCATGCCGGCCATGTTCGCCGCCCATTTCATTCGGGAACAGGCGGTGCTCGAACCGCCGCGGGGTGCGGTCGCGCTCGCGGTCAATGACCGGGATCCTCATCAAATGCTGCGATACGGCCCGAATGCGGTGTCGGTCCAGTTCCATCCGGAGTTCACTGCGCCTATCATGCGGGCGTATTTCGACGTCATGCGTTCCGGTTTGGACGCTGAGGGCATCGACGTGCAGGCCTTGCGCGCGGGCGTCGCCGAAACGCCGGCTTCCCACGCCATCCTGCGCCGCTTTTTCGAGTCGACGGGCACGATTCCCGGTGCCGGAAAGGCATCTGCGGCCGCCGCCTGACGCGTCGCCCTTTACCCCGATTACCAAGGAGACAGCCTGCTTATGCATGCTCGTTGCGTGAGCCGGCCTGCGAGCCGGTTCTTATCGGCTTTGGGCGCCGGCATGGCCTTGATGGCCGCGGGCCCATCCCATGCCCAGGCCGAACTCTCCGCTTGCCTTGCCAAGCTGAGGCAAGATGCGCCGGCCCATGGCATCCAAGTCGCTGCGTTCGACGCCTACACGCGTGATGCCTCCTTGCTCGCCTCCACGGTGGCGGCGGCGCGCTCCCAGCCCGAAGGCCAAGAAACCTGGTGGGATTACATCGCCAAGACCGTCGACGAAGAGCGCGTCGCGGACGGCCGAAAGCTGATGCAGGCGCAGGCCGGGCCCTTGGCCCAGATTGCTGATCGCTATGAAGTCGATGGCGAAGCGCTGGTGGCCATTTTCGGCATCGAGACGAACTATGGGACGCAGCTGGGCAGGACGCGGGTGCTCGACGCCTGGTTGACGCGGGCTTGCACCGAGGGCAAGCCGCTATGGATCAAGAACGTCTACGCCTCGGTGCGACTGCTGAGCGAAGGCCGGGTGCAGCCCGAGAGCTTCGTCGGCTCCTGGAGCGGCGCCTTCGGCATGACCCAGTTCATCCCCACGTCGTTTTACGAACTGGCCGCCGACGGGGATGGAGACGGGCGGATAGATTTGTACGGGTCGCTACCCGATGCGCTGGCGTCGACCGCCAATCATTTGCGCAAGCGGCGCGCGCGGTGGACGCGGGGGTTGCTGCCGGTCATCGAGGTCAAGCTGCCTGCGGCCGTGGCAGCGTCCGTGCCGATGGGAGAGGAGTTCGCCGGCACGGCGCGCCGCAGCCTGGCAGAGTGGGCGGCGATGGGCGTGGCGCGGGTCGATGGCGGCCGGCCGGACCGGACGCGTGCGGACGAGCCCCTGCCGGAGTCGCCGGCCCAACTGTTTGCGCCCACCGGCGCCCAGGGGCCAGTATTCCTGGTCACCCGTAATTTCGACGCGATCTTGAGCTACAACGGATCGCGCAAGTATGCCTTGGCAGTCAGCTTGCTGATCGACAGGCTGCGCGGGGAGCCGGCACTCGCAACCCCGTGGCCCACGGACGATCCGGGCCTGTCCCGTGCGGAAATCCGCGAGCTCCAGTCGTTGCTGCTGGCCCGTGGCCATGATGTCGGCACGCCCGACGGCGTTCTGGGCGCGCGCACCCGCGGCGCGGTGGCCGCCGAGCAGGCGCGCGCCGGCCTGCCGACAGACGGCAGGGTCGGGCGACGGATTCTCGAAACCCTGCGGCAGACCTCCCTACCGCATCCGGAGCAGGGGCCGCTGCCGCAGTCCCAGTCCCGGAGCGGTGCATGACGGCGGGCATCCTTTCCATAGACATCGGGGGCAGTGGCTTGAAAGCTGCCGTCATCGACGACGAAGGTAAGCGCATCAGCAAGCGCGTGCGCGTGCCCACCCCGCGCCCGTGCCCCCCGGGCCTGTTGGTCGAGAAAGTGGCACGCATGGTGGCCAAGCTGGAGGGATATGACCGCGTTTCCATCGGCTTTCCTGGCATGATCCGCAACCAGCGCGTGCTGACGGCGGTCAATCTTCATTCAGACGAGTGGGCCGGGTTTCCCTTGGCCGAGGTGTTGGGCGAGCGTCTCGGGTGCCCGGCGCGGATGATCAACGACGCTGACATGCAGGGCTACGGACTCGTGCGCGGCGTCGGGCTTGAATTCGTCATGACGCTCGGCACCGGTGTCGGCACGGCCTTGTTCCGGGACGGGAAATTGATGCCGCACATGGAGCTGGCCCACCATCCGATCGAGGGCAGGAAAACCTACGAGGACTACCTGGGTGCCGCCGCATTGCTCGCGGTGGGCGAAGCGCAGTGGAACCGCCGCCTGCGCAAGGCGCTGGGCCTGATCGACATCCTGCTCAGGCCCGACCACGTGTTTCTCGGGGGCGGCAATGCGCGCAAGGTAACGATCGAGCTGCCGCCGAACGTCACGGTGGGCTCGAATGCCGCCGGGATCAGCGGCGGAGCCGCGCTCTGGCGTGATTGGGACTCAGTCCGGTCATAGCGTACGCCCCTTGGGCGAAGGCGACTGTGCGATCCTGCTTCGTCAAGGCAGCTCCGCCGGGTAGCCATCGAGCGCGAGCGAGACCTGGCGACGTATGTCCCATTCCGCCAGCGTCGCCTGTACGGCGCCGTAGAACACGCCGTTCCTGACTACGAACATCGAGGGTAGGTGGAAGACTTCGTAGCGTTCGACCAGTCCTTGGTTGCGGCCGGCGTCTATCCAGCAGAGGCGGCGTACCGGCAGGCTCATGTCGGGAAGGCGGGCACGCGCCATTTTGCAATTGGCACATGTGGCGCTGGTGAACACCAGCAGCGAGGTGCCGGGGGCGTCCAGCAGGAAACGGTCTGCAGTGCCGTCGTCGAGTTCGATTTGTTCCATGAAACGAGCGTAGCCTTTCGGCTGCGCGCAGAGGCCATGGGCGACAATATATCGGATATCGGATTCTTCGCCCGACCCGACCCACCATGCACGACGAAAAACGAGACTCCAGGCCCGCGCGTTGCGTTTGGGCCGGCAATGATCCGCTTTACATCGCTTACCACGACGAAGAATGGGGCCGGCCCGTCGCCGACGATACGGCGTTGTTCGAACGCATCAGCCTGGAGGGGTTCCAGTCAGGCCTGAGCTGGTTGACCATTTTGCGCAAGCGGCCTGCGTTCCGGCGCGCCTTTGCCGGATTCGACATCGATGCGGTGGCGGCTTTCGGTCCCCGCGACGTGGAGCGTTTGCTCGGGGACCCGGGCATCGTGCGCCACCGAGGCAAGATCGAAGCGGTCGTCAACAATGCCCGGCGCGCCGTCGAGCTGCGCGCCGAGGCGGGATCGCTGGCAGCGTTCCTGTGGCGCTACGAACCTCGAACCGAGTATGCCGGGCCGCCGCGGAGCGAGTCTCCCGAGTCGCGCGCGTTGTCCAAAGAGCTCAAGCGGCGGGGGTGGCGTTTCGTCGGGCCGACCACGCTCTACTCGCTGATGCAGGCGGTGGGCATGGTCAATGATCACGGCCCGCATTGCATGTGCCGCCTCGAGGTCGAACGCCTGCGCCAGGCCTTTGCCCGGCCGGCGGACGGTGCAGCCTAGAAAACGCTTTCCGCTTCGTTGTGGTGTTCGACGATAGAACGCACCGTGTGCGGGACCGGTCTGCCGGCGAATTCGCACTCGTGCGAGACGTTCGCGGGGCAGCCTTCGATCAGCGGGCAGCGGTCGAAGAGTTCGGCCACCCAGTCGACGAACACCCGCACCTTGGGCGAGAGGTGGCGGTTGTGCAGGTAGACGACCGAGATGGGCATGGGGGAAGGGCGCCAGGCGTGCAGCACTTCGCGCAGCTGGCCCGACTCTAGGTAGGGTTGCACCATATAGCGCGGCGGCTGGATGAGGCCGAAACCCTGGAGTCCGCATTTGACGTACGCTTCCGCGTCGTTCACGGCGACGACGCCGTGGACTTTCACTGCGGTGGGCACCCCGTCGATGACAAAATCCCAATCGATGGCGCGACCTGTCCGGGACGAAAAATAGTGCACCGCCCGATGATGCTTCAAATCCTCGATCGTACGAGGTTCGCCGTAAGTCTCCAGGTAGGACGGCGCCGCGCAGGTGAGGCTCTCGTAGGTGGCGATGCGCCGCGCGACGAGCGAGGAATCTTGCAGCTCGCCAACGCGAATGGCGCAATCCACCGCCTCCTGAACGAGGTCTGCGGGGCGGTCACTCATGCCGATGACGAGCTCGATGTCCGGATAGCGGGCGTGAAACTCGCACAGCGCCGGAATCAGTATCGACCTTCCGATACAAGGCGGCGTATCTATCCGTAGGCGTCCCTTCGGCCCGCGCGACACGTCGCGGAAGGAGGATTCCGTTTCTTCCAGGTCCGCCAGGATGCGCTTGCAACGCTCGTAGTACGACGCGCCGTCCGGCGTGAGGCTGATCTTGCGGGTGGTACGGTTGAGCAGCCGAACCTGTAGCAGGCGTTCGAGGTCGCGGATCGTGGTGCTGACGGTGGCCCGGGGCAGGCCCATGCTATCGGCCGCCAGCGTGAAGCTGTTGGCTTCCACGACGCGGGTGAAAACCTGCATGGCTTGGAATCTGTCCATGGAGCCTCCTGATTGGTCCTCGGGATTGTTCGTCGAGGACGAATAGTGTTAGCAGAATGGCGGGATTTATCGAGACCACGATAACACTCAAAATCGGTCATCTCCCAAGTTGCCTACACGAAATCGAGGTTTTTCCATGTCTCTCATTCGTAAACACGCGCGGCTAGCGCTGGTGCTGCTCGTCTTACTTGCTGCTGCTGGCGTGCTGGCCGTTGCGCGCCTGCCGGCCCAAGCGGGCGATGCCCAGCCGCCCGCGCCGCAAGCGGCGGTGGTTGACGTTGCGAAAGTCGTTCGGCGCACCATCATCGATTGGCGCAGTTACTCGGGGCGGCTGGAGGCCGTGGATCGGGTGGAGATCCGGCCGCTCGTGTCCGGCACGTTGACTGCCGTGCACTTCCAGGATGGCGCCATGGTCAAGAAGGGCGACGTGCTGTTCACCATTGATCCGCGGCCCTATGCCGCGGAGGTGGCGCGCATGGAAGCCCAGCTTGCGGCCGCCAAGGCGCGCCAGGCCTATACGGCGTCAGAGCTGGCTCGCGGGGAGCGCCTGCTGGCCGACAATGCAATCGCCAAGCGCGATTTCGAGGAAAAGCAGAACGCGGCGCGCGAGGCAGCGGCCAACTTGCAGGCAGCCCAGGCGGCGCTCGCGGCGGCTCGCCTCAACCTGGAATACACCCGCATCAAGGCGCCCGTGAGCGGACGCATTTCCCGTGCGCTCGTGACGGTGGGCAACGTGGTCGCTGCAGGCGCGGCCTCCGCGCCGCTCACGACTTTGGTGTCCACCGAGCGCCTATACGCGGCCTTCGACATCGACGAGCCGACTTACCTGAAGATCGCCCGGGCCAGTCGCGCGGCGGGCGGGGTCATTCCCGTCTCGATGGGGCTTGCCGACGATGAAGGGTATCCCCGCCGGGGAACGGTCAGTTTCATCGACAACAAGCTGGACGTGACCTCGGGCACCATACGCGTGCGGGCGATTTTCGACAATCCCGACGGCCAGTTGATTCCGGGGCTGTATGCGCGGGTGCGCGTGGGGACCGGACAACCCCGGGATGCGCTGCTCATCGACGATCGCGCGGTTGGTACCGACCAGGACAAGCGTTTCGTGTTGGTGCTGGACGAGGCCAATCGCACGCGTTATCGCCAGGTTCGGCTGGGGGCGGTGACCGAAGGGCTGCGCGTGGTAGAAGCCGGCTTGGAGGCGGGGGAGCGTATCGTCGTCAACGGGTTGCAGCGCGTGCGTCCCGGCGAGCCGGTCGCCCCGCGCCTCGTCCCCATGGCCGGCGCCGGCGGGAGCCTGGCAGGCGAGCAGCCTGCCAGCGGCGAGGGCGGTACGCCCGAGCATGATCCGGCGATTCCGCTGGCCAAGCGCGTCTGAGGCAGGCGGACGATCATGGACATCTCCAAATTCTTTATCGACCGGCCGATCTTTGCCGGCGTGCTCTCCGTTCTCATTTTGCTCGGCGGCGCGCTCGCCATGTTCCAGTTGCCGATTTCCGAGTATCCCGAGGTCGTGCCGCCTTCGGTGGTGGTCAGGGCGCAGTACCCCGGCGCCAATCCCAAGGTGATTGCCGAGACGGTCGCAGCACCATTGGAGGAAGCCATCAACGGCGTCGAGGACATGCTCTACATGCAGTCGCAGGCAAACAGCGACGGCAACCTGGCGGTCACGGTGACGTTTCGTCTCGGCATGGATCCTGACAAGGCGCAACAATTGGTACAGAACCGGGTTTCCCAGGCGTTGCCACGCCTGCCCGAGGACGTGCAGCGGCTGGGCGTGACCACGCTCAAGAGTTCCCCGACGCTGACGCTGGTGGCGCACCTGATCTCGCCCGACGATCGCTACGACATGACGTACCTGCGCAACTATGCCCTGATCAACGTCAAGGACCGCCTGGCGCGTATTCCTGGCGTTGGCGAGGTGCAGCTATGGGGCGCTGGAAATTATTCGATGCGCATTTGGCTCGACCCGCAGAAAGTGGCACAGCGCGGGCTCACGGCCTCAGATGTGGTGGCGGCCATACGCGAACAGAACGTACAGGTGGCAGCCGGCGTGATTGGCGCTTCGCCCAATACGTCCGACGTATCGCTGCAGTTATCGGTCAACACCCAGGGCCGCCTGCAGACCGAGGCCGATTTCGGAAATATCGTGCTCAAGGCTGCACCCGATGGCGGCGTGACGCGGCTATCCGACGTCGCGCGCATCGAGCTGGCGGCCGCCGAGTACGGCTTGCGCTCACTGCTGGACAACAAGCCCGCTGTGGCGCTGGCCATCATGCAATCGCCCGGGGCCAACGCGCTGGCCGTCTCGGACCAGGTGCGCGCCGCAATGAAGGAAATCGCCGAGGACTTCCCGCCCTCGGTGGAGTACAGGATCGTCTACGACCCGACCCAATTCGTGCGCGCGAGCATCAAGGCGGTCGTTGCCACGCTGCTGGAGGCGGTCGCGCTGGTGGTCCTAGTAGTCATCGTTTTCCTGCAGACGTGGCGCGCTTCCATCATCCCGCTGCTGGCGGTGCCGGTGTCCATCATTGGCACGTTTTCGCTGCTGCTCGCCTTTGGCTACTCGATCAATGCGCTGTCGCTGTTCGGCATGGTGCTTGCCATCGGCATTGTGGTGGACGACGCCATCGTGGTGGTGGAGAACGTCGAGCGCAACATCGCGGCGGGGCTGACGCCGCGCGAAGCGACTTACCGCGCCATGCGGGAGGTGAGCGGACCCATCATCGCCATTGCGCTGACGCTGGTCGCGGTGTTCGTGCCACTCGCGTTCATGACAGGGTTGAGCGGCCAGTTCTACAAGCAGTTCGCCATGACGATCGCCATCTCGACGGTGATCTCGGCGTTCAACTCGCTGACCCTGTCGCCGGCGCTGTCGGCCTTGCTGTTGAAGCCTCATGGCGCGGAACCCGACGCACTGAGCCGCGCGATAAACCGCGTGTTCGGCGGCTTTTTCCGGCGCTTCAACGACTTGTTCGGCCGCGCCTCGGTGCGGTACGGGCAGGGCGTCTCGGGCGTGATCTCGCGCAAGGCATTGGTGATGGGCGTCTATGCCGTGCTGCTGGCTCTGACGGCCGGTGTCTCGGCCATCGTGCCTGGCGGGTTCGTGCCCGCACAGGATAAGCAATATCTGGTGGCCTTCGCGCAATTGCCCAACGGCGCATCGCTCGATCGCACCGAAGCGGTCATTCGCCGCATGTCAGACATCGCCCTCAAGCAGCCGGGCGTGGACAGCGCCGTCGCCTTCCCAGGACTGTCGATCAACGGTTTCACGAACAGCTCCAGCGCGGGCATCGTGTTCGTATCGCTCAAGGATTTTTCCGAGCGCAAGGGCAAGGATTTGTCGGCCGATGCGATCGCGAACGCGCTGAACAGGCAGTTTGCCGAGATCCAGGAGTCATTCATCGGCGTGTTTCCTCCGCCGCCGGTCATGGGGCTGGGCACGCTAGGCGGATTCAAGCTGCAGATCGAGGATCGCGCCGCACGCGGCTACGCCGAATTGGATGCCGCGGCGAAAGCTTTCGTGGCGGCGGCGCAGCAGGCGCCCGAGTTGGGGCCGACCTTCACGAGCTACCAAATCAACGTGCCGCAGCTGGAGGTTGAACTCGATCGCGTCAAGGCCAAGCAGCTCGGCGTCGCGGTGACGGACGTGTTCGACACAATGCAAATCTATTTGGGTTCGCTGTACGTAAACGATTTCAACCGTTTCGGACGCGTCTACCAAGTGCGTGCGCAGGCTGACGCGCCGTTTCGCGCGCACCCCGACGACATCCTCGCGCTCAAGACGCGCAATGCCGCGGGCGAAATGGTGCCGCTGTCTTCCCTGGTGCAGGTGCGCCCGGCCTACGGCCCGGAGATGGTCGTCCGCTACAACGGCTATACCGCGGCGGACATCAACGGCGGGCCGGCGCCAGGTTATTCGTCGGACCAAGCCCAGGCCGCGGCTGAACGCATCGCCGCACAAGTGCTGCCGCGTGGCATGAAGCTGGAATGGACGGACCTCACCTACCAGCAAATTCTCGCGGGCAATGCCGGGGTCTGGGTGTTCCCCATCAGCGTGCTGCTGGTGTTCCTCGTGCTCGCGGCGCTGTACGAAAGCCTGACCTTGCCGCTGGCCGTGATCCTGATCGTGCCAATGAGCATCCTGGCCGCGCTCACGGGAGTCTGGCTGACGCGGGGGGACAACAACATTTTCACGCAGATCGGCCTCATGGTGTTGGTGGGCTTGGCGTCCAAGAATGCGATCCTGATCGTCGAGTTTGCGCGCGAGCTCGAATTGCAGGGCAAGTCCGTGGTGCAGGCGGCGATCGAAGCCAGCAGGCTGAGGTTGCGGCCGATCCTGATGACGTCGATTGCGTTCATCATGGGCGTGGTGCCGCTGGTGTTTTCCAGCGGCGCAGGCTCCGAAATGCGCCAGGCCATGGGGGTCGCGGTGTTCTTCGGCATGCTGGGTGTGACGCTCTTCGGATTGTTCCTGACACCGGTTTTCTACGTGGCGCTGCGCATGGCCGCCGGCTCGCGCAAGCTGCATTCGGCAACCCACCGCGACGCGCCCATCACGGCTGCCACGGCGCAAAGGGGGCACGCATGAGACGGGAGGACACGATGCAGACGCACAAACGCGGGTTGGGCCGCTTCTCTGCACTGCTGGTGGCCTTGGCGCTGGCAGGATGCGCCACGGCGCCGGATTATCGGCCGCCGCGGCCGGACGTACCGGCAGCCTTCAAAGAGGCCCAAGGCGGGAACTGGAAGGTGGCGGAGCCGGCCGAGGCCGGACATCGCGGCCAGTGGTGGAAGATCTTCGGCGATCCGGTACTGGACGAGATGCAGGCACGTGCCGAACAAGCGAACCAGGACCTCAAGGCCGCCGCGGCGCGGCTTGCGCAGGCGCGGGCGAGGTTGGGCGAGGCGAGGGCGGATCTTTATCCCGGCGTGGGCGTGGGCGCCGGCCCCACTCGCCAGCGGCCGTCTCCTGCCTCGCGGGGGCTGCCGGCAGACGCCTCGACCTCCGCGTCCACGCTGTGGCGGGCGCAGGCCGCGGTTTCGTACGAGGTGGATTTGTTCGGCCGGATCGCTTCGGCCGTAGAGGCCGCCTCGGCCGCAGCCGAGCAGGGCGAAGCGTTGTTGCGCTCTGTCCAGCTCGCCTTGCAGGCGGATGTGGCCCACGCCTACTTCCTGGTGCGCGAGCTTGACGCCGGACAACAGCTCTACGAGGGGACGGTCGCTTTGCGCGAACGTACCCTGGCGCTCATCCAGCGCCGCTACGACGAGGGGGACATCAGCGAACTGGACCT